>JAYSFC010000001.1:0-85010 GCA_041913505.1 Acidovorax sp.
GGTTTAGATGGAAATCCTGGGGGTCAGTGGGTCACTTCTGCGTGGAAATCAACAGTCGATGCTCAGCTCGTCGATATTGACCAGCTTCTCGGCCATCCGGACGAACTTTGAACCGCCCTTGGCGTCCGGATCCAAATCGTCGCCGCCAGGCTGCAAATCGACGGCTGGGCTCTTGAACACGCCATTGGCCACCACGGCCTGACGGACCTCTTCGACTTCCTCATCGGTCAGGTCCGGATACTTGGTCTGGATGACCCGCGGGATGTAGACCTGGTTGACCACCTCGGGCGCGTATTCCTCAGGGTTCAACGACGCGCGCAGGACCGAATCGTCCTGGAAGATCGCCGCGGTGAGGTCGGCCAGGTCGGTGGCGATGATCTGCCGGCTGCGCTCGGTCGAAGGCTCCTTGAAGCCGAGGATGGCGATCGACGCCGATCCGTCCTTGTCGAACACGATGTCGGTTTCCCGGCGCGACCCGTCGATCTCGTCGCTGTCGTCCTTGGCCCTGAACTTGAAGATCGGGGCCAGCACCTGCTCCATCAACAGCGAGCAGGCGATGGCTTTGAGCATGTTGTTGACGGCCTCGACCACGCGGTCCTCCGCCGCGTCCGGCTCGGCGATGAGGTTCGTGAACTGCGCGTGAGGCTTGCCAGGCGCATCGCGGGTGGCCCGGCCGATGATCTGGATGATCTCGGTGAGCGAGCCGCGGTAGCCGACGGTCAAGGCATGTTCGCACCAGATCCAGTCGAAGCCTTCCTTCGCCATGCCCAGCGCGATGATGATGTCCACATCGTCGCGGCCCTTGATCTCGCGAAGCGACGCCATCACGCGCTCGCGCTCCGCGCTGTCGTCGACGAGATCGGCGACGATGAGCTGGGCGCCGTCCGGGCGCTCGATGCGATAGAAGCCAGTGGCGGCGTCGCGGCCGAGGACTCTTCCCAGGTGGTCGAGGATGCGATCCACCTCGCCGTATTTGCCTTCGTTCGTCGCTTCGGCCGAGCGCACGCTGGGGATGTGGATGATGGTCTTCTTCGTCGGATCGAGCACTTCGTTGATCGCGTCGATGTAGCGGCCGCGATAGAAGTGGTAGCCGATGCCCAGCGTCTTCAAATCCTTGTAGCCGTTGAGCTGCTCGTAGTAGGTGTAAGTCACCCGGTTGAAGCGAGCCTCGTCCTCGGGCCGCAGCACCGGTGCGGCGTCGCCGCGGAAGTAGCTGCCGGTCATGGCGACGATGTGGGACTTGTCGCGCTCCACGAGAGAACGCACCAGCTCGCCTAGGCGGCTCTCCTCATCCGCCGACGCGTGGTGGAACTCGTCGATGGCGAGCAGGCAATTGTCGAAGGCCTGCGCGCCGAGCTGTTCGAAGGCGAAGCGCAGGGTCGCATGCGTGCAGACCAAGATCTTGGCCCGGCCTTGCATGAACTCCGCGAAGGCCTTGGTCTTCTGGGCCCCGCCGGCAGAGGTGAGATTCCACTCGGGATCGACGACCCAATCGGCGAAGAAGCCATCCTGCGAAAGCGGCGTGGACTTGAACGAGGCGCCGATCGAGCGCTCCGGCACTGCCACGATGGCTTTGCGGATGCCTTGGTTGGCCAGCTTGTCGAGCGCGATGAACATCAGCGCCCGCGATTTGCCGGAGGCCGGCGGCGCCTTCACAAGCAGGTATTGCGACCCGCGTTCGTCGTAGGCGCGGGCCTGCATGGCCCGCATGCCCATGGCGTTGACAGATTGACTCGCGCCCGTCCGGGCGTATGTGAGTTTGACAAAGTCAGTCATCGAGCTCCCCTGGTGGATGGCCGGCGGCTTGCGCCGGGCCGGTTCTTTCTCTTCAACGAGACGTATTGCTTGAACAGGTATTCCAGCCGCTCGGTGTCGTTGCGGAACAGCCGGCCAATGCAGATCCGCTCCAACGTCGCGTCGAGATCGCGGTGGGCGCGCAAGAGGTCGGCCGGCATCGTCTCGGGGTCGTAGAGCTCGCCGATCGTCTTGTCGGGGTAGTTCTCGCGAGCGGCGATGATGGCCCAGGCATGGTCATCCAGCTCCTGCTTCTGCTCATCGGAAAGCGTCGAGATCGGGAACGTGTGATAACCCATCGTGTTGGAGTAGCGGATGCGCGTTTCGAGGCCCCCGCAGACGGTGGACACCCAGACCGCATGGAGCCGCGTCGACAGCAAGGCCATGACGTAGGCGTCCGCTCGATAGATCGCATAGCAGGCGTTGCTGATCACCGATGTCTCGCCGTCGGCGAAGCCGATGGTGAAGTAGTCGCGGTCCTCGGAAAAGTGGATGGGCACCAGCACCGCATCCGACCCATAGTCCTGGATCTGTCGGAACCTGTGCGGCCAGGCCGCATGCTCGCGGGTGCTCTCCGCATCGCTGGCGAGCCGGAACGCCGCCACCGCGTCGATGCGGGCCTTGATTGACGGGATGGCCTCGGCCTGCTCACGCTGCGAATCCAAGATCCACAGGCAATAGCGCTCGACGCCCTTGATGAATTCCTGCGTGCCGTAGTAGCGGCGAACGAACGCAGCAGCCTCTGGGTAGTCCACCAGCAGTTGAGCCTTCTCGTCGGGCGAGAGGATGAGATTCCCGTCGTCCGTCGGCTTGTTGCCCCAGTCCATCTTTGGGAGGCCGTTGATGGGCTTCGCCTCCTTGGCGACGATCGTGTCGTCCATCTCGATGAGGTAGGGGCTGATGTTTCGAACCACGCGGGCCAACTCTGCCGAATAAAGCACCTTCTTGGCGTTGCTGCGATGGCGGATGCCGACGATCACGCACGTGACGCCCGCGACTTGCGAAGCGTTGTTGCGCCATTTGAAAGCCTGGTGTGCGAACCCGATCTCCATGCCGGCCCGATAGACGAGAGGCCAGAGCATGGCGACCTGCTCGCCTTGGCAGATGGAATTGGTGGCGACGAAGGCGCATTGAGCCGGCACAGACTGGGCGTATTCCGCCGCTTTGACATACCAGGCCGCAACGTAGTCAAGGTTTTTGTAGGTCTTCGTCAACGGCGCGAAGACACGGTCCATGTCGGCCTTCTGCTCGTCGTCTTGGTTGGAACTCCCGAGGTAAGGCGGATTGCCGACCACATAGGTTTCGACGCCATCCCTCGCCGGGCAAACGCCCAACCAGTCGATGCGCAGGGCGTTGTCGTGGACGATGTTGCCGCTGTCGCGAAGGGGCAAGGCCGCCGGCGCCATGCCGAACTGCTCCTTGACCTGCTCGTTCATTTGGTATTCGGCGATCCACAGCGAGAGCTTCGCCGTCTCGGCCGCGAAGTCGGCCAGCTCGATGCCAAAGAACTGGTTCAGGTGGATCCCCGTCATGGGGATCGCGGAGCTGCCCAGCTCGCGGAGCCTGGCGAAGATGCGAGCCTCAAGCTTGCGCAGCTCACGATAGGCAATGATCAAGAAGTTGCCTGACCCGCAAGCGGGGTCGAAGACGCGGATGCGCGTGAGCCTGGCCAGCAGCTTCGTCAGCTTCGCTTCGCTGTCGCGCGAGGCGTCGAAGTCCTCTTCGAGCGAAAGCAGGAAGAGCGGCTGCAACGCCTTCATGATGTTGGGCACCGACGTGTAGTGCATGCCCATGTCCCCGCGCATCCCGGGCTCGACGATCGCCTGGATCATGGAACCGAAGATGTCGGGATTGATGGCCGACCATTTGAGTTCGCCGCAGCCCTTCAACAGCCGACGCGCGCGCCGCGAGAAGACCGGGATTGGGGCCTCCTCGCGGAAGAGCCCGCCGTTCACATACGGGAAGCGCTTGGCAAAGTCCGGCAAGTCGCCGCGCCCATCGCGATCGACCGCCAGCGCTCGGAAGATCAGCCCAAGGGTGGCCGCGAAGTCCGAGCCATCCTCTCGCGAGTAGGTCATCGCCGCCTGCGTGAACTGACCCGCGTCGAAAATCGAAGTGCCTTCCGCGAAGAAGCAGAAGAGCAGCCGGGTCATGAACAGGTTGAGGCTGTGCGCCCTCGTCGGGTCTCGCCAGTCCGGGTTCGACTCCAAGATGGCGTCGTAGAGCTTGGCAAGCCGGCTTGTGGCCTTGATGTCGGCCTCGCTTTCGGCGATGCCCTCGTAGCGCTCGATGCCCGCCAGAGGCAGAAAGTAGTCGAAGGAGTCGTTGAGCTTGCCGTATTCGATGTCGAGCACGGTCGCGGCCTTCAAATCCTTCGCCAACAGCTCGGCCCCATCGGTGGCCATCAGAAACCGCGGGGCGTCCTTCTTGCCCTCGAACTGGGCGGCCATCGCTTCCATCGCCGCGCCGGCCTGCCCTGCATCGGCTGAGCGGAAGAAGAGCTTCTTCTTCAGGTGGACCTCGATATGGCCCAGAAGATTTGCAGGGCTGGCCTGCCTCAGCTTGGTGACGGTGGCTTTGGGCGCGTCGTAGGCGGCTAAGAACGCGAACGGGAACTCAGACGGATCGAAAGGCAGATCCACCAGTTCACGCAGCGAGAACTCGATCTCCGCGATGTTCATCCGCGCCGGTTCCGGAGATGCGCTCCCCGAAACCCCTCCCGCAGTCGCAATCCAAACATGCGTTGCCCTTCTTCTTGTGTTCGGTTCAGCGCTCTACGTCGCGCTCTCTTCCATGCGGCTGGCTGCCATACCCGGCGCCAATGCCGCGCTTTCGACGCCATACAGTGTTTGCGGATTTCGCAGCCACAGGTGATGGGTCGCGGGATCGAGCCGGTGGTCCGGGCTCGCGTCCACATTCCATCGCCGCAGCACATAGCCAGCCAACGCCGCTCGCGCCTTGATGCGCAAGACGCCGTCGTGCATGCCGTAGTCGGCTTCAATCGCCTTGGGATGCTCGATGCCGGGATGCGGCGCGAGCTCCATTTCGACCATCCGCGCCCACTGCTCGTCGGCCCCCAAGAGTTCCCGCTCCTCGGCCTCGCCCTCGATCTCCTGCACCTTCGAGATCCGCGTCAGCACGAAGTCGCCGAAGCGCCCCCGCTCGCGGTCGAACGCCCGCACATGCCAGCGCAGCCCGTTGTCGGCCAATGCCACCGGCACGATCTCGCGACGCTTAGAGCCTGACGACAGCGACAGGTAGCTGATCCGCGTGGCGCGCTTGGCGCACATGCTGCGCGTGATGGAGCCAAGCACTTGCATGTCCGGCCGCGTGAGCTGGCCTGGGCCCTCGCACGGCGCCGCCTGCTTCAAGCCCAAGTCCAGCCCATCTCCGAAGCCTTGCAGCAGCCAAGCGAGCACGCGGTCCGGGTTGAACTCGAACACCGGGGCGAAAGACGGCGAGGGCCGGTAGCACCGGCCCACAGCGTCGTATTCCAAGTTGTCCGGCGCGATTTCGCGATACAGCGCAAGGTCGCGCGACGAGGCCGCTGGCTTGATGCCGAAGCGCGCCTCGATGTCCGATCGCCTTAGTTCGCCCGTGAAGAACGCGCGCAGCTCCAAGAACGCCAGCCGTTCACGCTGCGCCTGGGAAGCATCGAGTGGTTCTGCCAAGGGCCCTTTCCCGGGCCGCCGGCCCGCGCGCGTAGCAAGTGCCGCGCCATCTCGGAAAGAGCATACCACACTCATCTTTTTGATGATCTCGCCGATAAAGGGGCAAGGCCCATCTCCCGATCGGGCGGCCGAGGCGCAGTGAGAGGCGCCTGGAACCGACGATTTCGAAAAAAAGATTTTTCGCTCAAATGGCTTGACGCCGCAAAATCTCAGCGCTAATTTGATCGTGCCGCCGAGAGCCGATCTGGATAATTGGAACTAAGCGGTTCCAGAAGCCCCAAGCCACCAACCTTGGGGCTTCGCCTTTTTGCGCTTGCATTTTCGAATCCGCTTGGTATGTTCGTCGCCATCCAGATCATTTGCTCTCGGTAAAGCTCGTGTCGCGAGCCAGACGGACGGACAAATTGACCAGATACGGGTAGTGATACCTGGCGTAGTAACAAGCGGTCAGTTGGGACTCAGGAAAGCCGCACCCAGCCAAGAGCGATGGGCCTGAGGGATTCGCAAGAATCTAACGCTCGATGAGGGTCGCTTGCGTCGAACTCTCCCCGGTAGACCTGGCTAAACATCCAGGGCCGTGCGAAGGCTCCCATACCTATCTCGAAAGCAGTTCGCTCAGAACTGTCTGGACAGAACGGGTAGGGCAGCCTTTTCCCGGTTCCCTGGCAAAGCGTTGATGCAGTTCCTAAGGAACTGCATCCCATATTATGAATCAAGCTTCTTAAGCATTAAGAATCAAGCTTCTAGCGAAAATAACCAACCGGGAATGGGCTGACTGGAATAAGAGATTACGCGAGCTGGTAGCAAAGCTCCTTTCCTGGACTGGAGCAGTGCGTGGATATGCAAAAATAAAATTGGCGGCGCGACGCGGGATCAGCGCCCAAGCTCGGGGCCTCGGAGCCAAGGCGGGTCGAAGGTGGGTGGTTTGATGTAGTTCGGGGACTTCTGCGCCCTCAACCGATCGCGCTCCGCCTGGGCCTCCACCTCGCCCCGAACGTTGCCCTCCGCATGTAGCAGATGGTCGGCCAGCTCGTGATGGCCCGCATCCCGCGCGAGCGCGCCAGCCGAATGGCCGCCCTTGTCTGTGGCTAGCAAGTCCGCGCCGGCATTGATGAGGGCGAAGCTGGCGCGGGCATTGCCCATCTCCGCCGCGCGGTGCAAAGCGGTCTGCTGGTTGCGGCCATGCACGGCGTTGGGATCGGCGCCGGCATCGAGCAGCGCTTCGAACGCTTCTGTCTTCCTGCCCTCGATCGCCATGCGCAGCGGAGGCTGATTCCCTCGGTAGGGCGCATTGAGGTCGGCCCCCAGCGACGCCAATTCCGCGATCCTGGCTCCGTCATTCGCTGCGATCGCCCTCGCGAGCTCTCGCGCCATTTCGTCCGCCGCCGTCAGCGCCTGGGCAGGCCCTCCGCGCTTGCTGGGGACGGAGGCCCCGGCTCGCCCCGCCCTGCCCCGTCGCCCATCCCCCTCGCCCTTCTCCATTTGGGTTCGGCGTTCGAGCAGACGGGCCATCGCGACGGCGGAGAAGTCGCCGAGCTTCGGTGTGGGCGCGGCCGGCTCCTGCCGGGCCGCTTCGGGTTCGGCGTGGGCCGGCCGCGCCTCAGGCCTCTTGGCGGCGCGATCCGCCGCGACGCCGGCGGCCTGCGCGGCGGCCATGGCGGCCTGCTCCGGCGTGCGCGCGGGCTCGGCCGCCTGGCCCTGGATCTTCTCGGAGACCATGCGCGAGTCGGCGAGGTTGGCCGCGCGCGCGTTCCATTTCGCAAGAGCTTCTTCCGTCGTGAAGATGTGGCAGTCGTTCTTGTGGCGGGTCGCGCCGACGTAGGCCAAGCCCAGGTCGGCCACTTGGCTGCCCTCGGCGACGGCATAGACGTTGCGGGCGGTCGAGCCCTGGCTCTTGTGGAAGCTGTGCGCGTAGCCGAGCGCGAAGGTCGCGTAGTCGGCCGTCTCGAATTGCATGCGGCGGCCATCGTCGATGCGGACGGTGAGCTGATGCGATCCGTCGCGGGTTTGTCGGATCGCCTCGATGACCCCCGCCATGCCGTTCTTCGGGCATGCGGGCTGCCCTGTGGCCAAGTCGCGCACTCCCGACTGCTTGGTGGCGTTTTGAAGGAACATGATCTTGTCGCCCCTGGAGAGCTCTTGGGTGAAGCGCGCGCCGTCCTTGGTCTCAAGTTCGACCTCGCGCCCGGGCTCGATCTGCCCGGCCGCGATGCGAGCCTCCCGGATCGCGCTGTTGAGTTCGCCAACCGTCTCGACAAGCTCGGCCAGCACCATCTTCTCCATCGGCGACGCGGTGTCTTCGATCCATCGCTTCGCGACCTCGTTCACAACGCTCACCTCGTCGGCGGCTACGCTAAGCCGCCCTTCCTCGTCGACCAGCGCCATCGCCTCGTGGGCCTTGCCGTCGCGAAAGAGCTTGCCGATCTCGACCCCCAAGGCGACCGCATCCTTCTGCCGGCGGTTCTCGGAGATGGATGCCATGCCGGCGGCCTCGATGGCGGCGTCGAAGCCCCCTCGCATGCCGATGGCGGCCAACTGCTTTCGGTCGCCGACGCAGACGACCTTCGCGCCCGCCTTAAAGGCGTGGTTCACCAGCTTCGCGTATTGAGGCGTGGCGAGCATCCCGCATTCGTCGATGAGAAGGACCG
The DNA here is from genome assembly GCA_041913505.1 of Acidovorax sp. Taxonomy (GTDB): domain Bacteria; phylum Pseudomonadota; class Gammaproteobacteria; order Burkholderiales; family Burkholderiaceae_C; genus JAYSFC01. The sequence goes on from JAYSFC010000001.1 coordinate 8,114, forward strand.
TCTTGTCGTCGAAGGCCTTCTTGCCCTTCTCGATGTCGATCAGGAGGCGCGCGCAGGTCTCGGCCTCGCCCAGGCTCGCGGCCAGAGCCTCCGCAGCCTTTCCGGTGGGGGCCGCGCCGAGGACGCGCAGGCCCTTGGCCTTCCAGGCTTCGGCCGCGACCTCCATGAGGGTGGACTTGCCTGTGCCCGCCTCGCCTTCGATGTTCGCCAGCAGGCCCGCCCCGCAGACGATGTGGCTGGCGGCCTGCCACTGCTCGGCGGTGAGCTTGTGCCCGGTTTTAGCCTGCCAGGCGCGGCCGGCCGCGGCCACGGCTTCCTGGGCGATCGCGATGGGAGCCGGCGCCGCCGCCATCGCCTTGAACTGCTTCATCATCCGCGCTTCGAGCTCCAGGCACTCCTTGGTGGTGAAGCTGCGCCCGAAATGGTTCTCCTCGACTGGCACCAGCGTCTTCTCGATCTGCTCGATTGCCAGGCGGATGACTTTGAGTTCATTGCCTCGCATGGCGCGCGCGGCGGCGAACGCGATCTCGTGCTCGGTGATCAGGCCGTTGCCATCGATGGCCTTCTTCGCCAGCTCCTCCATCTCGGCCCGCATGCGTCCGTGGGCGCCGGCGCGGTCCCTGATGTCCAGGCCTGGGGCGTCCATCGCGCGGTGGAAGGCTTCGAAGTCAAGGCCGAGCTTCTTGGCCTTGCCATCCCAGATCTCGCGCATCTGGTCGCGCGTCAGCGTCTTCTCATCGCGCGTCTTCAACGCGGCGGCGTTCTTGGCCTTGGCTGTTTTCCGGATGCCGGATTCATCGAGAGACTTCGCGATGTCGCCCGCCCGCTCCGAGAAACCTTCGATCTGCTCGGGCGTGGCCAGGTTCGGGATTGTGGCGACGATATACCGCGTCTTCGTCCGCTTGTCGGTGCTCTCGCGCTCCTCGAAGGCGACGGCCCTGCCCTTCAATCCGAACTGCCGCGCGAGCTCGCTTTGGTAGAGCTGGCCGAGGTAGGCCTTCGACGCCATGATGGGCTGGACATCGATGGCGCAGGTCTTTCCGTTAGGAAGGACGCCCACGTTGAACAGAAAGCCGTGCCCATGCTTGTGGGGGTCGCCCGAGCGGCTGTCGTCGTGTTCGAAGATCTCCATGGCGATCTTCACCGGCCCCTCATGGCCGGCGTATTTCGGCCGGGCCAGCCGCTCGATCTCCGAGACGACCACGCGCCAAGCCTCCTGGCGCGCCTCGTAGTAATCGGCTTTCTCGGCGTCGCTGCCGAAGGCGTGGACGAGCGAGAACTCCTTTGGGTCGTCGATGGTGATGTCCCATCCCTGGCGGTGGTCGTCGCCCGCATTGCGAGCCAGCGGCCGGCCTGTGGCGGCGTGGAAGCCTCGCGCGACAGCGTCGGTCTTCACCTCGTCGAACGCCTCATCAGCCGACAGGCCCACGGCGGCCAGCCCTCCGCCCGCGCGCCACACGCCCAAAGCGCTCTTGTGGTGGTAGTCGGTGAAGACGGGGGCATGCGCCTCCTTGGCCAGGTAGTTGAGCTGCCTGCCTCCGCCCTTCGAGCGCGGCTTGAACGCGACGATCTGGCCAATCATTTTCCAGATCCTTTTCCGCCTGGCCCGGAGCCCCGGCGGCGGCGCGCGCGCTCGGCCTTGAGGGACGCGGATTCCCGGAAGGCCCGGACGGCGACCTCGGCGAGGGAATTGAGCTGCTCGCGCTCCAACGCTTCGGCTGCTGCCGCCTTGGCGGGATCGACAGGCGCGGCCTTCGGCGCGGGAGCGTCGTAGCCATGCGGCAAAAGTTGGGCTTCTTCCCTGCCTTCGGCGTCGAGCCGGTCGATTTCGGCGTCGAGCGCCAGGAGCATCGCGGTGATGTCGGGATCGTCGGTGGGTTTGTTGGACGGCAACGTGCCCTCTGGGCCGATGCCGATCGCGCGGGCGAAGGCGGCCAATGGGCCGACGCCATGGCGCGCGGCATCGACCACATGCGCCACCGAAACGTGCTCCATGCGCTTGCGGGCGACGACGGCGTCGTAGTCGCCGTCGGAGAGGGCCCCGCAAAGCTTCGTCGCCTCCGGCGACGACATCCACGAGCCGATCAGGAACGCGTCCAAGAACTCCGCGTCGTCGAGGGAGCGCCGCTGGTAAACCTGAATGGCGGCGTCGCGTTCTTCGACCGCGCTGGCCGCAGCTCTTCCGATCGCGACCGCCCTCAAGAGCGATTTCGATTTCGCGTCGAGCTCAGACTGGGCGCGCGACAGCCGCGCCTTCGCCGAAGAGAGCGATTTGGCGAGCTTGTCGGCGCGCGACTCCTGCAGCTTCGCCAAGTTCCATTGCGAGCGCAGCGCGATGCAGGCGAACGCGGCCAGCGCGAACGCGATGAGTGCCGCGAGCGCGATGTCGAAATAGCTGGCGGACATCTGAATCATGGAGGCGCGCCTCCCGCGGCTGCGCCGCCCTCGGGGACGGCCGCGGGGCCCGTCGGGGCTGGCGGCCCCTCCGCCCGATCGGCCAGGCTTCGGCCGATGCCGTCGGCGATGGCCTCGCGGACGAAGGCCGACGGGGAGAGCGTGAGGAGCTTGGCCGCGTCGCGGATGGCCCGAGCTTCTTCGGGGGTGAGCTTGACGGTGAATACGACGCTTCTGCGATCGGCCATGGCGGTCGCCTCCTCTGGCGCTTCTTGTTGTTCTGTCGCCATGCTCGCGCGCGGCCGGGGGGGTGTCTAGCGCCCCAGGCGGCCGGCCCGATGCGCGGTATTACAGGTGCGCGATTCCCGATAGGGGTTCTGTGTATAAGAAAAAATCCCCCTGTTACCTGGGTCGGTCTGGCGGATGCCTGCCGACCCACGCCGCGATGCGACGCATCGCGGCCCTCCCCTCCGCAATGGGTGGTCAGCGTGGCGATTTCGGCCCGTGAAGTAGCTTTCGCATGGGGTGGTCGCCTGGCTGGCCTTCGCGGCTGAAACTCGAAGCCTCGTTGATTTCCGATCAGGCTTGGGCAGGGCTTCGTCCTTGACATCAGCTCCGAACCCTTGATCGCCAAGTCGGATGAGCGGCTGCATCTCTCGATGCATTTGCATTGCTTCTGCATCGGGCTGTCCGCGAGCTTCGAGCATCGGCCTAACCATCTGAATGACCTGACTTGACCCTGATCGCGCCTTGCCGGCTTGCCGACACCGCATTCGGCTGCCGTCCCCCGCCACTTATGTCGGCAGGCTATGCATAGGCATGCCGTTCGTCGGCATCGCATGTCGCGGCGGCCCCTCGCTTCGCTCGGGGCCGCCGTTGGGTCTTTACAGGACTTTTCCCTTTTGAGATGTTGAACCGTCCCCTGCGCAAATGGAGCCCGCCGCATGAAGCTTGATAACCATGACAAAGAAAAACTGAACGCAATGCCGCTTGACGAACTGCAGGCGCTGGCCGCTCCAATGCTGGAGGCTCTCAAAGCGAAGAAGCTGGCTGCCCTCAAAGAGTCTCGCAAAGCCAAGAGGAAGGCCTACGACAAGTCGCGGCGCGCGAAGACGGTGGCCGTCACCATCCGTTTCGGCGACAAGGCCTCGGCCGAGGCTGTGCGCGCAATCGTCAAGCAGTGGAAGGCCGCCGCAAACTTGAACGGCCGCACGGTCGCCGACGAGGTGGCGGCGGCAAAGGCGCGGCTGCCCAGCGGAACTCGCCGCGCGCGTGGTTCGGCCAAGCCCGCGTCGGTTCTGTCTTCTTCTCCGGCGTCGAACGTCGGGAAGCCTGCGGCGGCATCCCACAAAACTTCGGATGAACGCAGGTGAAGAAGGAAGACGGCGCGCGACACCTCAAATGCCGATGCATGTCCAGCCGCGCGACGCGGGAGCCTCGCGCTGGCGCCCTGCCCGCACAATCGGCCAGTGTCGCCGCCCTAATGTCGGTTTGTGGCTGCTCTGGAGGGGATGCCGGCTGGCTCGTTCGCTTCGACCCGACGCCCACACTCGCCGATGAGCTGGCCATCGAACTCATCGCCGTCAATCACACCGTCTGGGTCGGCATCCTCGACAAAGCGGAAGAGCAAGGCAGGCTATTGGCCTGGCCCGACGCCGTGAAGCTCTTCCGCCCAGCATTCAAATGCGGGGCCGGCGGATCCCCCGCCGAAGAAGATTGGCGCGACGCCAAGCTTCTGGCCCAGGTGGTGGAGCGCGCCAACGAAGCGGCTGCGATAGATGCCGCGGCGCTTCCGACGGATCGAGAGGGCTCAAAGAGGAAACGGCTCTAGCGAGCGTCGCCTCGCCCCTGGCCTTTGACATGTGATCGATCCGGTGTAATCGGATCAGGCAAGCTCGAAGACGATGCTCTGGCTGCCGAAGCCGATCTTGCGTCCGACGGGGCGATCGACCGCGATCGCCAGGACCATGGGAACCTGCGTGGAGCGGCCATCGGAAAGAGCCTTCATCGCCCGGCTCGCCCTGGCGTCGATCCCGAGCTTGCGAAGGGCCTCGAAGCCGATGGAGAGCAGGTCTGCGGCGGGGACGGGCCGGCCCGTGAGAGTGGACTTGCGGGCCTTGGCGTAGATGCCCAGGCCGACCCGGACGATCATGCCCGCGTCCGACAGCTCCCGAAGGACCCGCCCCACTTGTCGAGGGCTGCCGAATCCCTCGAAATCCGCCCGCACGAAGGCTTGCTCGCCGCTAGCGAGCAAGCGCGCTTCGATTCGGCCTCTGACGGTCGGCTTTTCCATGGCGCGATTTTCGGCGATCCGTGTCAAGCTGCCAGGCGGCGCTGGCCTCAGCGACTTCAACGTCCGAGGCGCCAGCGCGCTCTTCGCTCGCGCTTGACCGCCGCGGCCAGCTTTGGGAGAACCAGCTCCATCAACTGGGGGGCCGGACGGCGATGGTGAAGTGGCAACGACCTCGATCCATCGCTTGGCCAGGACGCATGGGCCTCGTGGTCAAGATCGGCTACTGGCTCTTCTGCTTCCAGCGCGGGCAGCCACTCTTCACGCGCAACGTCTGGGGCGACATCGCGATGGTTCGCGTCATCGTCAACTTTCCGCGATGCAAGCGAATCTTCTATGCAGGGTTCGGACTTTTGCCGAACCGTCCTCGCTAGACGATCACCGAGGCTTTCCCTCGGGCAAGACAGGGTGCGGGCCCGTTATCGAGGCGGCGGAATGCGCCTGCTGCGCGCGAAGAGCCGTCACGGCGAATGCAAGGCCATCCACCTCGTCGATCTCCGCGCCATCTCGCGTGCAGATCCAACAGGTCGTGGCGGCTTCTGCTTGGGCTTCAACGGTCGCGGAGTCTCCCTCCGCCGCGAACCCGCGCACGAAGAGTTCATCGCCGGTGTCGAGCTGGAACGCCATGGGACGATCAAAAGCTTCGTCTTGCAGCGCGAATGCTCGCGCCTCGGGCTCTGTGGCGAATGCCCTGATGAAGTAGCCGCCGGAAGTCCAGAGAGTGATGGGCAAGGGCGGATTGGAAGCCGGCAACCTCCCAAGCGCCGCAGGCGCAGGACTTTCCTCCTCGCAAATGCGAAGGTTTCTGACCTCGCCTACGACTCGCCTCATATCAAGCCTCCGCCCAACTCCGCGTCGGCAAGTGTGACACGCTCTCGGCGCGTCGCGGGGCTCCTATTGACCTTGAAGACGCTGCGGTTCGTTCGGCTGCTTCGACTTCGATGGCGCCTCAGGCCGCCCCGTGAAAGACTCCACCCAAGCGCGGGCGACGGTCGTCGTCTTCAAACCGTCCTGGCTGGCCCTGAGTCGAAACCGCTCCCGGTCCTCTGTGGTCACCCGCGTTCGAATGCCGAGCGTCCAATCGCCTTCCGGGAGTTGTCCGCGCTCTCGCTGGTGTTGGATTTCCGCCTCTGCGAAGGCCTTGTAGCCAGCAGGAAGCGACGCGTCATCGCCATTCAGATACCCGGCCAGCCAGAGGCGAAACAGGGCTGCGGGTTTGAGGCCCAGCCTGTCGCACTTGGCGAGGAAGCGGGTCCACAGCGACCGCTCGACCGGCGCGACAAGCTTGACGGTGCCCTCGACAGGAGCCACGCGCTCCAACGGGCGGCCTCGCGGCGCGAGCTCTTCTTCAATGCCCGGAGATTCCGGGCCGCGCGACCCACCGCCTGTGGAGCCTGGCGAGAGCAATTGCGAAATCTCCGTGCTTCCGCGCTCGACCGCGAGCGCCGTCAATCGCCGGACGTGGCCTTCGACCCGAAGAGCGACGCGGCGAAGGCGTTCGGCTCTGCGCGCAACCTCAACGGCTGCCAATCGACGGGTCCGATGCCCAATGGCGACCTCCGGGGGCAGTCTCTGTTCGTCCCGGCCCATGACTACGTGAAAGTCGCTGGCGGCGACGCGGGGGAGCTGGCGAAGGCCTCTTCGTTGACCTTCAGCGCCAAGCAATCGACAGTCGCCAGCATCGCCGCGAAAAACATCGTCGCCTCCTTCTCGACGCCCGCGATGCCCAAGGACGTGGAGAGCTCGCCTGCTGGGCAGCTCGTGACCGCGAAGGGCAAGATCCTGCAAGCCCGCCTATCGCCGGCCATCCAAGCGCTGGCGAGCATCGCCTCCTTCCGCGCTCCGGCGGCGCTGGGATCGACGTCCGCCGATGCGCTGTCCAAAAACTGGACGACGACCGCGACGCCCGTTTACAACCGCGTCTTTCCAGCGGGGACCGAGGTTCCGAAGACTCCATCGATGGCGGAAATTCTTCGATTCGAGGTTTACCGCCGCTACATGGATTTCGGAGGCGGAGACGATAGCTGGCTGCAACAGCTCTTGAACAGCCAGGACGCCGCTCGCGTCGGACAGATCCACGCGTTTTGCTACATCGCCGGAGCCTGGGCCGCGTTCAAGTCCTTGGTTCAGTTCAAGGAGCATTCGGAGAACCCGCACCAGGTGAAGCTCGCCAAGCCGCTCACCATGTTCTTGGTGGCGACGCTGCTGCTCTCCATGCCCAGCACGCTGCATTCCTTCTCCGAGACGCTCAAGCTTGAAGACTGCCTGGGACAAACGGGCGGCAATGAGACGGCTTCGATGGCGTCGAAAGTCTCGGCATGCTTCTCGGGTGGCGAGGCGGGCTCGGCATCGAGCCAGAACAACCAGGACCTCGCAGGCATGTTCATCGCGCTCTCGGCTTCCCTTCCTGGGATCGTCTACGCGGTGACGGTCATGGCCAAGCTCGCCGGCTTCTTCTTGCTTGCGAAGGTGGCATTCATGCTGCCCCACCTTGAACAGGGTCGCGAGACCGCATCCAAGGTGATCTGGACGGCGATCTCGGGCGTCGCGCTGTGGACGATGCCGGCAATGGCCGACTCGGTCTTGGCGACGATGCAGGCGACGCAAGCCCAAGCGGATATCGGCGTCAGCGCGTTGGTTCCGGGGTGGGCCAAAGCTGGCGTGGGCGGGGGCGAGGAGTTCGACCAGGCCATCAAGGCCGTGATGATGTTCGTCCAGCTCATCGGAGCGATCGCATTCTTCCGAGGCCTTCTGATCTTGAAGGCCATGGGGGAGAACAAGGACGGGGCGATGGGGCGCGCCCTCGGGCACATCCTTGGCGGCGCGGCTGCCTTGAACGTCTCGTGGTCAGTGGCCGTGCTGGCTCAAACCCTCGGATCCCATGACGTGCTTTGCTCGCAGGTCTTGAAGTCGCTGTGCGCCTTCTGATCAGCGCAGCGCTCCTCTCGCGCGCTCCGCCGCGGAGCCTGTCGATGCAAGACCGCGTTTGCGCAAAAGGATGGGGGCCGCGAACGCGGCCCCCATGGGAGGCTTGACAGGCCTTGGCGCGAGCGATACAGATAAAAGCGGCGCGTCAGAGCAAGGGGCGGCTGTCACCCGCCCCTCTCGGCTCCCGGCTTTAATAGGCCGGCGAAGCCAGGATCAACGCCAAGATCGCTAACGCGACCTTGACAAGCATCCTGGCGAGCCTGGGTTTCGCATGGTTGTGCATGCTGGACCTCCCTCGACTCCGCGTCGGGCACCCGGCGCACGCGCGCCTAGCTCGCTGGTCGACGCGGTGGAGGGATCTTAGGGGCCTGGTCTTCCAGGCCCCTTTGCTTCGTCGGCCCGGCGCGCCGGGCCATGCGCCACCTGCCGGGGCCACGACACTTGACCATCATATCCACAGTGGATATGATCAGAGCATGGCATCCAAGGACGGCAAACAAGACGCGATCAAGAAGGCGTTGCTTGAACAAGATGGAACCGACCTCGACTTCCCAGGCGTCCACCGGATTTCGTTTCGGGTGTGGGAGGTCGCGCCCAGCCCAGGGATCCCCTTCGGGCTCCGGTATGCCTTCAACTTGTTCGCCCCGAGCCCGATCAGCTTCCTGCCCAACAACCCGATCTTGCGCTACGACAACGAGCATTCGCCGATCGACCGAACGCATCCGTTCGACCACCGTCACGCGACAACCAGAGGCCCAGGCGGCTTCCCGAAAGGATGCGAGGCGGATGGAAAGTCGTTGGACATCCCGCCGGAGGAGCTGATCGAAGCCTTTCTCGAAGAGGCGTTCAAACTGCTCGATGAACTTGGAGCGACCGCATAGACGCCCGCCGAAGCCAAGCCAGACGACGCGTCGCCACCCGCAGTCCATGCCAAACCTACGGAGAACACCATGAAGCCAAACACTGAAAAGGCCGCCAGCAGCAAACAAGTGATCAGCCGCGATCGGTTGATGGCGGATGTCCGAGCCCACATGAAAGGCGGCGAAAAGCCGTCGTGGGCAGGCCAAGCTGTGTTCGTCGGCGACAAGGCAGCGGAGGATTGGGCCAACGCAGAGAAGAGCCAGGTCGCCATGGACTTTGTGAGCTCGCTAAGCAAGCTGGTGAGCGACAACCACGATCTCCTGTCGGCGATCGACGGCAGCAAGCCAAGTTCGATCAAGGAGCTTGCCGACCTCATCCATCGAGCCGAAAGCAATGTCTCGCGATCGTTGGCCAAACTTGAAGCGGCCGGCGTCGTCGTCTTGGCCGATGTCGAGGGCTCCCGAGCCAAACGGCCCATGCTGGCCATGCGCAAGGTCAGCTTGGACTTCGACATCTTGGATCTGACGGTTTCGATGGTCAAAGCGGCTCGGCCGAAGGAAGCGGCGTAAGGCGCGCCGTTGATGGGGACGATTCCCTGCGCTTTAATGTTCAATGAAGCTATGCCTTTTTAAGGAGGAAGCATGTCGTCATCTTCGACCACGGATTTCATCGTCTCATCGGCGGTTGCGACGCGGGTCCTCGTGGAGGCGGAAGTCGCCAATTCGAAGGCCCACAGGGCCAAGATGGAGGCGATCGAGGCCAATGCCCGCGCGCGCGAGGCCGAGTCGAACTGGCGCAACACGGACGAAGGCCTTCGCAAGCGCGTGGAAGAGCTCGCCCGCGAGAAGAACAGAGAGAAGGCCTTCGGTGAAAAGATGATGGCCAAGAACGATCAGCTCGAAGCCGCCCTCGCTCAGCAAGAAGCCCTGATCCTGGAATGGATGCACAGCAACGAAGCGTTCAAGCGGCTGGCCCGGCAATACGGGAAGAAGATCGGGGTGACGGACGAGCAGCGGCAACGCGACTTCGATCAGAACGTCTTGGACATTGCTGAGGAAGATCCAAAGTTCGCCGACACGAAGAAGACTCATGGGGCGAAAGGCAGGCTCGGCAGTCAGTGAGCTGAACTAGATGAGACAAGGGCCGCAATCGCGGCCCTTGGTCTTTCTGAATGTCACAACGCGCATCGTCGAGGATTTGTCGCACGCGAGGCCTCCGTGCTGATCGTCTGATCGATCGCTGCGGCCTCGTCATTGGCGGCCCGCTGCATTTGGCGTCGCCTGACCGCCTCGACAGCCGCCAACGAAGGCTCGATGCGGGGCCAGCCCGAGAATCGAACCTTCTCCAGGCTTCCGTCGACGCATCGGATGCAACCGTCGATGCAGCTCTTCGACGGCTCGAAGCGAGCCGCGAGCCAGTTGAAGAAGTCGACATGTTTGGGGTCGTATCCTCTGACTGCCGCCAACCAGAAGACTGCGAAATCCTGCGCTCCCGGGTCCGCCCCGGCTAGTTCGATCAGGCTCTTCGCAAGGTCGACGCGCCCGCAGTGCGTGGCCATCAGCATCGCGGCAGTCGACTCCGACAAGGGGCGGCCGTCGCGGTCGACGCTGGCCATGCTCGCATGCGTGCGAGGGTGCATCTGAAGGACGAGGTTGGCCAGCCTCGGCCTCTTGCCCAGCGCGTCTACGATCCAGCCTTTCATTTCGACGCGCCTCCATGCCTGCATCCGAGAAGAAGAGCTGGATTGAAATCGCCGTCTTGGCCTTGACGAAGCGCGGCAAGCTGAAGCGCTTCGTCAAGACGGCCCTGGACCTCTCCATCGATGAGAAATACGACAAGGTCGAACGAAAAATGGAGCAGGCGGGATACGAATATGACGATCTCAAGCCACGCGATGGGAGGCTCGAAGCGAACAACTATCGCGTCCGTAGACAGCGATGACGACTCGCGGCAAGCCCCCCCAATCTCACTCATCAAGCACCTTCACAGAACAAAAGCAAGCCCATGTTCAAGATCAATTCGGTCACGTTCAATGACGACCACATCGTTGTTCACTACGAGAAGCCACGCGGCCAGCAAAAGCCGCCATACACAATTCACCACTTGCAGTTGGGCCAAGCCGGCCGCAAGCCCGAAGATTCCGCCCTTGTGAAAAAAATCAAAGACGAGATAGCAAAAATCATCATCCGTTGATGTTCTTGTGCCGATCCAGCAAAGCTCGCGTCGCTCCCCAGTTCGTGTCGCTGCGGACGCTGTCGTCATCGAAACCGGCAAAGCCGCTGTCGAAAGCCTTCATCGCTGCGGCGATTCGTAGGACGGCAATTTCATTCGATTTGAGATAAAGCTTCCGACGATGGCTCGGATCGGCGCTCTGCGCCCTACTGGCCTCTTCCAAGCATCGATCCATGGTGTGGATGGCTGCGATCCAGATGTCACGAGCCAGGCGATTCCCCGCGAGCTGGATCTCCTCTTCGTAGTTTCCGCTCGCTAGCCTCTCTCCGTCGCGACGCTCTGATTCCCATTCGATCACGGCGTAGTCCTCCTCGGTATAGGGGTATGGAACAAACTCCGAAATGGGACGGGTGAGGTCAAACGCTCGGACGCGGGCATTCAAAGCGTCGACGTCCGCTTGCGTGTAAGGTTCTGGTTTTTGCATTGATCGTTCTCCCTCGCTCTCTCTCTCTCTCATCAAGCACCTCCACCATCCCCACCGTCATCCTTCTTCTCCGTCGTGGCCTGGCCAGCCGCTGCGTTTGACGGAGCGGGCGAGCTCGCGATGCCTTCGGCCTTGCCTCGAAGCCCGTCGGCCGCGCGTCATTTCCACCAACACCCATGGGCCCCTCCATGGATTTGTTCTCTCTCAGGGGAGGCTGCTGGGCAATGGTCAATATGTCGAGGCTGACCGGCGGATTTCCTGGCTCGCCGCCGCGCATGCCTCGACGCATTCGGTCGTGGCTGGCCGGTTAGATGCGAAGCGCGGTCGATGCCGCATGGATGGGCTGAGGGGACTGGCCGCCCAGCTCCAACTCCATCTCCGCTTTTTCGATGATCGCCACGCCCCTGGCGACTCCGCCCTCCACCGCGTCTTTCAGAAAGCTCAGCTTCGGGGCCACGCGGTCGACGAAGACGATCCCGGCCTCGCTGCGGCCCGTCATGGCGACCAAATAGCCCACGCATCGCGCGATGGCCTCCCGAAGCATCTCCTCGTTGGCGCATGCCCCGGATGAGCCCAATGCCTCCCCATAGGCCAACGCCGCGCTCATGAGTTCGCAGACGGCTTCGAAGTTCGTCGCCAGGTCGAACAAAGCCGTGAAGAGCTTCACCAAGCACAGGAATTCGCCGCAGCACATCGCCGATCTGAGAAAGAGTTCGACTTCGCTCTGCGCGATCCCTTTGTCGCCATGCGCTTTCAGGTTCTCCGACATGAGTCGCAGGCGACCCTCGATCGCATCCGAGTCCGAGCGGGCGATCGAGCCCAGGAGCTTGCGCCGGCTCTCGACGTGGGCCCGCATGGGTTTTGCTGCTTCGGCCGCCTCGCACGGCTCGTTTTCCATCAGAAGCATCGCGTGGCGCATGGCTCGCGGGCATGCGGGATCAAGCCAGAGGTAGCAGCCGGGGGTGGGGCCGCCAAAGCCCTTGGCCGCGCCGAGAATGATGGCCGACAACATCTGCTGATCGAAGTCGTGCTCCTCGCCGCCACGTTCAAAGCGTTCGCAGGCCTCTTGGGCGGCCGCATCGATCGCGGAAACCTCGCGATCCCGGGCAGCCATTTCCGCCAACGCCGCGGCGCACTGCACTGCGCCGATGTGAACAGCGACCAGCGTCAACGGCGCCTTCTCGATCGTCTGAACGTCATTGATCACAATGGTCGAGCGAATCTGCCAGATCGACCAACGCGCCTCTTGCCCGAGCATCCTCAGGGCATCGACATCGTCGCGGCCCACGGCCTCGACGACGAGCGCGGCCCATTGGTCCATGTTCAGATCGATCCACTGGCCCTGGGCTGCCGCCCTCTCCCTCGCCTGACGCTGCCTGCGCTTCTTGTCAGATTTCATCCGGGACTTGTAGGTGGATTTGGCGCTCATCGTTCTTCCCTTTCAAGGTTGGAGGCGGCGCAAAATCGCGCTGCCATGGAGGGAAGTCTGAGCGCGAGGGATGATTTCGTGGGACTCGAAAATCGTCGATGAAGGCAAATGAAGGCGCTTGCTGGCGAACGCGCCCAAACAAGATTTCCGAGTTGGCGCGCGCGCGACAGCCAATGAAAAAGGGCTGCCGCCGGCAGCCCGATTCAAGGTCGTCAAGGCATCAGGCTTTCGGCTTCGAGGCGCTCTGCGCCGCCACTTCCAACAGCCCTTCCAGGCCGATTTTGGCCAGCGCGTCCAGAGAAAGCGCTTCGAGGAATCGGTCGGATTGCTTGCGAGTCATGGCGTAGTAGTTCGGATCCGTGTCGGGGTTCCCATCGTCGAGCAAGGTCCGCAGGCAATAGCCATTGCGATAGATGAACACATTGGAGTCGTATTCGACGAGGGCGGTGAATTGCCCGCCCTCCTCGGCAGATTCCAAGGACATTCGCACCTGAGCCCCGTCGTCGCCGACGGGGGTGAAGGCCCCGCCATCCTCGCGATCGACAAAGCCTTTGTCGATGAGGGCCGGCAGCCATGAGTCGAATGGATTCGGGACCTGATACGCCGGATCGTTCTTGATGTCTGAGATGTCTGAATTTGCCATGGCTTACCCCCTGACAAATTCTCCGGCGCTGACGCTTGCGCCTCAAGGCGGCCGATCGACCGAATATCCGAAACAGCTTCAATGGGATGGGGCCGCGAGAAGCGGCCCCATTCGCATCGCTGTCCGTCAGCCCTGGGAGAAGCCAGCGAGGTCGGTGTCCTCGATGGCCTGGGCGATGCCGGCTTGCATGGTGGAGAGCGCCTGCTGAACCCGGCCGGCGAAGCCCTGATGCCCCGAAAGGCTCGACCAGCGGCGCGAAGCCGCTTCGACCGGCGTGAGCCACATGATGTTCCACGCGCCGCCAAGCCGCTCGATCACCAGGTCGACCGCGTTGTCCTCCACCATCGATTCGACCGAGCCGTCCGGCAAGACGTAGAACGGCAGGCCCTCGGCCAAGTCGAAGATCGTGGTGAACGTCTGGCCCTTCCTGATCGCCGCCTCCATCGAGCTGCCGATGGTGTTCTTGTCCAGCCATTCAATCAGCGCGGACTTGCGGTAGCGGATGGACTGATTCGTCCCCTTCGCGCCGACTCCGCCAGGCTGGATGTATTCGGGGCCGGTGCCGTCCTTTCGCCAGCGCTCCAGCGTCGACTTGGAGTAGCGAAGGAAGATCGCCGCCTCGTCGGTGGTGAACAGGAAGTCGTCTGGCACCTTCTTGATCAGCTCGTGCGCTTCGACGATCGACATCCTGCGCCCGTCGTAGACGACCTGCTCCATCACTTGTTTTGATCTGCTGCCCATGTCGCCCTCAGTTCTCGTTGTTAGGCCTGGGCTCCATTATTCACATCGGGCTCGCGCGCTGGGCGCAGGGCTCACATCCGAAGCGGCGGGCGCTTCGGGGCCTTGGCCTTTGCCGCCATCGCCTTGGCGATCTTCTTGCGCTCGGCCAGCGCGGCGATATGGCTCTTGATGAAGGCGGACATCTGCGGCTTGCCACCGATCTTCGCGTGGGTGGCCGCGGTCCGACGGGCCATGTCGGCCGGACGCAGGTCAGCCCCGGCTTCGATGAGCATGCGAAGGCAGGGCGAATCCTCCTGCGCGCCGTATCTCGCCACCAGCATGGCGGCCGTCATTCCGTGCCGATCGCGAAGGTTGACATCGGCCCCGGCGGCGATCAACACCGACAGGCATTCTTGGCTCTCGTGGAACGCCGCGATCATCGCTGCCGTTGTGCCTCGCCAGTCGGCGGCATCCACCGCCGCGCCGGCTTCGAGCAGCGCTCGAATGCAGTCCACATGGCGCTTGCCAGCCGCCAAGACGAGTGGGACTTGTCGGGCGCTGTTGGCAATCTGTCCAGCGTCCAGATTGGCCCCGGCGGCAATCGCGCGCTTCAAAGCGTCGAGATCGCCCGCGTGCGCCGCTTCGCAAAGGTCAGTTGGAGAAGGAATAGCCATGGGTTCAGAGTCTCAAAACCATGGCGGGGCGTCAAAGGCGCCTCAGATGGGACGACAGGCGGCAAATGGACGCCACCGCGCAAAGTTAGACCCGGAGGGATCCTTTCGCGCGCAAGGCATCGACCTTGACCCCATATTCAAACGCGCGCTCGTATTCGGCAGCGAAGCCCATGAAAACCGCCGAGACCCCGTCCTGGGCCTTGAGCCATTCAAACGCCTCTCGCACGAGGGGCTTGCCTTCGGCGAGCCATGCCTGCACCTGGGCGGAATCGAGGCGGCGCGAGGACAGGTCATGGCCGCCGGCGATCAAACGCAACGCGTATTGAATTTGCGGGGCTCTTCCGCCGGAGTCGGTCGGCAGCAGCTCAATGCCGATGACGGCCACAGAGGCCGCCCTGTCGTCGTCGATCTTCTCCGTTTCGATGTCCATCCCTTTGTTCAGCCAGTGGCCGCTTCTCAAATTCAGATTCACTCAAGCTCTCAACGAAGCGGAAGAAAGTCAAGTTGGCGCCCGAGGCGGTTGGCGACTTCAAAGCGGCTGGACTGCTGGCTGCGCGGCGGCGATGGCGGCCTTCGCCGCATCTTTGCGCGGGCGGCCAGTCCGAGCCTTGGGCGGCCTGCAGACATGCGGCTCAGGGGCCGGAAGCGGCGGCCAATCGGCCGGCTTCAATGCGTTGTAGGCGTTGGGGGCCTTCGAGAGGATCGCCTGCTCGATCTTCATCATCGACTCGCGCAGCATCTGCCACTCGGCTTGCGTGTAGGTGTCCGTGACCTTCGCGTGGGCGTGGTTCAGAAAGCGGCTCTTGATCACCTCGTCGATGCCCAGCGAGGTCATCACCGCGCCGAACGAGCGGCGCAGATCGTGCCGGTTAAGCTTCTCGACGCCGATCTCCTGCCGCAGGTCGTCGAGCAGATCGGTCGCGTCCCTGTAGTGGCCGGTCTTGGAGAACTTGCTTCGGGCAGGGAACACGAAGGAGCGGGACTTCGCCTCGAAGCCGCGCCGTAGGGTCTCTTCGGCCGCGCAGCGTTGCCGCTGCTTCAACAGCTCCAAGGCCATCGGCGTGATCGGCAGGCGATGCGACCTGCCGTTCTTGGTCTTGTGGAAGAAGACGTAGGGCCCCCAGTCCGGATGATCTTTGAGCCAGACATGGCTCGTGGAGCGGCGGCCCTTGCCGGGATCGCCCACCTCGTCGAGCAGCTCGCCCCAGACCAGGCCCGCGTGCTCGCTCTTGCGGCAGCCCCACAAGAGCATCAGCATCAAGTAGTGGACGCCAGTCATGTTGTCGTTCATCAGCCGCTTGGACCAGCAGGCCTCCAAGAATGGCCCGAGGTCCGCCGATGGCCGCAGAGGGTTGCGCTTGCCCTTTTCCTCCCGCTCCTGGTCGATCTGCTCCTTGGAGCGGTAGTAGCCGTTGAGGCCCAGCGTCCTGAACGGGTTGCCTTCAAGCAGAGGCTTTCGCCCCTGGGCGTCCGCCCGGATCTTCTCGTTGTCGATGAACCACTGAATCGCCCGGGCCGGCCAGCGGAAGGCCTGCTCGGTGGCGGTGGGCGTCTCCTTGTGAGTCACCAAGAACTTCTTGATGATCTCGTGGTCCTCGATCTCCCGCACCTTCCGATCGGCCCAGCCCCACGCCACATGCTGGCGGGCCACCCGGTCGAAGACTTTGAGCGACTCGGCCTTGGCTGGCTTTTGCGTGCGGGTGGTCCAGTGCTCCCGGTAGGCGGCCATCGCCTGCCGCAGCGTCACCTCGGCCGCGTTGAACTGCCGGGCGAGCGTGTTGGGGTTCTGCCCCGTCTCGACCATCTTGCGGGCGAGCTCGGCGGCCTTCGCGCGGGCCTGCTGGATGTTCTCGAAGTCGGCGAAGTTGCCCACCGTCGAGAGCATCGACTTGCCCATCACCTTGCGGCGCAGGATGTAGGTCTTTTTGCCGGCGACCTTCAAGCCGAACCCTGGAGGAGCGTCGCGGCTGGCGTCCCATAAGATGTAGCTCTGAGGTTTGGCCACGGCCTCGGAAGCAAAAACCAGCTTGCCCTCATCGTTGTAGCCCGTGGGCGGGCGTTCGAGCCGGCGCAGCTTGCAGTAGTTGTCGTTGAGCTCCGCCCGCCACGATGGGGCGCGGTCGCCGCTGGCGGCGGCCTTCGCAGAGTCCCCGGTGGGGACGGCGTCTGGATCTTGCTTCATCGCCCAGCCTTTCCGCGCTTGCGATCTGACCCGCGGGGGACCATGATCGGCTTACAAGCCATTGCTGTGATTGGTCTTTTATACCCCAAGGGGGACTAAAATCGATCTTAGCAGAAGTCCCCCGAGACATTCCCCACAGACTCCCCCAAGGAGGCTGGGGCAAATGAAGGAGCTTGCGGGCAGTTGAAGTCGACCGAAGGCCAAACGAACACGCTAAGTTGTTGAATGACAAAAGAAATCGAACAATCCGAGTCGGCAGCAAAGATTCTCCCAATCACTGCGGCGGAGCTTGAAAAGCACACGCCCATGATGGCCCAGTACCTCGCCCTCAAGGCCGGGTACCCCGACACGCTCGTGTTCTACCGCATGGGCGACTTCTATGAGCTTTTCTGGGCCGACGCCGAAAAAGCCGCGCGCCTGCTCGACATCACGCTCACGCAGCGCGGCCAGTCGGGCGGGCAGCCTGTGGTGATGGCGGGCGTGCCCTTCCATGCGCTCGAGAACTACCTGGGCCGGCTCATCAAGATGGGCGAATCGGTCGCCATCGCCGAGCAGGTGGGTGACGTGGCTACGGCCAAGGGGCCGGTGGAGCGCAAGATCGTGCGCGTGGTGACACCCGGCACGCTCACCGACAGCGAGCTGCTGTCCGACAAGGCCGAGTCCATGCTGCTGGCCGTGCACCAGGGCCCGCGCGCGCGCTGCGGCCTGGCGTGGCTCAGCGTGACCCAGGGGCGCGTGTACCTCACCGAATGCGCCAGCGAGGAACTGGGCGCCTGGCTGGCGCGCATCGCGCCGAGCGAGCTCATCTACAGCGCCGGCGTGACCGAGCGCTTTGAGCAACAGCTGCAGGGGTTGCGCCAGACCGGCGCCTTTGCCTGCCCCATTAGCCCCCGGCCCGACTGGCAGTTCGACAGCGCCCTGGGCGAACGCAAGCTGCTCGAACACCTGGGCGCGGCCAGCCTGCATGCCTGGGACGCGCAGGACCTCGCCCAGGCCCACGCAGCCACGGCGGCGCTGCTGTCGTACGCCGAACACACGCAGGGCCGCCAGCTCACCCACGTGCACGCCGTGCAGGTGCAGCGCGACGACGCGCTCATCACCCTGCCCCCGGCCACGCGGCGCAACCTCGAACTCGTCAAGACCCTGCGCGGCGAGGACAGCCCCACGCTGTTCTCGCTGCTCGACACCTGCATGACCGGCATGGGCAGCCGCCTGCTCAAGGCCTGGCTGCTGGAGCCTCCGCGCGAGCGCACGCCCGCGCGCGAGCGCCTGGCGGCCACCGCGGTGCTGCGGGGCGGGGGCGGCGCCGGTGCCGCGCCCTGGCAGGTGCTGCGCGGCGCGCTCAAGGGCGTGAGCGACGTGGAGCGCATCACGGCCCGCACCGCGCTGCGCCAGGTACGCCCGCGCGAGCTCGTGGCCCTGGGCAAGACACTACAAAAAGCAGAGCAACTGGCGCAGAGCGGACAAGCACCCTCGGCACTTTTGACCCAAATCTTCACGGATTTGCAGCCGCCGCCGGGCTGTGCGCAGCTGCTGCAGCGCGCCATCCTGGAAGAGCCCGCCGCGCTGGTGCGCGACGGCGGCGTGATCGCGGGCGGCTTCGACGCCGAACTCGACGAGCTGCGTGCCATCCAGACCAATTGCGACAGCTTCCTGCTGGAGCTGGAAACGCGCGAAAAGGCCCGCACCGGCATCGCCAACCTGCGCGTGCAGTTCAACAAGGTGCACGGCTTCTACATCGAGGTCACGAGCAGCAACCTCGACCGCGTGCCCGACGACTACCGCCGCCGCCAGACGCTCAAGAACGCCGAGCGCTTCATCACGCCCGAGCTCAAGGCTTTTGAGGACAAGGCGCTGTCGGCCCAGGAACGCGCGCTGGCGCGCGAGAAGTGGCTGTACGAGCAGGTGCTGGACGAGCTGCAGCCCCACGTGCCCGCGCTCACGCGCCTGGCCCAGGCGCTGGCCGCGCTCGACGTCCTCTGCACGCTGGCCGAGCGCTCGCTCACGCTGAATTGGTGCGCGCCGCAGTTCGTGAGCGAGCCCTGCATCGAGATCGAGAACGGGCGCCACCCCGTGGTGGAGGCGCGCTTGGCCGAGACATCGAGCGGCGCCTTCATCGCCAACCATACGCGGCTGAACGCCAACACGCGGCTGCAGATCATCACGGGCCCCAACATGGGCGGCAAGTCGACCTACATGCGCCAGGTGGCGCTGATCGTGCTGCTGGCCAGCATGGGCAGCCACGTGCCCGCCGCGAGCTGCCGCCTGGGGCCCATCGACGCGATCCACACGCGCATCGGCGCGGCCGACGACCTGGCCAATGCGCAATCGACCTTCATGCTGGAAATGACCGAGGCCGCGCAGATCCTGCACGCGGCCACGCCGCACAGCCTGGTGCTCATGGACGAGATCGGGCGCGGCACCAGCACCTTCGACGGCTTGGCGCTGGCCAGCGGCATCGCCACCCACCTGCACGACAAGACGCGGGCCTTCGCACTGTTTGCCACGCACTATTTCGAACTGACCGAGCTGCCCGCCAAGGCGCGCCACGCGGTCAACATGCACGTGAGCGCCACCGAGTCGGGCAGCGACATCGTGTTCCTGCACGAGATTCAGCCGGGCCCGGCCAGCCGCAGCTACGGCATCCAGGTCGCCAAGCTGGCGGGCATGCCCGCCGCCGTGCTGCACCACGCGCGCCATGCGCTCGCGGCGCTGGAGGAGCGCGCTGGCGAAGATGAATTGCAGGTAGACCTGTTCGCGCCGCCGCCCGAGCCCGAGGTGGCCGTGGCCAGCCCCGTGGAGGCCGCGCTCGCGGCGCTCAACCCCGACCAGCTTTCCCCGCGCGAGGCGCTCGACGCGCTCTACCAGCTCAAGCGGCTCGGCGCGCACTAAACTGCTCTTCTTTTTGCCTACCGCCCCACTCCATGACGTACTGCGTCGCCATCAAACTCAACGCCGGCCTGGTGTTTCTCTCGGACTCCCGCACCAACGCCGGCCTGGACCAGATCAGCTCCTTTCGCAAGATGATGGTCTACGAGAAGGCCGGCGACCGCTTCATGGTCCTGCTCTCGGCGGGCAATCTGTCGATCTCGCAGTCGGTGCGCGAAATCCTGCAGACCACGCAAATCAAGGACCGCGAGGACGGCGAAGCCATCACGATCTGGAACGCGCGCAGCATGTTCGACGCCGCGCGCGTGCTGGGCGCGGCCGTGCGCCATGTACACGAGCGCGATGGCGCGGCGCTCAAGCGCTCGGGCGTGGACTTCAACGTGTCGCTCGTGTTCGGCGGCCAGATCCGCGGCGAGGGCATGCGATTGTTCCAGGTGTATTCGGCCGGCAACTTCATCGAAGCCACGCCAGAGACACCGTACTTCCAGGTCGGCGAGTCCAAGTACGGCAAGCCCGTGCTTGACCGCGTGCTCACGCCCGACACGCCGCTGTCCGAGGCCGCCAAGTGCGCCCTCGTGTCGATGGACAGCACGCTCAAGTCCAACCTCTCGGTGGGCCTGCCGCTGGATCTCGTGGTGTACGAGGTGGACCAGTTCGCCACCGACAAGATCGTCTGCATCGACGACAGCAACCCCTACTTCCGCATGCTGCACGACAGCTGGGGGCAGAAGCTGCGCCAGGTGTTCGACAGCATCGAGGACCCCGCCTGGGACGGCGGCGACACGGAAGTGCCGATCCGGCTTGCACCCCTGCGCAGCAAGCCGCTCAAGAAGATCACCACGCCCCAGGACAAGCTCATCTGAGCCGGGGCGCCCACACCGCCCTCTGCGCACCGCACCTTTCGCACGCATGCTCCCCATCGTCTTCTCGCACGCCAACAGCTTTCCCGCGGGCACCTATCGGATGCTGTTCGGGGAACTGGGGCGGCGCGGCTTCGATGTCTCGGCCGTGGACCGCTTCGGGCACGATCCCCGCTACCCCGTCACCAACAACTGGCCGCACCTCGTGCAGCAGTTGGCCGACTTCGCCCTCGAGCGCGTGCGCCGCGAGGGTGCGCCGGTGTTCCTTGTGGGCCATTCGCTCGGCGGCTTCCTGAGCGTGATGACCGCCGCGCTGCACCACCGGCTCGCGCGCGGCGTGCTGCTCATCGATTCGCCACTCATCGGCGGCTGGCGCGCCAATACACTCGGCGTGGCCAAGCAGACGCAGGTGGTGGGCTCGATCTCTCCGGGGCGCATCAGCCGCCAGCGCCGCAACAGTTGGGCCAGCAATGCCGAAGCGATCGATCATTTCCGCCGCAAGAAAGCCTTTGCGCGCTGGCACCCGCAGGTGCTGCAGGACTATATCGAGCACGGCCTGGCGGACCAGGACGGCCAGCGCGTGCTGGCATTCGACCGCGGCGTGGAAACCGCCATCTACAACACCCTGCCCCATAACCTTGCCAGCCTGCTGCGCAGCCATCCGCTGCGCTGCCCCGTGGCCTTCATCGGTGGGCGCGCATCGACCGAGATGCGGCAGGTGGGCATGGCGATGACACAGCGCATCACACAGGGGCGCACCATGGTCCTGGACGGCAGCCACCTGTTCCCCATGGAGCAGCCCGTGGCCACGGCGGCGGCCATCGAGGCTTCGCTGCTGAACCTGGCGTCAGTCGCAGGCTAGGGCCTGCCGCCCCGGGCGGGCGGCCCGGTGGCAAAAAGGATGCGTGAATTTCACACGCACCCATTACACTGGTTCGTTACAAAACGATACGCCCCCCTGGCCATGACCCCGCCCACCGCCGCTCCAGCCCATCCGCTGCAGGACCTGCGGCGCCATGCCGACCCCCTGGGCGACCGCACCATCGCGGCGATCGTGGGCGACTGGCCTGCGCACGGCTGGCCCGGCGACGACGCCCCGCAATGGAAGCGCATCGCCGAGGTGAGCCGCCTGTTCGACGAATGGACGGACAACGCCAGCCTCGCCCACTGGCGTGCACCGAGCGCGGTGCTCGGCGAAGAGGCCGCCCAGGCCCTGACCGATTACGTGCGGCAGGCCCAGGTGCTGCCGCCCTGGGCCGACCTGTCCAAGATCCAGCGTGCCGAGCGCCTGTTCATGGACCACGGCGCACTCTCGTGCATCCTGCTGTTCTGCTCCAGCCTGCCTGAATGCTATGTGCTGCCCGACCTCGCGGACGTGCTGCACACGGCGGGCCAGCTCGAACAGCACACCGAGTACCGCATCCGCTCCACGGCGGCGATGATTTTTCCGGTCATGATGCGCGGCGGACTGGAGGCACCGCGCGGCGCTGGCATTGCGCAGACCCTCAAGGTGCGGCTCATCCACTCGACCATCCGCAACCTCATCCTGCGCGGCGCGCCGCCCGAGGCGCTGCAGGCCCGCCCCAGGGAACTGCCTCCGCTGGCCCTGACTGCCGCCAAGCCCACGCTCTACCAGACCCTGTTCGCGCGCGGCTGGGATGTGGCCGACAGCGGCCTGCCCTGCAACCAGGAGGAGCAGGCCTATACGCTGCTCACGTTCAGCTATGTGTTCCTGCGCAGCCTGCGGCGGCTGGGCATCGGCCTGCCCCGGGCTGACGAGGAGGCCTATTTGCACGCCTGGAACGTGGTCGGCCATGTGCTCGGCATCAAGCGCACGTTGATGGCCGACACCATGGAGCAAGCGGCCGCGCTGTTCGCGCGCATGCAGGCGCAGGGCCGCGCCGAGTCCATCGCCCCCGACCCGCGGCCCGATCTCGGCGCCGCGCTCATGCAGACCATGGCCAAGGCGATTCCCTGGCCCGTGGTCAAGCCCATCCCCGTGCCGCTCACGCGCTACCTTTGCGGGCGCGAAACAGCGCGCAACCTGGGGCTCGACCGCCGCGTGCCGCTGGTCTCGTCCGCGCTGTTCTGGACGGTGCTGCTGCTGGCCCGTGGCATCGACACCGCCGTGCGCTGGGTGTTCCCGCGCTTCTCGCTCTCGCGCACGCTCACGCGGGTGCTGGGCTACCACTTCATGAGCCGCGTGCTCATGAGCCAGACCCGCCCGCTGCAACTGCCCGAGGGCTTGCTCAACCAGGTGGACGCCGTGGTCAACGGCTGGAGCGACGACCCCGCGGCCCCCGCCTGGCTCAACCGGATCGAGGACCGGCTGACCACCCCGGGCAGCTGGAGCGCCGGCCTGGCCCAGGCCAGCAACCGCCCCTGACACACGCCGCCGCACGCCGATGGACCTGCTCCGCGCTCTCCTGGCACAAGTGCGTCATTGGCGCGCGGGGGGAAGTGCGCGCGCCGGGGTGCGCGCCCTGTGGCTGCTGTGCTTGCTGACTGGGCCGGCGGCCGTCCACGCGCAACCCACGCTTTTGCTCCAGCCCGGCAGCCAGGTGCTCGGCGCCTGGCCAGCCATCACGATCCAGACCGACGCCACGTTCCAGCTCGGCGTGCAGGACATGCTCGGGCGGCTGGAGCGATTCGAGGCACCCGCCAATCGCAACGGGTCACTGGGTGTACACAGCCAGCATGCGGTATGGCTGCGCCTTCCGCTGGAGGTGCCCCAGCCGCCAGACAGCCCCTGGATCGTCAACATAGGCTACAGCACCTTGCAGGAGGTGGATATCTACCTCACCCGCGAGGGCCAAGTACTGCAGCAGGCCCTGCTGGGCTTTGCCCGGCCGCCGGGCAAAGCCACGCTGGCGAGCCGCACACCCGCCCTGGTGCTGAACCTGCAGGCCGGGCAGCGCTACGACGTGCTGATCCGCGTACACACCCAGGGGCCGATGATCCTGCCCATCACCGTGAGCGAGATGCCCCATGGACTGTACCGGGCACTGCGCGAGCAGATGCTGCAAGGCCTGCTCACCGGGCTGGCCTTCTGCCTGCTGGTGTACAGCCTGATCCAGTGGGCGAGCCAGCGCGAGCGGCTGTTTGCGTACTACGCGCTGGTCGTGCTGGGCAGCACGGGCTTTTCCATCCAGTTCTTCGGCATCGGCGCACAATTCCTGTGGCCGGGCAATCAGTGGATGGCGGCCCATACGGGCATCGCGTCGGGGCTGCTGGCCCTCACAGGCTCGTTCCTGTTCCTGAACTACACCCTGGCGGGGCCGTCCACGTCAGGGCGCTACCAGCGGGTGATGCATGCCGGCGCCGCCGTCACCATGCTCGTGTGCCTGGCCTATCTGGCCGACGTCCTGGCGCCGCGCGGTGCCACCGCGTTCATGAGCCTGGTGGGCCCGCTGCCGTCGATCCTCAGCATTCCCATGGCCCTGCGCCGGGTGCGCGAGAGAGACCCGATCGGCACCACGCTGCTGTTCGCGTGGCTGGCCTACGGCATCGCGGCGGCCGTGATGGTGTGCCTGGTCCAGGGCTGGGTGCCAGCGAACTTCTGGACCATGCACTCATTCCAGATCGGCGCCACCATCGACATGCTGCTGTTCATGCGCGTGCTGGGCCTGCGCGCCAGGGCGCTGCACCTGGCTGCGCTCGACGCACACCGCGAGCGCGACGCATTGCATTCGCTCGCGCACACCGACCCGCTGACGGGCCTGCCCAACCGCCGCGGCCTGCACGTGGCGCTGTCCAGCAACCTGCTGCGCTGCGGCCCGCACCACCTCGTGGCGGTCTACATGCTCGACCTCGACGGCTTCAAGCCCGTCAACGACCAGTACGGCCACGACGTGGGCGATGAACTGCTGATCGCCGTCACGCGGCGCCTGCGCGGCCATGTGCGCGAGTCGGATGTGGTGGCCCGCCTGGGCGGTGATGAATTCGTGGTCATGACCCACCACCTGAGCGAGCCCGAGCAGGCGCACGACCTGGGCATGAAGCTGCTCAACGCGTTCGACGCACCCTTCGCGCTGGGCGAGCTGCAGATCCGCGTGGGCCTGACCATCGGCTACGCCATCGCGCCCCACGACAGCAGCGACGCCGTCGGGCTGCTCAAGCTCGCCGATGCCGCCATGTACAGCGGCAAGCAGGCCGGCAAGTTCTGCCTGCGGCGCAACATGGGCGACCTCGCGCTGTCGTCTTCGTGAGGCCGCCCCGGGGGAAGCCTCAGTCGCCGCTCCAGCCCACGAGCCCCATCCAGGCCGTCAGCAGCACCAGCACGCCGAAGGCGATGCGGTAGTAGGCAAATGGCACGAAGCTGTGCGTGCTGATATAGCGCAGCAGCCAGCGCACGCAGAGCCAGGCGCTGATGAACGAAAACACCAGCCCCGTGGCAAACAGCGGAACATCGGCCACGGACAGCAGCGCACGTTCCTTGTAGAGGCTGTACACGCCCGCGCCGATCAGCGTGGGAATGGCGAGGAAGAACGAGAAATCGGTGGCGGCCTTGCGCGACAAGCCCAGCAGCATGCCGCCGATGATGGTGGCGCCGCTGCGGCTGGTGCCGGGGATCATGGCAAGGCACTGCACCAGGCCCACCTTGAGGGCATCCAGCGCGCTCATGTCATCCACGCTGTGCACGCGCGTCGCGCTCACCGGGCGGCGCTCGGCCCACAGGATGATGAAGCCCCCCAGAATGAAGGTGCTGGCCACCACCACCGGCGTGAACAGGTGCTCCTTGATCGCCTTGCCCGCCAGCAGCCCCAGCACCACCGCGGGGAAGAAGCCGATCAGCACATTGAGCGCAAACCGCTGCGCCTGGCGCTCGCTGGGCAGCGCCACCAGCGTGGCGCGGATCTTTTGCCAGTACACCAGGATGACCGCGAAGATGGCCCCCGTCTGGATGGCAATGTCGAAAACCTTGGCCTTGGCATCGTCAAACCCCAGCAGCGAGCCTGCAAGGATGAGGTGGCCGGTGGAGGAAATGGGAAGAAATTCGGTCAACCCCTCGACCACGCCCATGATGGCGGCCTTGACCAGCAAAACGATATCCACGCGTCTGTCCTTCTGAGCCGGGCCCGATCAGCCCGCAACGGCGGCGATTATCCCCCTGCTCCGGCTGCCATTCGCGCACCGTTCGCGGCATTTCACGGCGCATTCCGGCGTTTCGTCGCCTCCCGCTCGCTTATGCATGACGCCCTCGGCACAGTTCGCTCCAACGAACGACGCCTCTTGTGCACCGTTTCACGCCGGAGCCCCTCATGCAACCCACCCCCGCCATCGCCATCCACATGACCGCCGCCCTGGCCGCCGTGGCCCTGGGCCCTATCGCCCTCTGGGCGCGGCTGGGACCCAGCCAGCGCCCCCGCATGCACCGCGCCGCCGGCTACGCCTGGGTCACGCTGATGGTGATCACCGCCGTCTCCGCCCTGTTCATCCACAGCGAGCTCGGCCCCCAGTTCGCAGGGTTCGGTCCCATCCACCTGTTCATCCCGGTCACGCTGGGAATGCTGACCCTGTCCTTCTACTTCCTGCTGCGCGGCAACGTGCAAGGACACCGCAAGACCATGCAACGCACTTACTTCGGCGCCTGCGTGCTGGCGGGCGCGTTCGCCCTGGCGCCCGGCCGCCTGATGGGCCACTGGCTGTGGAGCCAGCTGGGTCTGATCTGAATCCCGCTTTTCATTTTTCTTTCCTCCTCCACCGTTGCGCCCCCTTCACTCAGGAGCCCTCCCATGATGCTCGTCGATCTTCTCAGCCAGCACCCTCAAGCCTTGGGAGCCATCGTGCGCTCTACGCCCAGCGGGGTGTGGGGCCTGCTGGCAGGGCTGGTGGCACTGGGCGCCTCCCAGATGCGGGAGCGCACCGCTTCCCGCCTGCGGGTTCTTGCCATGCCTGCGGCCATGACGGCGTTTTCCGCTTACGGCGTGATGTCGGCCTTTGGCGGCGCAGGCAACGCCGCCTGGGCCGTGGGCTGCTGGGCGGCCGCAGCCGTACTGGCGGCCTGTCTGCTGGTGGCGATTGCCCCCCGAGCCCCGCAGCACACCCGCTTTGATGCCGCCAGTGGCCAGCTCCACCTGCCCGCCAGCGTGGCCCCCCTGCTGCTGATCCTGGCCGTGTTCCTGACCAAGTACGCCGTGGGCATTGAGCTGGCCCTGCGCCCGCAAGCAGCCTCCAGCCTGGGCTTCACGCTGCCCGTCTGCCTGATGTACGGCCTGTTCAACGGCCTGTTTGTCGCACGCGCCCTGCGCCTGCAGCTGCTGGCCCAGAGCACGCCCACCGCAGCGCCGATGGCCGCACCCGCCATGTCACTGCAGTAGATCACCAACCTCTGCCTCCACCAGCCGTTCCCTCAATTCCGGAGCCACACCATGACGCACGATCACTACGCTATTCCTGAATCCATCGCCCCCATCGAGCGCCTGGCCCGCCGCCGTGCCAGCGCCAAGCTGGGCTGGTACATGCATGCGGGCGTTTTCCTGGGCATCAACGTGCTGCTGTGGCTGCTCTCCTCCGTCGCCGGCAAACCCTGGGCCCTGTTCCCTACCCTGGGTTGGGGCCTGGGCTTGGCCCTCCATGGCCTGGTGGTGTTTGCCTGCACCGGCGGCTGGTACGAGCAACTGCTGCAGGCCGAGCGCAATCGCCTGGCATCACGCAACGCCTCTTCCACCACGCCCTGAGGCCGCCATGTTCGCAATCCCCCAGAAAATCCTGCGCATTGCCGCTGTCGCGGCCTGCATGGGCGCCAGCATGGGCAGCGCCTGGGCCGGCACCGGCCTGGCCACCCTGCCCGGCCGCGAAGGCGATGGACCGGTGACGGTGTTCTATCCCACCCAGGCGGCTGACCAGCCCGTGCGGCGCGGCCCCTTCACGCTGTCGTTAGCCGTGGATGCAGCGCCAGAGCACGGCAACGGCAGGCTGGTGGTGATCTCCCACGGCTCTGGCGGCGGGCCCTGGGTGCATGTGGACCTGGCAACGGCCCTGGTGCAGGCTGGCTTTGTGGTGGCCATGCCGGAACACCGGGGTGACAACAGCCACGACAGCACCGAGCAAGGACCTGAAAGCTGGAAGCGGCGCCCGGCCGAAGTCTCCCGCGCCATTGACGCCGTGGGCGCATCGCCCCAGTTTGCGCCACTGCTCACGCTGGACCGGGTGGGCGTGGCTGGCCAGTCCGCCGGCGGCCACACGGCCCTGAGTCTGGCCGGAGGCGTCTGGTCTCCCGCCCGCTTTCTGGCCCATTGCGAGGCCCATCTGGCCGAGGACTTCCCCGCCTGCGTCGGCACCTATACACGCCTGACCGGTGGCTGGCTGGACGGCCTGAAGAGGGCCATCGCAATGGGCGTGCTGCGCCAGCGCTTCAACGACCCCGAGCCGGTTCAGTACCGCGACCCGCGCATTGCGGTGGCCGTGGCGGGCGTTCCTGCAGCAGCCGACTTTGACCTGGATTCCCTGCGCCAGCCCCGCATTCCGCTGGGCCTGGTCACGGCAGGCCAGGATGTCTGGCTCACGCCCCGCTGGCATGGTGAAGCCGTGGCCGCAGCCTGCACGCCCTGCGAGCGCATCGCCCACCTGCCGGAGGCGGGCCATAACGTGATGCTGTCCCCCCTGCCGCCCATGGAGCTGCTGGGCGCCACAGAGCGCGGCCTGCTGTCGGACCCGCCCGGCTTCGACCGCACCCGCCTGCCTGCGCTGGACCAGCGCATCGTGGCCTTCCTCGCGCGGCACCTGCTTCCTTAGCAGCGGCCCCCAGCACCCCAACGCCGGGACCTAGAATCTTTGCAGTCTCGGCTCACCCCCGCCCAAACCCACACCATGCCCCTACCTCTGCCCCCCGAAGCACTGGACGCTCTGGCCCGCAAACGCGCCAACGCCAAACTGGGCTGGTACACGCATGCGGTGGTGTACGTGCTGGTCAATGCCGCGGTGTTTGCCATGTCCCGCTACGCCTTCGGCACCCGCCCCTGGTCGGTGTACCCCCTGCTGGGCTGGGGACTGGGCCTGGTGCTGCATGGCATCTCGGTGTTCCTGCTGGGCAGCGGCAGCGGGCTGCGCGAACGCATGATCCAGCGTGAGCGCGAGGCCCTGCAGCGCCGCCAGGAGCGCCCATGACGCCACGGCGTCGCGTGGACTGGATCGGCAAGTTGCGGCACCTGCTGCAGGTGCTGGCCTTCACCCTGGCCGTAGCGACCATCCAGGTCGCCTTCATGCCCGACAAGCCCTATGGGCCGCCCGTGGTCTATTCGGTGCTGATCGGCCTGTTCACCTGGATCGTCATCGACCTGGGCCAGGAACTGATTCCCTCCGCCGCCGAAACCGGCTGGCCCCAGGGCTGGCAAGGGCTGGCACTGGTGGCCACGGGCATTGCCGTGGGCTACGTGGTAGGCACCTGGCTGGCCGGCTTGCTGTGCGCCCACTACTTTCACTTTTATCCGGCGGGCAGCGTCGCATCCGCCGCGGACCAGCGCACCGCCATCCTGATCACCGTGCTGGCAGGCTTGGCGGGCACCTACTATTTCTACACCGTCAATAAATCGGCCTACCTGGAGGGCAAGATGGCCGAAGCCCGCATGCACGCCAGCGAAGCCCGGCTGAAGCTGCTCGAAACCCAGCTCGAGCCGCACATGCTGTTCAACACGCTGGCCAACCTGCGCGCGCTCATCGCCACCGACCCGGCACGCGCGCAGCACATGCTCGACCGCCTCATCGCCTACCTGCGCGCCACGCTGGGCGGCTCGCGCCGCATCGAGCACCCGCTGGCCGACGAGTTCGCGCGGCTGGCCGACTACCTGGAGCTGATGGCCGTGCGCATGGGCCCGCGCCTGGCCTACGCGCTCGAGCTGCCCGAGGCGCTGCACGGCGCGCTCGTGCCGCCGCTGCTGCTGCAGCCGTTGGTGGAGAACGCCATCCGCCACGGGCTGGAGCCGCTGGTGGCAGGCGGGCGCATCGACGTGCAGGCACGGCTGCTTCCCGGCGGCACGCGTGTGCAGCTTTGCGTGCACGACACGGGCGCCGGGCTGGGCGGCATGCACGCCATGGGGGGCACCCGCTTCGGCCTGCCGCAGGTGCGCGAGCGGCTGGCCACGCTGTACGGCGCGGCGGGCACTCTCGAATTGATAGCTGATAGCGCAGGTGGTGCAAGCGCCATCGTCACTTTTCCTCTCAAAACCGAACCCCATGACACCTCCCCGGGCCCTGATCGCCGAGGATGAACCCCTGCTGGCCGCCGCGCTGCAGCACGAGCTGGCCCGCGCCTGGCCCGAGCTGGCCGTCATTGCCACGGTGGGCGACGGGCTCAGCGCCGTGCAGCAAACCCTGGCGCTGCAGCCCGAGGTGCTGTTCTTCGACATCCGCATGCCGGGCCAGAGCGGCCTGGACGCGGCGGCCGAGCTGGCCGACGCCTGGCCCGCCAGCCGGCCGTTTCCAGCGCTCGTGTTCGTCACGGCCTACGACCAGTACGCCGTGCAAGCCTTTGAGGCCCAGGCCGTGGACTACCTGCTCAAGCCCGTGCAAGCGCCCCGCCTGCAAAAAACCGTGCAAAAACTGCGTGCAGTGCTTGCGTCGGCGTCGCCTTCCGCTACTGAATCAGGAGCACACCTCGACACCACGCTGGCCCAGTTGCGCGCGTTGCTGGCGGCACCGGGCCTTGGCGCCGCGACCGCCCCCGCGCCACGGCTCGAAATGATCCAGGCCAGCCAGGGCGCGCAGATCCATCTGGTGCCCGTGGCCGATGTCGTCTATGTGGAAGCGGCCGACAAGTACCTGCGCGTGCTCACCGCCGCGCAGGAATACCTGATCCGCATGCCGCTCAAGGAACTGCTGGCCCAGCTCGACCCCGCTGTGTTCTGGCAGGTGCACCGCGGCACGGTGGTGCGTGCAAGCGCCATTGCCACGGCCACGCGCGACGAGGCGGGCCGCGTGAGCCTGCAGCTGCGCGGGCGGCCCGAGCGGCTTGCGGTGAGCCGCATCTACGCCCACCGCTTCAAGGCGATGTAGGGGCGGTGGCTGTCAGCGCTGGGCCGTCAGCAACAGCCCGCCCGCGCCCATGAAGATGCCGCCCGTGGCCCGGTTCAGGCGCAGCGCGCCGCGCGGGGTGCGGATCCAGCGGCGGATCTGGCGCCCACCCGTGGCATAGACGGCCGTAGACACGAATTCGGTGCACAGGTAAATCGAGCCCAGCACCAGGAACTGGTGGGCCGTGGGCTTGGTGGGGTCGATGAATTGCGGAAAGATGGCCGCGAACAGGATGATGGCCTTGGGATTGGTGATGGCCAGGCCGAACTCCTGCGCGATCAGGCGGCGCACCGACCAGGCCTGGCGGGGGGCATTGGCTGTGGCGGCTTCGTCGATCTGGTCAAGGCCGCTGAAGTCGCGGCTCTGCCAAGCCTTCCAGCCCAGCCAGAACAGGTAGACCGCGCCCACCCATTTGACGGCAGTGAACGCCGCCTCGGACGCAAGCAGCATGGCCCCCAGGCCCACGGCCGAGATCGTGAGGAAGATCGCGAACGCTGTCACGCGCCCGAAGGTGGCCCACAGCGCCTTGCCCACGCCCGCGCGCATGCCGTTGTTGAGCGCGCAGAAGTTGTTGGGGCCCGGCGTGAGCGCGATCAGCACCGAGAGGGGGGCAAAGGCCAGGGCGTCCATGGAGGCTACCTGCGAGGTGGAAAGGAAAGCGCCAGTGTATGCCGCTCAGTCTGGCAAATCCACCGTGCTGCCCCAGTCCACACCGGGCAGCGCCTCGTAGTGCGCCACGAGCACAAGGCGGTCCCGCGCCTGCGCCAGCGCGCCGAGCGCCTGCTGCAGGTAGCGGATGGAGGGTTTGTCGAGCCCCGCGACGGGCTCGTCGATCAGCGTGAGCGGCGCCCCGCTGGCCAGGGCCGCCGCCATGAAGCACTTGCGCTGCGTGCCCGTGGAGAGCGCATGGAACGGCTTGGCCAGGTGCGGAGCGAGGTCCCAGCCCTGCACATGGGATTGCAGCGCCGCCTCGCTCCAAAGAGGATGGCACGCGGGCAGCCTCTGCAGCCATTGGCCGGGCGTGAGCCCCGCCTGCGCGGGCAGGCCGGGCGCGCGCGGGTCCATCCAGAACACCTGGCGCCGGTAGGCGCTGGGCTGCGCGGCCAGGTCCGTCCCGCAGAGCACGAGCCGTCCGCGCGCTGGCGCAAGCTGCCCCGCGAGCAGGCTCAGCAGCGTGGTCTTGCCCGAGCCGTCGCCGCCGCGCACCAGGCCCACACCCGCGCGCCAGTCCTGCGACCAGCCCGACCATAGCGGGCGGCCCGGGTGGGCAAAGGCCAGGTCATGCACCTGCAGCAGCGTCGTGTCGGCGGTCGTCATTTGCGCAGTGTAGGGTGTAACAATGGAGGCCCCGCGCCACAACCGCCATGCCCCTGGACTACCTCGATTTCGACTACAGCGAAGACGCCGAAGGCACCGGCACCTGGGATGCGATGGCGTGCGTGCAGCCCCAACGCCTGGGCGCGCTGCACGCCGAGATCACACGCCTGCTGGCCTGGGCGCACCACACCTTCGCGGGCCAACAGGGCCCCTGCGAAGACGGCGGCCAGTGGGACTACGACCTGCAGGCCCAGGCCGAGGACGGCACGCCGCTGCACATCGCCTACGACGCCGCGCACGAGCGCCTGCACGCCCAGGCCGCGCCCAGTGGCGGCCGCACCACGGTCACGCTCTCGCTCAGCGGCTCGGCCGCCTTCGGCGAGGCGCTGCGCGACGCCTTCGGGCTGGAGCCCTAGCCGCTTCCACCGTAGCACAGTAGATTAGGGGCAGAGGCCGCCTTCCCGCTGGCCTGGAGTGCCATGCCATGACGCCGCGCCCCCGCGCCGCAGGAGACCTCGACAGCGTGCCCCCCGCCGCTTGGCGGCGCTATGCGGGCCTGCCGCTGAACCTGGGCATCGCCCTGGCGAGCGCAGCGGCCATCGCCGGCCTCTGGCTGGTGACCGCGCAGCGCATCGTGTTCGAGCAGGAGCAGGCGGTGGCCGCAGCCATGCAGTCCAACTCCAATCTCGCCATCGCCTTTGAAGAGCAGGTCTTTCGCACGCTGAAATCGGCCGAGCAGGTAGCGGCCTTCGTGCGCGAGGAGTACCTGCGGATCGGCCCGGACATTCCGTTGCGCCGGTGGGTTGAACGCAACGTGATCCGCGACGAGATGTTCACCGTCGTCAGCGTGGTCAACGAGCAGGGAGACGTCGTCGCCAGCAGCCTGAACACCGGCCCGGTCAACTACGCCGACCGCACCTTTTTCCTGGCCCAGCGCGATGCCCGCGAGGACCGCCTGTTCGTAAGCCCTCCCGTGCTCGGCCGCATCACGGGCAGCTGGCAGATACCGATGTCGCTGCGCATCACGCGCGCCGACGGCAGTTTTGGCGGCGTGGTGGTCATGTCGGTGGCGCCAGCCAACTTCACGCAGCCCTACCGCCAGGCCCACCTGGACCGCGAGGACCTGCTGGAGCTGACCGGGCTGGACGGCATCGTGCGCGCCCGCGAACCGGCCAACCCCAACAGTCTGGGCAAAGACGCGCACGGCCTGCCCTGGTTTCAGCGCCAGGCCCGCGCGGCCGAAGGCGACTTCGTGGACACCGGCGAAACGACCGACGGCACGGCGCGCGTCATCAGCTACCGGACCCTGCAGAGCCACCCCTTGATGGTGACCGTGGGAACACCCCAGGCGCAAGCCATGGCGCCAGTGCTGCAGCGCCGCACCACCTACATCGCGGTGGCCGCCAGCGCCACCGCCGCCCTGCTGGGTTTTGCCACGCTGCTGATTGCCGTGCTGGCCCGCCAGCGCCGCGTAGCCCGCGCCCTGCATGCCAGCGAGGCGCTGTTCCGCGCCACTTTCCACCAGGCAGCCATGGGTATCGCGCGCATCGCCCCCGACGGGCACATCCTCGGCGCCAACGAAAAGTACTGCCGCATGCTGGGCTATGCCGAAGAAGATCTGCGCCAGCGCACCCTCTTCGACCTGAGCGACGGGCACACGCGCGAGGCGGCGCGGCGGTTCCTCGCACAGCGCATTGCCACCCACTCGCCCACGCTGTCGCCGGAGATCGAGAAACCCTACCTGCGCAAGGACGGCTCCACGCTCTGGGTGTGCGAGGCGCTGGGCGTGGTGCGGCGCGCCGACGGTGCGCCCGACTTCCTCGTGGCGGTGGCGCAGGACATCACCGAGCGCAAGAACCTGGAGGCGCGCCTTTCGCACGACGCGCGGCACGACGCGCTGACCGGCCTGCCCAACCGGATCCTGTTCCAGGACCGTTTCGGCCAGGTGATCGACTCGGCGCGGCGCCACGGCCAGCTGGCCGGTGTGCTCTACCTCGACCTCGACGGCTTCAAGGCCGTCAACGACCGGCACGGCCACGCGGTCGGCGACCAACTGCTGTGCCAGGTGGCCCAACGGCTGACGGGCTGCATGCGGGAAGAAGACACGGTGTCGCGCTTCGGGGGCGACGAATTCGGCATCGTGCTCGCGCAGGCCGTACGGCCGCAGGACTGCGAGCAGGCGGCCCGCAAGATATTGCAGGCGCTCGCGCAGCCGTTCGACCTCGATGGCCTGACGGTCCAGGTAACGGCCAGCGTGGGGGCCGCGCTCTTTCCCACCCACGGCAGCGACATTGCCGAGCTGGTGGCCCATGCCGATGCCGCCATGTACGCCGCGAAGAACGCGGGCAAGAACCAGTTCAGCTGGGGTCGCGATCCCCCACGGTAGGCGCGCCCGCTGGCGCCCCGCCCTCCGCACCACCCACTTCCTGCCAGCGCCCCGCCACGTTCTTGAGCAGCGTGGTGATGGCGGCCAGACGCCGGTTGCGCACGTCGATGAGGCTGCGCTGGGCCGACAGCACCGTGGCCTGAGCGCTCAGCACGTTGAGATAGGCCACCGTGCCCGCGCGGTACTGGTTGTTCACCACCTCGAGCGCGCGCTGCGCGGCGGCCACGGCCTCGGCCTGCACGGTCTGCTCGCGCTCCAGCGCGGCGCCCGCGACGAGGCTGTCCTCCACTTCCTGCAGCGCCGTGAGCACGGTCTGGCGGTAGGTGGCCGCAGCCTGGTCCTGCGCGGCGCGGGCCGACTCCACGGCCGCCATGCGCGCGCCACCGTCGAACAGCGACGCGGCCAATGACGGCCCGAGCGACCAGACCAGGTTGGGCGCGCTCAACAGATTGCCGATCGACGTGCTCCGGTAGCCCGCCGAGGCCGAGAGCGTGACGGACGGAAAGAACGCCGCGCGCGCCACGCCCACCTGCGCGTTGGCCGCCGCCACGCGGCGCTCGGCGGCCGCGATGTCGGGGCGGCGCTCCAGCAGGCGCGAGGGCAGTTGCGCGGGCACGGCCGGCGGCGCGGGCAGCTCGGCCGTGGGCGGCAGGCTGAATGCTGCGGGCGCGCGGCCGGCCAGGGCCGCGAGCGCGTGTTCGAGCTGGGCGCGGCTGGTCTCGGACTCGATGAGCTGCGCCTGGGTGGACTTGAACTGCGCCTCGGCCTGGGCCACGTCGGCCGACGAGGCCACGCCTGCGCGGTAGCGGTTGCGCGTGAGGTCCCAGCTGCGCTGGTAGGCATCCAGCGTCTCGCGCAGCAGGCGGCCCTGCGCCTCGGCCGTGCGCACTGAAAAGTAGGTCTGCGCAACCGAGGCCTGCACCGACAGGCGCAGCGCGGCGAGGTCGTCGGCGCTGGCCTGGGCGCTGGCGCGCGCGGCATCCACGCCACCCGACAGGCGTCCCCACAGGTCGGGCTCCCAGCTGGCGGACAGGCCCGCGTTGTAGTTGGTGGTGAGGTAGCTGTTGGTGTTGGTCGTGCCGTTGGCCGTGGTCACGCTGTTGCTGCGCGAGCGTGTGGCTCCCGCGCTGGCGCCGAGCGCGGGCCAGAGCGCGGCACGGCTGCTGTCCACGGCCGCGCGCGCGGCGCGCAGGCGCGCCACGGACAGCGCGATGTTCTGGTTGGCCTCCTGGGCCTGCTGCTGCAGCGTGTCGAGCACCGTATCGTTGAACAGTGTCCACCAGGCGTCGGGCACGCTGTCCATGGGCTGGGCGGCCTGCCACACACCGCTGCCGGCCACGCCCTCCTTGAAGGCCCCGGGCACCTCCAGGACCGGACGCTCATAGGGCGGCTGCGTGGAACAGGCGGCCAGCAGCGCGAGGGGCGCCAGCAGGGCCAGCGGATGGGCCCACAGCATCGGGCGTTTCCTGGACATCAATGGTCTCCTTGCGGCACGGGGGCGGCCAGCGGCGGCGCGGTCCGGCGGCGCAGCACGCGCGCACGCAGCCGGTCGAGCACCACGTACACCACGGGCGTGGTGTACAGCGTGAGCACCTGGCTCACGAGCAGGCCGCCCACCACGGCAATGCCGAGTGGCTGGCGCAGCTCTGCGCCGTCGCCCCGGCCCAGCGCCAGGGGCAGCGCGCCGAAGATGGCAGCCAGGGTGGTCATGAGGATGGGGCGCAGGCGCAGGCTGCAGGCACGGTAGATGGCCTGCGCCGCCGTCGCATGGCCCTGACGCTGCCGCACGAGCGCGAAGTCGATCATCATGATCGCGTTCTTCTTCACGATGCCGATGAGCAGGATCACGCCGATCAGCGCGATCAGCGAGAACTCCGTCTTGAACAGCATCAGCGCGAGCAGCGCGCCCACGCCCGCCGAGGGCAGCGTGGACAGGATGGTGAGCGGGTGCACCAAGCTCTCGTACAGCATGCCCAGCACGAGGTAGATGGTGACCATGGCCGCGAGGATGAGCAGCGGCTGGCCCGCCAGCGCCTGCTGAAACGCTCCCGCCGTGCCGCTGAAACTGCCCCGCACCGAGACGGGCACGCCGAGCTCGGCCGTGGCGTTGTGGATGGCGTCGGTGGCCTGCGACAGCGACACGCCCGGCGCGAGGCTGAAGCTCACGGTGCTCGCGGGCGTGCCGCGCTCGTGGTTCACGGCCAGCGGCGTGTTGGTCTGCGTGATGCGCGCGAAGGCCGTGAGGGGCACCCGCTCGCCCCGGCTGTTGACGAAGAAGAAGCCGCGCAGCGTCTCAGGGCTTTGCAGGTAGCGCGGCGCAGCCTCCATCACCACGCGGTACTGGTTGAGCGGGTTGTAGATCACGCCCATCTGGCGCTGGCCGAAGGCGTCGTTGAGCGTGGCGTCGATCTGTGCCGCCGTCAGGCCCAGCCGGGTGGCGGCGTCGCGGTCGATGACCAGCGAGGTCTGCAGGCCGTAGTCCTGCACGTCGCTGTTCACATCCTCCAGCTCGGGCAACTGCGCCATCACCTGGCGGATGCGCGGCTCCCAGGTGCGCAGGTCCTGAATGTCGTCGGCCTGCAGCGTGTAGTCGTAGGCCGAGCTGCTCTGCCGCCCGCCGATGCGGATGTCGCGCTGCGGCACCATGAACAGGCGCGCGCCGGGTTCGTCCTTGAGCTGCTGGCGCAGCCGCTCGATCACCTGCTCGGAAGACACCTTGCGCTCGGCCACGGGCTTGAGCGACATGAACATGCTTGCGGCATTGCGCTGCCCGCCGCCCGTGAAGCCTGTCACATACTGCACGGCCGGGTCGCGCTGCACGATGGCAAGGAAGCGCTTGAGCCGCTGTTCCATTGCCTGGTACGAGGTGGCTTGGTCTGCACGGATGAAGCCCATGATGCGCCCCGTGTCCTGCTCGGGCATGAAGCCCTTGTCGATAGCCACGTACAGGTGCACGTTGAGCGCCACCACGCCTGCCAGCAGCAACAGCGGCACGGCGGGCCAGCGCAGGCCCCAGGCCAGGCTGCGCCGGTAGCCGCGCAGCGCCCGCGCAGCGATGGCATCGAGCGCGCGCGACAGGCGCGAGCGTTGCCGGGGCTGCAACGGGTGGCGCAGCAGGTGGGCGCACATCATCGGCGTGGTGGTGAGCGACACCAGCATCGACACGAGGATGGCCGCCGACATGACGATGGCGAACTCGCGGAAGAACCGCCCCACGATGCCCCCCATGAACCAGATGGGCAGGAACACCGCGATCAGCGACAGGCTCATCGAAACCACGGTGAAGCCGATCTCGCGCGAGCCCTCCAGTGCCGCCTGCAGCGCGCCCTGGCCGCGCTCCATGTGGCGCATGATGTTCTCGAGCACGACGATGGCATCGTCGACCACGAAACCGGTGACGATGGTCAGCGCCATGAGCGAGAGGTTGTCGAGCGTGTAGCCTGCAAGGTACATCACGCCGAACGTGCCCGCGAGCGACGCGGGCACGGCCACGCTGGGAATGAGCGTGGCGCGCCCGTTGCGCAGGAACAGGAACACCACGAGCACCACGAGCGCCACGGCCAGCGCGAGCGCGCGCTCCACCTCCACCAGCGAGGCGCGCAGCGTGGGCGTGCGGTCGGATACCACCGTGATGTCGATGGCCGCGGGAATCGAGGCCTCGAGCCGCGGCAGCATGGCGCGCACGCGCTCCACGGCCTGGAGGATGTTGGCGCCCGGCTGCTTGTACACCTGCAGCAGGACGGCGGGCCTGCCGTTGGCCACGCCGTAGTTGCGCACGTCCTGCACCGAGTCGACCACATCGGCCACGTCCGACAGGCGCACGGCGTTGCCATTGTTCCAGCGCAGCACGAGCGGCGCGTAGTCGGCTGCCACGCGGGCCTGGTCGTTCGTGCCCACCTGCCAGTAGTGGTCCTCGCGCTCCACGGCGCCCAAGGGCCGGTTGGCGTTGGTGGTGGTGATGGCCGTGCGCACCTGCTCGAGCGACACGCCGTTGGCCGCGAGTCGCACCGGATCGAGCTCCACGCGCACGGCGGGCAGCGCGCCACCGCTCACCGTGGCCTGCCCCACGCCCTCGACCTGCGAGAGCTTCTGCGCGAGCACGGTGGAGGCCGCGTCGTACATCTGTCCGCGCGTGAGCGAATCCGACGTGAGCGCGAGGATCATGATGGGCGAATCGGCCGGATTCACCTTGCGGTAGGTCGGGTTGCTGGGCATGCCCGTGGGCAGCAGTGTGCGCGCGGCGTTGATGGCGGCCTGCACGTCGCGCGCGGCGCCGTCCACGCTGCGGTTGAGGTCGAACTGCAGCGTGATGCGCGTGTTGCCGAGCGTGGAGCTCGACGTGATCTCGTTCACGCCCGCAATCGCGCCGAGCGAGCGCTCCAGCGGCGTGGCCACCGTGGCGGCCATGGTGTCGGGGCTCGCGCCGGGCAGGCTGGCCGACACCGAGATCGTGGGGTAGTCCACCTGCGGCAGCGGGGCCACGGGCAGCAGGAAGAACGACACCGCCCCGGCCAGCGCCAGCCCCAGCGTGAGGAGCATGGTGGCAATGGGGCGGTGGATGAACGGACTCGACAGGCCGGCGAAGCTGCTCATGCCGGGCCTCCCCGGCCGCGGGGCGGACGTGCGCGCTCAGGCATGACCTGCCTCGCGCTGTCCACGCCGCGCGCGCCAGCGCTGCGCCCAGCCCTCGAACGTGAGGTAGATCACCGGCGTGGTGAACAACGTGAGAAGCTGGCTCAGGATCAGCCCGCCCACCATCGTCACGCCCAACGGGTGGCGCAGCTCGCTGCCCACGCCCGTGCCCAGCATCAGCGGCAGTGCGCCCAGCAGCGCCGCGAGCGTGGTCATGAGGATGGGCCGGAACCGCAGCAGGCAGGCCTGGTAAATCGCATCGCGCGCGCCCAGGCCCCGCTCACGCTGCGCGTCGAGCGCGAAGTCGATCATCATGATCGCGTTCTTCTTGACGATGCCGATCAGGAGCACGATGCCGATGATGGCGACGATGTCGATATCGAGCCCTCCCACCAGCAGCGCCAGCAGCGCGCCCACGCCCGCCGACGGCAGCGTGGAGAGGATGGTGATGGGGTGGATCGTGCTTTCGTACAGCACGCCGAGCACGATGTACATGGTGACCACGGCGGCCAGGATCAGCAGCAGCGTGTTCGTGAGCGAGGCCTGGAACGCCAGGGCCGCGCCCTGAAAGCTCATCTCCACCGACAACGGCAGCCGGGCGGCATCGCGCGCCTGCTCGATGGCCTTCACGGCCTGGCCCAACGACACGCCGGGCGCGGTGTTGAACGAGACCGTGGTCGCGGGCAACTGGCCCACGTGGTTGACGGCCAGCGGCATGCTGCGCTCCTCCACGCGAGCCACGGACGACAGCGGCACGGGTGCGCCCGCGCTCGACGGCACATAAATGGCGGCCAGCGCCTCGGGGCCGATCTTGAACTGCGGCGCTACTTCGAGCACCACGCGGTACTGGTTGGACTGCGTGAAGATGGTGGAGATCAGTCGCTGGCCGAAGGCGTTGTACAGCGCCGTATCGATGCCCGCCACCGTCACGCCCAGGCGGCTGGCCTGGGCGCGGTCGATCTGCACATAGGCCTGGCGGCCCTGGCTCTGCAGGTCGCTCGCCACGTCGGCCAGCTCGGGCGCGGCGCGCAGGCGCTGCAGCAAATCGGCCGCGCTGCGCTGCAGCTGCTCCATGTCGGGCGAGGACAGCAGCAGCTGGTACTGCGTGCGCGCCACGCGGTCTTCGATCGTGAGGTCCTGCACGGGCTGCGCATACAGGCGGATGCCCGGCACGCCGGCCGTCTCGTCCGCCAGCCGGCGCAGCACCACGGGCAGCGGATCGCGCGCGCCATGGGGGTGCAGGTCGATCTGCAGGCGGCCCGTGTTGAGCGTGGTGTTGGTGCCATCCACCCCGATGAAGGACGAGACGCTCTTGACGGCCGGGTCGCGCAGGATGCGCTCGGCGAGCTGCTGCTGGCGCTCTGCCATGGCCGCGAAGGAGATCGACTGGTCGGCCTCGGTCGTGGCCTGCAGCGTGCCCGTGTCTTGCACGGGGAAGAAGCCCTTGGGCACCACGAGGTAGAGCACCACCGTGAGCGCCAGCGTGGCCAGGAACACCAGCCAGGTCAGGCGCCGGTGGTCCAGCACCCAGCCGAGCATGCGGCCGTACTGCGCGATGGTGCGGTCGAAAAAGTGCCCCGTGGCCCGGTACAGGCGGCCGTGGCTTTCCTCGGGGGTGTGCTTGAGCAGCCGCGCGCACAGCATGGGCGTGAGCGTGAGCGAGACCACGGCCGAGATGAGGATGGCCACGGCCATGGTGATGGCGAACTCGTGGAACAGCCGCCCCACCACGTCGCCCATGAACAGCAGCGGAATGAGCACCGCGATCAGCGAGATCGTCAGCGAGATGATGGTGAAGCCGATCTGTTGCGCGCCCTTGAGCGCGGCCGCCAGCGGCGGCTCGCCCTGCTCCACGTAGCGCGCGATGTTCTCGATCATCACGATGGCATCGTCCACCACGAAGCCCGTGGAAATGGTGAGCGCCATGAGCGTGAGGTTGTTGATCGAGAAGCCCGCGAGGTACATCACGCCGAAGGTGCCGATGAGCGACAGCGGCACCGCAAAGCTCGGGATCAGCGTGGCCGAGGCACTGCGCAGGAACACGAAGATCACGGCCACCACGAGCGCGATGGCCAGCATGAGCTCGACCTGCATATCCTCCACCGAGGCGCGGATGGTCACGGTGCGGTCGGTGAGCACCTGCACGTCGAGCGAGGCCGGCAGCGTGGCCTGCAGCTGCGGCAGCAGCGCGCGGATGCGGTCCACGGTCACGATCACGTTGGCGCCGGGCTGGCGCCGGATGTTGAGGATCACCCCCGCCTTGGAGCCGCTGCCCGGCGTGCCGGCCCAGGCAGCCAGACGCGTGTTCTCGGCATCGTCCACCGTATCGGCCACGGCCGACAGGCGCACGGGGTTGCCGTTCTTGAAGGCGATGATGAGGTCGCGGTACTCCTGCGCGGACTGCAGCTGGTCGTTGGCATCGATGGTGGAGGCACGCGCCGGCCCGTCGAAGCCGCCCTTGGCCTGCTTGACGTTGGCGGCCGCGATCGCGGTGCGCACATCGTCGAGCGTCATGCCCAGCCCCGCCAGCGCCCCCGGGTGGGCCTGGATGCGCCCGGCGGGCCGGCGCCCGCCCGCGATGGCCACGAGCCCCACGCCATTGACCTGAGAGAGCTTGGGCGCGAGGCGGTTCTCCACAAGGTCGTTCACGCGGATCACGGGCAGCGAGGGCGAGGTGATCGCCAGCGTGAGGATGGGTGCGTCCGCCGGGTTCACCTTGCTGTAGAGCGGTGGCATGGGCAGGTCGCTGGGCAGCAGGTTCGCGCCCGCGTTGATGGCAGCCTGCACCTGCTGTTCGGCCACGTCCATGGCCATGTCGAGCGCGAAACGCAGCGTGATCACCGAGGCGCCGCCCGAGCTGGTGGACGACATCTGCGACAGCCCCGGCATCTGGCCGAACTGGCGCTCCAGCGGCGCGGTGACGTTCGAGGTCATCACGTCGGGGCTTGCGCCCGGGTACAGCGTGGTGACCTGGATGGTGGGATAGTCCACCTCGGGCAGGGCCGAGATGGGCAGCAGCCGGTAGGCAAGGATGCCCGCGATGAGCACGGCCACCATCAGCAGCGAGGTGGCGATGGGCCGCAGGATGAAGATGCGCGACAGATTCATGGCGCTGGCTACGGTGGCCTACGGATGCAGCGGGTCAGCGCGATGCCGCCGGCGCAGGCGCGGCGGACGCGGGCTGCGAAGCCGCCTCGGCCGGCCCGCCCACGCCCTGTTGTGCGCGCAGCGTGCGGATGAACGCTCGGCGCTCGTCGGGCGACATCTTGGCGAGCTTCTCGCGCTGCTCGGGCGTGAGGTTCTTGAGGAAGGCCGCGCGGCGCTGGCCCGCCTCCTGCGCGGCCTGGTCGGCCTTGGAGGCCGCGCCCGCTTCGATCACG
This sequence comes from Acidovorax sp., assembly GCA_041913505.1. Classification (GTDB taxonomy): domain Bacteria; phylum Pseudomonadota; class Gammaproteobacteria; order Burkholderiales; family Burkholderiaceae_C; genus JAYSFC01. The sequence continues at coordinate 50,366 of JAYSFC010000001.1, forward strand.
GCCACCTTGGCACCCTCGCGCAGGCGGTCGATACCGTCGGTCACGACCTTGTCCCCCTCGGCAAGCTCGCCTTCCACGCTCACACGGTCGCCGTCGGTCACGCCCACGCGGATGCGCCGCTGCGTCACCGTGCCGTCCTGCTGCACGAGGTACACGTAGTTGTTCTGCACGGCCGTAGCCGGCACGGTGAGCGCATGCTCCAGCAACTGCACCTGGAGCTTCACGTTCACGAACTGGTTGGGATAGAGCCGGCCATCCTCGTTGGCAAAGGCCGCCTTGACCTTGATGGTGCCCGTGGTGGTATCGATCGCGTTGTCGAGCGCGCCCAGGCGGCCGCGCGCCAGGCGCTGCTTCTGCTCGCGGTCCCACAGTTCGACGGGCAGCGTGGCGCCTTCGGCCAAACGCTGGCGGATCTGCGCGAGGTGCGCCTCGGGCACGGAGAACACCGCGTCGATGGGCCGCACCTGCGTGATGGTGACGATGCCGTTGGCATCGCCGGGGTTCACCACGTTGCCCAGATCGGCCTGGCGCAGGCCCAGCCGTCCCGCAATGGGCGCCACGACGCGCGTGTAGTCGAGCTGAAGCCGGGCCGCATCGACCTGGGCCTGGTCCGCCGCGACCACGCCCTCGTACTGCCGCACGAGGGCGGCCTGGGTGTCCACCTGCTGGCCGGCGATGGAGTCCTGCGCCTTGAGCTCCTGGTAGCGCTGCAGATCCAGGCGTGCATTCTTGAGCAGCGCCTGGTCGCGCTGGAGGTTGCCCTGCATCTGGTTCAGCGTGGCCTGGTAGCTGCGCGGGTCGATCTCGGCCAGCACCTGCCCGGCCTTGACCTCGTCGCCCTCCTTGAAGCGCAAGGCCTTGATCTCGCCGCTGACCTTGGTGCGCACCACGGCCGTAGCGCGTGCATTCATGGTGCCGATCGCGCTGACGAGCACGCGTACATCCTCGTGCCGCACCATGCCCACCGACACGGGCTGCACCTGGCCGCCCGCGCTGAAGCGCGCACCCGCCCCCTTGCGCGGCCCCGCGGCCTCGCTCTTGGCCGGCGCCGCCTGGCGTTGCTGCCACCACCAGCCCCCTCCCGCTACAGCAAGGGCCAGGGGCACCAGCCACCAGGCCACCGAGGGCTTCCACCGCCCCTGCGAAAAGAGAGCGCGGAAACCGCGAGCGCGAGGGGAACGACGGACTGAAGGCATACGCGGGGCAGCGGATTCGGAAGGACTCGTATGTTAGCCATCGATCAGTAAAGCCATATGAAGGGCCACCCCCTTTACCCGGCTTTTACACAGCCTTCACCGCAGCCCAGGCAGTCGTAACCTCGGGCTTCACCGCTCTTCACGTGCGCCCGCTCGGGCGGGGCGCTGCGCCCTCGCCTCTGGCCCTGTCAGCCACGCACGCCGCACACGGGCCCGTCCTGGGCCCGAAGCGGTTCGCGCGCGTCCTTGGCCTGGGCCACGGCCATGTCCCGGGGCAAGGCCACGCCGTTCTTTACGGCCAGCACCTCGGCCATGATGCTCACGGCGATCTCCGGCGGCGTCTTGCTGCCGATGTAGATGCCCAGCGGGCCGCGCAAACGCGCCAAGCTCTGCTCGGTTTGCCCGAAGTGCTCGATCATGCGCGCGTGCCGCGCCGCGTTGTTGCGCCGCGAGCCGATCCCCCCCACGTAGAACGCCGGGCTGCCCAGCGCCTCCAGCAGGGCCAGGTCGTCGAGCTTGGGGTCGTGGGTGAGCGCCACAACGCAGCTGCGCGCATCGGGCCGGAACGCGGCAACCACGTCGTCAGGCATGTCGCTCACCACGCGCGCGCCGGGCACGTTCCAGTGGCCCCGGTATTCCTCGCGCGGATCGCACACCGTGACCGCGAAGCCGCTGAACAGGGCCATGGTGGCGAGGTATTCCGAAATCTGCCCCGCGCCGATCAGCAGCATGCGGTACTCGGGCCCGAAGGTGCTCACAAGCCGCTGCGCATCCACACTCAACGCCTCTGGCGCCTCCGCGATCGCCAGCGCGGCGGCGCCCGTGGCCAGCTGCACGCTGCGCTGCACCAAGCGGCCCGCGCCGAGCCACTCCACCAACGTGGCCAGGCTGTCTGCGTCAGGATCGAACTCCAGCAACAGCTCCAGCGTGCCGCCGCAGGGCAGGCCGAAGCGGTGCGCCTCGTCGGCGCTCACGCCGTATTTGGTGAACTGTGGCGGGCCACTCGGAATGGCATGCGCCTCGCCGCTGCCTTCGCCCTGACGGGACGCATAGGCGCGCGTGAAGCGGTCGATGAGGTCGTCCTCGATGCAGCCGCCCGAGACCGACCCCACCACGGCGCCGGTTTCGCTCAGCGCCATGATGGAACCCACGGGCCGGGGCGAGGAGCCCCAAGTGTGCACCACCGTGGCCAGCACGGCGCGCTGGCCCGCGCGGCGCCAGCCCAGCAGCTGGCGCAGCACCATGACATCCAGGTTTTCCATGGTCGTATTCTCGCTAGAGCCTGTGGTGTTGGCAGACCCGGTGGGAAAGGCCCTACAGCAGCGCGTACGCCGCGGCCACGAGGACGATGGCCAGCACCACCCAGACCCATACGGGAATGCCCCCCTGCGCGGGCGCGGCGGCACCGGCCGCTCCCGGCGTGGCGGCCTCGCCCGCGGCGGATGGCTCGGCGCGCGGGTGGCGGCGGCGCAGCTCCTCGTCGAAGCGCTGGAAGAAGTCCTCGGCCATGCCTTTGGCCGCGCCGTCGATGAGGCGCTGGCCCAGCTGCGCGATCTTGCCGCCCACCTGGGCCTGCACCTGGTAGTGCAGCTCGCAGCAGGGCTGGCCCAATGCATCGTGGGGCAGTTCTTCGAGACGCACCTGCGCCTGGCCCTTGCCGAAGCCTGCCACGCCGCCCTGGCCGTCGAACGCGAGCGTGTAGCTCTGTGGCGGCACCATGTCCGCGAGCGTGATCTTGCCCGCGAACTTGGCGGACACGGGCCCGATCTTGAGCGCCATGCCCACGGCGTAGCGGTTCTCGCCCGTGGCCTCGACCTTGTCGCAGCCAGGGATGCAGGCCTTGAGCACCTCAGGGTCGTTCAGGGCATCCCAGGCCTGCTGCTGGCTTACGGCCAGGGGGCGGCTGGCTTGCATTTCCATGGTGATTCCTCCTCGTCTGTATTTCGTTACCGCAGGGGCTGCATCAGCCGCGCGAGGCTGGCGGCCAGATCCTGCAGCCGCTCCAGGTTGTGCACGGCGAGCATGGCGTGCGCCTGGCGGTGCAGCGCGGCCGCTCCGCGTGCCGTGGGGGCATAGCCCGCGAAGCGCAGCAGCGGGTTGAGCCACAGCAGGCGCGAACAATGCCGGCGCAGCCAGGCCAGCTCATGCTCCAGCGGCTGCGGCTCGCCCGTGTCGAGCCCGTCGCTCACGAGCAGCACCAGCGTGCGCCGCCCCACGAGGCGGCGCGCATGCTGCTGGCGCAGCTGCGCCAGCGCCTCGCCCATGCGCGTGCCCCCCGCGAAGTCGGCGATGGCACGGCCCGCATGCGTGAGCATGGCATCGGTGTCGGCATGGCGGAACGCGGGTGTGAGGTCCGTGAGCCCGGTGCCGAACGCGAACACGTCACGCCGCACCACACGACCCGGCCCCGGCGCCGTGGCCGCGTGCAAAAAAGCCAGCAACAGGCGTGCGTAGCGCTCCATCGAGCCCGAGACGTCCACCAGCACAAGGAGCGGCAGCGGCTGCTCGCGCCGGGCCAGGCGCGGCAGCTCCAGCAGCTCGCCGCCCGTGCGCGCGGCGCGGCGCAGCGCGCCACACCAGTGCATCCGCGCGCCACGCGGTCCGGGCTGGGTGCGGCGCGCGGCATGGGTGGGCAAGGGCAGCGGAATGTCGCGCGCAAGGCGCTCCACGAGGCGGTACTCGCTCGCGCTCAGCTGGTTGAAGTCGGCCTGGCGCAGGCGCTGCGCATCGCTGGCCGTCATGGCGGCATCGAAATCGATCTTCTGTTCTTCGCGCGGCGGCGCGTTGCGGGCCGCACGCACGGGTGCCAGCGCCTCGCTCACGCGCGGGCGGTGGCGCGGCGCGGCCTTGGCCGGGGCGCTGGGCAGCATCTGCGCGAGCAGCTTCTGCGCCACATCGGGGTTGCGGAAGTAGGCGTCGAACAGCTCGCGGAACACGAGCCGATCCTGCTCGCGGCCCACAAGCACGGCCTCCAGCGCAGCAGCCAGATCGGCCCGCTCCATGCCCACGAGCAGCGCCGCCTGCTGCGCGAGCGCCATGCGCGCGGCATCCACCTGCACCCCCGCGCGGCGCAGCGTGCGGCCAAAGCCCGTGAGGTTGTCGGCCAGCTTGCCCGCGCGCGCGTCACCCAGCAGGGATGTCATACAGGCTGCGCCTCCGGCGCGAGCAACTGGGTCGCCAGCTCGCGCGTGAGCGCCGCCACGTCCTCGCGCTGCTTGAACAGGATGCCCGCCGTGTCCATGGCCACCTCGGGGTCCACCACCAGCGTGTCGAGCGCCACGAGCGCCTTGGCCCACTCCACGCTCTCGGCGATGCCCGGCGCGCGCTGGAAGGCGTTGGCGAACGGCTGGCTGCGCAGCCGCCCGACGAACTGCGCCACCTGGGCCGAGAGCGCTTCGCTCGCCTGCGGCACCTGGGCGCGCACGATGGCGAGTTCGCGCTCGCGCTCGGGGTAGTCGAGCCAGTGGTACAGGCAGCGGCGCTTCACGGCGTCGTGCAGGTCGCGCGTGCGGTTGCTGGTGAGGATGGTGATGGGCGTGGCCTCGGCCCGCACGGTGCCCACTTCGGGGATGCTGACCTGGTACTCGCCCAGGTACTCCAGCAGGAAGGCCTCGAAGGGCTCGTCGGCACGGTCCACCTCGTCGATGAGCAGCACGGCGCCGGGCGCGGGGGCCTGCAGCGCCTGCAGCAGCGGGCGGCGGATCAGGTAGCGGCTGTCGTACACCTCGCGCTCCATGCGCTCGGCGTTCAGCGCGCCGCCCTGCCCCTCCGCCGCGCGCATGTGCAGCAGTTGCGCGGCGTAGTTCCATTCATAGAGCGCCTCGCGCTGCTCCATGCCGTCATAGCACTGCAGCCGGATGAGCGCGCGCCCGAGCACGCGTGCCAGGGTTTGCGCCAGTGCCGTCTTGCCCACGCCGGGCTCGCCCTCGAGCAGCAGTGGGCGCTGCAGCCTGAGGGCGAGGAAGGCCGCCGTGGCCAGACGACGGTCGGCATAGTAGCCCTCGTGCTGCAGTGCCTGCACCAGGGCGTCGATGGAGCCCGCGGCGTTCATTACTACCATTTTGATAGCTTCTTATGCTCTCTGGACAAGCGCTAGAGACTAGTTTTACTCATAATCCTGAAAACAGGGCGCCACCCCAGCCAGGGCAGCCGAGCGAGGGCTGCGTCCCCCTTCCTGTAGCGCGCAGCGCGTTGAGAGAAGGGAGAAGCGGCGCAGCCGCTCAGGGGGTTGTTGCCATGCTCGCCACGGCCCGCTGGGTCTGCACGCTGATGAGCTGGGCGCGGTAGGCCGCGCTCGCGTGCAGGTCGCCGTTGAGGTCGCCCGCGTCGATCTTCACACCGGCCGCTGCCTGGGGGGTGAAGCTCTGGTTCAGCGCCGCCTCCAGCCCCGCATGGCGGAACACGCAGCTGGCCGCCCCCGTGACGGCCACGCGCACGCCCGCGTCGGTCTGCGCGACAAACACGCCCACCAGGGCGAAGCGCGAGGCCGGCTGCTTGAACTTGAGGTAGGCGGCTTTCTTGGGAATGGGAAAGCGGATCTCCTTGATCAGCTCGCCCTCTTCCAGCGCCGTGGTGTACATGCCGAGGAAGAAGTCGTCGGCCGCGATCTGCCGCTTCGTGGTGACCACGGTGGCGGAGAGGCCCAGCACGGCGCTGGGGTAGCAAGCGGCGGGGTCGTTATTGGCCACCGAGCCGCCCAGCGTGCCGCGCGCGCGCACCTGCCGGTCGCCAATGCCGGCAGCCAATGCGGCCAGCGCGGGGATGGCGGCCCGCACGTCGGCGCTCTCAGCCACGTCGGCATGGCGCGTCATGGCGCCGATGGTGATGGCGTTGCCCTCGCGGCGGATGCCCACGAGTTCGGCCACGCCGCCCAAGTCCACGATCTGGCCGGGATTGGACAGGCGCAGGCGCATGGAGGGCAGCAGGCTCTGCCCGCCCGCGAGCGGCTTGCCGCCCGCACCCGCCAGTTGGGCGGCGGCGGCGGCGGTGGAGGGGCGTTCGTAGGTGAATGCGTACATGGTGCTCTCCCCTTAGGCCTTGGCAGCTTGGATGGCTTCCCACACGCGGTGCGGCGATGCGGGCATGTCGAAGTCCTTCACGCCCAGCGGGCGCAGCGCGTCGAGCACGGCATTGATGACGGCGGGCGGCGAGCCGATGGCTCCGGCCTCTCCGCAGCCCTTGGTGCCCAGCGGGTTGTGCGTGCACGGCGTGCAGACATGGCCGAGCTTGAACTCGGGGAAGTCGTCCGCGCGCGGCATGGCGTAGTCCATGAAGCTGCCGGTGAGCAGCTGGCCGGTTTCACGGTCGTACACGCCGTGCTCCATCAGCGCCTGGCCAATGCCCTGCACCAGGCCGCCATGCACCTGACCCTCCACGATCATGGGGTTGATGATGGTGCCGAAGTCGTCCACGGCGCTGAAGCGGTCCACACGCACCACACCCGTGGCCGGGTCCACCTCCACCTCGCAAATGTAGGTGCCCGCGGGGTAGGTGAAGTTGGTGGGGTCGTAGAAAGCGGTTTCGTTCAGGCCCGGCTCCAGCTTGTCGAGCGGGTAGTTGTGCGGCACGTAGGCCGTGAGCGCCACCTGGCCGAAGGGGATCTTCTTGTCGGTGCCGCGCACGGTGAATTCGCCGTTCGCGAAGTCGATGTCGGCATCGCTCGCCTCCATCAGGTGCGCGGCGATCTTCTTGGCCTTGGCCTCGATCTTGTCCAGCGCCTTCATGATGGCCGAGCCGCCCACACTGATGGAGCGCGAGCCGTAGGTACCCATGCCGAAGGGCACGCGGCCCGTGTCGCCGTGCACCACGTCCACGTTCTCCACCGGGATGCCTAGCCGCGCCGCCACGACCTGCGCGAACGTGGTCTCGTGCCCCTGGCCGTGGCTGTGCGAGCCGGTGAACACCGTGACACTGCCCGTGGGGTGCACGCGCACCTCGCCGCATTCGAACAGGCCCGCGCGCGCGCCCAGCGCCCCGGCAATGTTCGAGGGCGCCAGGCCGCAGGCCTCGATGTAGCTGCTGTAGCCGATGCCGCGCCTGAGGCCCTTGGCTTCGCTGGCTTTTCTGCGCGCCTCGAATCCCGCTACGTCGGCCAGTTGCTGTGCCTGGCTCATGCAGGCGGGGTAGTCGCCGATGTCGTACTGCAGCGCCACGGGCGTCTGGTAGGGAAAGCTGGTGACGAAATTGCGGCGGCGGATCTCGTCCTGGGAAAGGCCCATTTCCCAGCCGCAGCGGCTGACCAGGCGCTCCAGCAGGTAGGTGGCTTCGGGCCGGCCAGCGCCGCGGTACGCGTCGACGGGCGCGGTGTTGGTGAACCACGCATCCACCTCGACGTGGATCTGCGGCGTGGTGTACTGGCCCGCCAGCAGCGTGGCATAGAGGATGGTGGGCACGCAGCTTGCGAAGGTGCTGAGGTAGGCGCCCACGTTGGCGTGCGTGTGCACGCGCAGCGCGAGGAACTTGCCGTCCTTGTCCATGGCCATTTCGGCGTGGCTCACGTGGTCGCGGCCGTGCGCGTCGGAGAGGAAGGACTCGCTGCGGTCCGCCACCCACTTGATGTTGCGATTGAGCTTCCTGGCGGCCCAGGTCAGGCACACGTCTTCGGCGTAGAGGTAGATCTTGGAGCCGAAGCCACCACCCACATCGGGCGCGATCACGCGCACCTTGTGCTCGGGCAGGCCCATGACGAAGGCGGTCATGAGCAGGCGCTCAACGTGCGGGTTCTGGTTGCTCACGTAGAGCGTGTATTCGTCGCTCGCACGGTTGTAGCTGCCGATGGCCGCGCGCGGCTCCATGGCGTTGGGAATGAGGCGGTTGTTGACCAAGTCCAGCTTGGTGACATGCGCAGCGTTGGCAAAGGCGGCGTCCACGCCCGCCTTGTCGCCGATGGCCCACTTGAAGCAGTGGTTGTCGGGCGCGATGTCATGCACCACGGCGCCAGGCACCGCACCCGCGGCGGCATCGCCCACCTGCACCACGGCGGGCAGCGTGTCGTAGTCCACCTCCACCAGCTCGGCCGCGTCGCGCGCCTGCTGCTGAGTCTGCGCCACCACCATGGCGACATGGTCGCCCACGTAGCGCACCTTGCCCTGGGCCAGGATGGGGTGCGGCGGCTCCTTCATGGGCTGGCCGTCGGTGCTGGTGATGAGCCAGCCGCAGGGCAGGCCGTTGATGTGGTCAGCCGCCACATCCGCGCCCGTGAACACACCCAGCACGCCAGGTGCGGCCTTGGCGGCGGCGGTGTCGAGGCGGTTGATCGTGGCGTGCGCGTGCGGCGAGCGCACGAACACGGCGTGGCATTGCGCGGCAAGCACCACATCGTCGGTGTACTGGCCCGCGCCGGTGAGGAAGCGGTAGTCCTCCTTGCGCTTGTAGGCCTCGCCGATGTGCGGCAGCTGGGAGAAGTCGGATGCACCCATGGCGGTTCTCCTTGGTGTTTATGCCGAGGTATGTGCCGAAGCCATGGCCTTCTGGCCCTGCTGCACGGCGCGCACGATGTTCTGGTAGCCCGTGCAGCGGCACAGGTTGCCTTCGAGCAGCTCGCGGATCTCGCCCTCGCTCGCGTGGGGATGGTGCTTGCACAGGTCCACCGCGCTCATCACCATGCCGGGCGTGCAGAAGCCGCACTGCAGGCCGTGGCAGTCCTTGAACGCCGCCTGCATGGGGTGCATGGTGCCGTCGGGTGCCGCCAGGCCCTCGATCGTCTGCACCTCGGCGCCTGCCGCCTGCACGGCCAGCATGGCGCACGACTTCACGGCGCGGCCGTTCACGATCACGGTGCAGGCGCCGCACTGGCTCGTGTCGCAGCCCACGTGGGTACCGGTGAGCTGCAGGTGCTCACGCAACGCGTGCACGAGCAGGGTGTTGGGGGGAACGTCAATGCTGGCCGCGCGGCCGTTGACGGTGAACTGCACTTGCATCTCGCTGTCTCCTTGGAGGGGTGATGGCTGGATTGGCACGCTCCATCTTGTGCCCGCGCCTGCACCACCTTCCTAGGGAGAACCCTAGAACCAGCCCACCCGGCCCGGGATATTCTCAAAATGAAACATGTTGCAGCGCACTGCCGGTGCACCATGCGCCCAGGGAGCTTCGCCATGTCCGCCGCACCGCCAACCAGCCACCGCAGCCGCCAGATCGCCCTTGCGCGCAGCACTTTGCTCGGCGATGGCGCACCCTCCTTCGCGGGAGTCGAACCCTGGATTGCGCGCTCGTGGCAGCGCTGCCTGGCCGCAGGGCAGCGGCCCACGCAGCGCGTGACGTTCCAGCCCGTGGGTGCGCAGCAGTTGCGCCAGACCCAGGAGCGCCACCACGACCTGCTGCGCGCCGCCCGCCCCGTGCTCGAACAGCTCACGCGCGCCATCACGGGCATGCGCTACTTTGCGATGCTGACCGATGCGCGCGGCACCGTGATCGAGGTGCAGGGCGCGCAGGGGCACGGCGACCCGCGCGCGCGCGCCATCGGCCGCGTGGGCGTCGATCTCTCGGAGGCCTGCGTGGGCACCACGGCCATTGGCGCAGCGCTCTCCGAGCTGCAGCCTGTGTGGCTGCACCAGGGCGAGCATTTCTTCGATGACAACCAGGGCTACAGCTGCGCGGGCGCACCGCTCTTCGGACCCGAGGGCGAATGCATCGGCATGCTGGACCTCACAGGCGTGGATGTGCCCGAGCGGCCCGAGCTGCGCCACCTCGTCGCACGCTCGGCCCACGCCATGGAAGACGCCCTGCTGCTGCAGCGCCCCCACGCCCTGCTGCTGCGCCTGAACTGGCCCGGCGCGGTCTTGGGCCACGAGGGCGACGGGCTGCTCGCGCTCGACGCCGAGGGCTTCGTGGTGGGCACCAACGGCATGGCGCGCCAGCTGCTGCCCCAGCCGCTGCAGGCGCCCGGCAGCCGGCTGCACTGCGACGAGCTGCTAGCCCTGCCCTGGGGCCAGCTGTTCGACGCGGCACGCCGCGGCGGCGCTACGCCGCTGGCGCTACCCGTGTGGTCCGGCCTGCGGCTGGCGGCCCTGCCCTGCCTGCCCGCGCGGGCCGCCCCGCTGCGGCTGCCCACGGGCGCAGCACCGCTGCGTGCAGCCGAGGCGGCGCTGATCCGCCAGGCCGTGCAGGACGCGCGCGGCAACGTGGCCGAGGCCGCGCGCACGCTCGGCATCAGCCGTGCCACGGTCTATCGCAGGCTCGGGGGCCGGTAAGCGCCCGTCGCTTCAACCCAGCACGGCCAGCACGATGGCGGATTCCTCCGCACGCAGCACCACGCGCGCGCGTTGGCGCAACCCGCTGCCTGCAGGGGCGAAGCCCACCATCTGCACCCCGGCATCGAGCTCCGCGGCCACCTCGTCACCCGCGGCGCCGCGCGCCACCCGGGTGGCGCGGGCAGGCCAGGCATTGCCTCCCGCAGCCTCCAGCGCATCGGCCGGCGCCCGCTCCACGCGCACGGCGGTGGCCTTGCACAGCGCCAGCACGGGCAGGCCCGGCGCCAGGCCCAGCAATTCGGCGCTCTCGCGCGTGATGCGGGCGGTGAGCGCCAGCGACTGTGCGGCCACATCCGCCCCGCCCAGGTGTACGCGCACGATCGGCCCTTCGCGCTCCAGGGAGCGCACCACACAGGGCCACTGGTTGCGCATGCTCGTGCGCACCGCCAGCCGCGCCGCCGCCTGGCCCGCTCCCTCATCCCCCGCCAGGCGCGCCAGCACGGCATCACGCGCCTGCGCCATCGCGTCGGCGGCGGCCAGCAGCGCGTGGCCCGCCTCGGTGAGCACGGCCCCGCCGCCGCCCGAACCGCCCACGGCCCGGTCCACGAGCGGTACGCCCGCCAGGTTGGTGAGCGTATCGAGCGCCTGCCAGGCAGCCTTGTAGCTCACGCCCACGGCGCGCGCGGCCTGCGAGATGGAACCGCCCTGCCCGATCTGGCGCAGGATGTCGATGCGCTTGTCGGCCATGCCATGACTCAGCGCCTCGGAGAAGGAAACACGTTGCTGCATGCCCGCATCATGCCCTGGGCCAAAGCCCCTCCCCGTACCGCGCTCGCTATACTCGCTCGCTATTCACCAATAGAATAGCGAAGGAGAAGCACGCATGGCCCTGTTGAACCCCATCCTCCGGTCCCTGGCCGCGGCCGGCCTGGCCTGCATGGCCCTTGCCGGCCTGCACGCCCACGCGGGCGAGGTGGCTGTGGCCGTGGCGGCCAACTTCACCGCCCCCATGCAGAAGATCGCCGCCGCGTTCGAGCAGGAAACGGGCCACAAGGCCGTGCTCTCATTCGGGGCCACGGGCAAGTTCTATGCGCAGATCGTGAACGGCGCGCCGTTCCAGGTGCTCCTCGCGGCCGACGACACCACGCCCGCCAAGCTCGATGGCGAGGGCCGCACGGTGGCGGGCTCGCGCTTCACCTATGCCGTAGGCCAGCTCGTGCTGTGGAGCCCCCAAGCCCACTACGTGGACGCCCAGGGCCAGGTGCTCAAGACGGGCGACTTCAAGCACCTCTCGATTGCCAACCCCAAGCTCGCGCCCTATGGCGCGGCCGCCATGCAGGTGCTGGACCGGCAGGGCCTCACGGCCGCGCTGCAGCCGCGCATCGTCACGGGCGAGAACATTGCCCAGGCCTACCAGTTCGTGGTCAGCGGCAACGCACAGCTGGGCTTCGTGGCGCTGTCGCAGGTCATGGAGGACGGCAAGATCCCCAAAGGCTCGGCCTGGATCGTTCCCGCTGCACTGCACGAGCCCATCCGCCAGGATGCCGTGCTGCTCGCCTCGGGCAAGGACAACGCTGCCGCCGTCGCGCTCCTGCAATACCTGCGCGGCGACAAGGCGCGCGCGGTGATCCGCTCCTACGGCTACCAGTAAAACGGCCCCGGAGGCGCTGCGCATGGCGCAGATATGCCCAGAAAAAGCTGAGAAGATTGCCGTCCCTGCCCCTGACTGCCCCGCATGCCCTTTTCCGGAGAAGACCTTGCCGCCATCGCGCTCACGCTCCAGCTCGCGTCGGTGACAACGGCGCTGCTGCTCGTGCTGTGCACGCCGCTGGCCTGGTGGCTGGCGCATACGCGCTCGCGCTGGCGCGGGCCTGTCGGGGCCGTGGTGGCGCTGCCGCTGGTACTGCCGCCCACGGTGATCGGCTTCTACCTGCTGGTCGTGCTGGGGCCGCACGGTCCGCTGGGGCAGCTCACCCAAACCCTGGGGCTGGGCACCTTGCCTTTCACGTTTGCGGGCCTCGTGGTGGGCTCGCTGATCTACTCGCTGCCTTTCGCCGTGCAACCGTTGCAGCGCGCGTTCGAGGCGCTGGGCGAGCGCCCTCTCGAAGCCGCCGCCACGCTGGGCGCGGGGCCGCTGGACCGCTTTTTCAGCGTGGCGCTGCCACTGGCGCGGCCGGGCTTCGTCACGGCAGCGGTGCTGAGCTTCGCACACACGGTGGGCGAGTTCGGCGTGGTGCTCATGCTCGGGGGCAACATCCCAGGGGTGACGCGCGTGGTCTCGGTGCAGATCTACGACCACGTGGAGGCGCTCGAATACGCCCAGGCCCACTGGCTCGCAGGCGGCATGGTGGCGTTCGCATTCCTCGTGCTGCTGGCGCTGCACTGGCTGCAGCCGCGGGAGCCGCGCGCATGAGCCCCCAGATCGAGGCCCGGCTGCGCCTGCAGCGTCCCGCGTTCACGCTCGACGTACACCTCGAGCTGCCCGGGCACGGAGTGTCCGCGCTGTTCGGCCCCTCGGGCTGCGGCAAGACCACCTGCCTGCGCGCCCTGGCGGGCCTGGAGCGCGCACCGGAACGCCAGATCGGCCGCGTGGCCGTGAATGGCGAGGTCTGGCAAGACGAGGCCCAGGGCCTGTGGCGCCCGCCGCACCGGCGCGCACTGGGCTATGTGTTCCAGGAGGCGAGCCTGTTCGCGCACCTCAGCGTGCGCGGCAACATCGAGTACGGCCTCTCCCGCGTGCCGCCCGCGCGCCGGCGCGTACCGCTCGAGCAGGCCGTGGAGCTGCTGGGCCTGGGTGCCCTGATGGAGCGCCGCCCCGCCACGCTCTCGGGCGGCGAGCGCCAGCGCGTGGCGATCGCGCGCGCCCTGGCGGCCAGCCCCGCCCTGCTGCTCATGGACGAGCCGCTCGCCGCGCTCGACGCGCCGCGCAAGGCCGAGGTATTGCCCTACCTCGAGCGGCTGCAGCGCGAGCTCGACATCCCCATGGTCTACGTCAGCCACGCGCACGACGAGGTGGCGCGCCTGGCGCACCACCTGGTGCTGCTGCGCGCAGGCCAGGTGGTGGCGGCTGGCCCCACCCAGGCGCTCATGGCGCGGCTCGACCTTCCACTGGCCCAGGGCGACACGGCCGCCACCGTGGTGGCAGGCACCGTGGCGCAGCACGACCCGGCGGACCACCTCACCACTGTGCATTTCCCGGGCGGCCAGCTGCAGCTCGTGGGCACGCAGGCGCGGCCCGTGGGCCAGGCCGTACGCCTGCGTGTACAGGCGCGCGACGTGAGCCTCACGCTCGCGCACCAGAGCGGCACGAGCATCCTCAACATCGTGCCCGCGCGCGTCGCGGCGCTGCGCGAGGACGGCCCCGGCCAGGTCATGGTGGCGCTCGACGCGTGCGGCACGCCGCTGCTCGCGCGCGTCACGCGGCGCTCGGCCGCCGCGCTCGCGCTGGCGCCGGGCTTGCCCGTGTTCGCCCAGATCAAGGGCGTGGCCCTGCTGGACTGAAGCGCCCTGCCGGCGCGGCGTCAAGGGCCTGACACAAACCCCTCCTAAGCTGCAGTACTCAGTAGAAGAGGAGGAGTTTCATGATTACCACCATTTCGCCGTTTTCCAAGCGGCTGGCATCGGTTGCGCTGGCCGTTTCCGCGCTGCTGGCCGGCTGCGGCGGGAGTGACGAGGCGCCGCTGCCCACCCTGGACGGCAACCCGCCCCTGGTCATTTCACACCGCGGGCTGCCCGGCCTTTATCCCGAGGAGACCCGGCTGGCCTACGAAGCGGCCGTCGACGCCGGCGGCGACTGGCTGGAGCTGGATGTGCACCTGACCAAGGACTGCATCCCCGTCGCCCGCCACAACCCCTGGCTCAGCGACAACACCAACATCGCCGATGTGGCGGCCAAGTACCCCGAAGTGATGGCCCGCAAGCGCACCGTGCCCGGCGTACTGGTGCCCGTGAAGTACGACGCCGCCAAGTACGGTGGCCCGGCCGCCTACCTGAGCGACCTGACCAACCCCGCCGACCCGAAGTCGGTCCTGAAGTCCCTGGTCGTCGACGGCGAAGACCACACGGGCGACTGGTCCATCACCGATTTCACGCTGGCCGAGCTGCGCCAGTACGGCATCAACGGCACGACCTACGATGCCCGCAACGAGCGCCCCACCACCTACAACGGCCTGCTGCCCATCCTGACGTTCCAGGAGGTGATCGACATCGCCAAGGCCAAGTCCAAGACCACGGGCCGCACCATCGGCGTCTACCCGGAAACGAAAAACCCGCTGTGGAACAACGCGCAGGCCAAGGCCAATGGCTGCGGCGCGCCCGGCGCCTCCCACCCGTTCGAAGACGCCTATCTCAAGGTTCTCAACGACAACGGGCTGAACACCAAGGACTCCGCACTGTTCGTGCAGAGCTTCGATCCGGACAGCCTGCTGTACCTGCGCAGCGCCGGCCTGAAGGCCAAGGCGGTGCAGCTGATCGACGGCAACGACGTCGACTACAAGACCGGCAACATGATCTACGCGGGCGACAGCAGCGATGTGTACACCTTCGTCGACGGCCGCCCCTACAGCTACACCGTGGCAGGCAACCCGACCACCTTCGGCGACATGATCACCCCGGCCGGCCTGGCCCAGATCAAGCAGTACGCCGACGGCATCGGCCCCTGGAAGCCGCAGGCCATCCGCCTGTCCGGCCCCACGGGCAAGCTCGCCGACGTGAACAGCGCCGTGCCAACCAGCCTCGTGGCCGACTCGCACAAGGCAGGGCTGTTCGTCCACGTCTATACCTTCCGCAACGAGAAGAAGTACCTGGCGGGCCTGTTCAACGGCGACCCGGTGGCTGAGTACCTGCCGTACTTCCGCGCCGGCGTCGACGGCGTCTTCACCGACTTCACGGGCACCGGCATCACCGCCCGCCAGCAGTACCTGAAAGAAACCGGCCGCTGACCCCCGGCCCCGCCCGCCAACGCCGCCCTGCCGCGCAAGCCGCAGGGCGGCGTTGCTTTGAGGTGGCGCACGCACCGTCGCGGGCTATCATGAAGCCATGCTGATCGAGACCCTTGGCACCGCGCGCGATCTGGGACGCCTCAACGAGATCCTGGGCGTGCTCGTGCGCCACGGCTTTGGCGATACCGTGCGCCGCCTCGGCCTGGCCGACCGGCTCGAACGCGCGGGCCACATGCTCAAGTGGGAGCATGCGGCCGACCTCGCCCGCGTGGAGCCGCCCGCCCAGGTGCGGCTGGCGCTCGAGGAGCTGGGCCCCACATTCGTGAAATTCGGCCAGATCCTCGCAGGCCGCGCCGACCTGTTCGGCCCCGAGTGGATCGCCGAATTCGAGAAACTCCACAGCCAGGTGCCCGCCGTACCGCTGGAGAGCCTGCGCCCCCAGCTGCGCGAGGACCTGGGCGGCGAGCCCGAGGAGGTTTTCGCGCGCTTCGACACCGAGCCCCTCGCGGCAGCCTCGATCGCGCAGGTGCACCGCGCGCAGCTGCACGACGGCAGCGAGGTCGTGGTGAAAATCCGCCGCCCCGGCATCACCGACGTGATCGAGGCCGACCTGCGCCTGCTCGGACGGCTGGCGGGCCTGGCCGAAACCGAGCTGCCGGCGCTCAAGCCCTACCACCCGCGGCAGCTCGTGCGCGAGTTCGCCCGCTCGCTGCGCCGCGAGCTCAACCTCGCGGCCGAGTGCCGCCATGCCGAGCGTATCGCGCAAAACATGGCCGCGCTGCCCCACATCGTCATTCCGCGCGTGTACTGGCAGCACACGGGCGAGCGCGTGAACGTGCAGGACTGCGTGCAAGGCGTGCCGGGTGGGCAGATCGACCTGCTCACGCCCGAGGCGGGCTTCGACCGCACGGTGCTCGCGCAGCGCGGCGCGCACGCCGTGCTCCAGATGATCGTGCGGGACGGCCTGTTCCACGCCGACCCGCACCCTGGCAACGTGTTCTACCTGCCGGGCAACGGCATTGCCTTCATCGACTTCGGCATGGTCGGCCGCCTGTCGCAGCGCCGCCGCTCGGAGCTGCTGCACCTGCTGCTGGGCCTGGTCGAAAGCCAGCCCCACGCCGTGGCCGAGGTGCTGCTCGACTGGGCCGGCCACGAGAACAACGTACACCCCGCCCAGCTCGAGACCGAGATCGAGGCCTTCGTGGACCAGTACCACGGCGTGCCGCTCGCGCAGCTCAACCTCGGGCAGATGCTGGCCGACGTGACGGCTATCCTGCGCGAACACCGGCTGGGCCTGCCGCCCGACCTGGCCCTGCTCATCAAGGCCTTCATCTCGCTCGAAGGCATGGGCCGCAACCTCGACCCCGCGTTCCACATGGCCGCCGAGGCCCTGCCGCTGCTGCGCGAGGTGGCGCAGCAGCACTATGCGCCGCGCGCCGTGGCGCGGCGCTCCTGGCAGACGCTGCGCCAATTGCTGGCCACCGTCGAGCGCCTGCCCGAGGACATCGGACGCCTCATGCGCAACGCGCGGCGCGGGCGGCTGCAGGTGGGCATCGAGGTCACGCACCTGCGGCGCGTGGGCGACCAGATCGACCGGGCGGCCAACCGGCTGGCGATGGCGCTTGTGATCGCGGCGCTCATCGTGGGTTCGTCGATCGTGATGACCGTGCAGGGCGGCCCCACGCTGTTCGGCCTGCCGGCCTTCGGCTTCCTGGGATTCTTCGGGGCCGTGGTCTGCGGCCTGTGGCTGGTGCGCGCGATCTGGCGCAGCAGCCACCAGCGCGACGACGACCCGTCGTGAGCGCTACGGCGCCGCGTTCGGGAAGAACAGCTGCTCGCCGTTGATCTTGTACGCCGCGATCGTGCCCTGCCCGGCGGGCGAGATCACCCAGTCCACGAATTTCTGCGCGTCCTGCGCCTTCACGTGCGGGTGCTTGGCCGGGTTCACGACCATCACGCCATACTGGTTGAAGAGCCGCTTGTCGCCCTCGACGAGGATTGCGAGGTCGGCGCGATTCTTGAAGTTGAGCCAGGTGCCGCGGTCGGCCAGCACGTAGGCGCCGCTGGAGGCCGCGATGTTGAGCGCCGGGCCCATGCCGCAGCCGCACTCCTTGTAGCCGCTGCCCTTGGCGCCCTCCGCGCCCGCGAGCTTCCAGTAGCGCAGCTCCGCCGCATGCGTGCCGCTCTTGTCGCCACGCGAGATGAAGGCAGCGTTCGCCGTGGCGAGCTTCTGCAGCGCCGCCACGATATCGCTGCCCCGGACGGCGGCCGGATCGGCCTTGGGGCCGACGAGCACGAAGTCGTTGTACATCACGGGGTAGCGCTTCACGCCCCAGCCATCGGCCACGAACTTCTCCTCGGCCGCCTGGTCGTGCACGAACAGCACGTCGGCATCGCCGCGGCGCCCCATGTCGATCGCCTGGCCCGTGCCCACGGCCACCACCTTCAGGTCGATGCCACTGGCCTGCTTGAATGCGGGCAGCAGGTGGCCGAACAGGCCCGACTGCTCGGTCGAGGTGGTCGATGCCATGGTGATCGATTGGGCAGAAGCGGCGCCACACGCTACCAAAACGATAGCTGCAAACAAACTGCGGACAAGCACATTCGGCTTGAAACGCTCAAAACTCCTCATACCAGCTCTCCTTTGACAAACAATCGCGCGGCCTCCGACAGGGGGCCGTTGAAGAAATCGTGCACGGGCAGGTCGGCCAGCGCGCGGCCGTGCTCGAGGTAGACCACGCGGCTGGCCAGGCGCTTGACCTGGCCCAGGTTGTGGCTGGAGAACACCATGGTCACGGGCTGGTGCGGCCCCGCCGCGCCATGGCCTGCGGCGAAGTCGGCCATGAGGGACTCCACCTCGCGCTTGGCGTGCGGGTCGAGGCTGGCCGTGGGCTCGTCGAGCAGCAGCACGTCGGGCCGCAGCGCCCACGCCCGCGCGAGCGCTAGGCGCTGCTGCTGCCCACCCGACAGCGTGCGCGCGTTCTGCTGCGCCACCTCCTGCAGGCCCACGCGCTGCAGCGCCGCGAGCGCCTGCAGCCGCGCCTGCGGCCAGCGCACGCGGCGCAGCCACAGGCCCAGGGCCACGTTGTTGAGCGCACTGGTGCGCAGCATGTGCGGGCGCTGGAACAGCATGGCCTGGCGCTGGCCCGCATCGGTGCGCACCTGCCCCGCCGTGGGCGCCACCAGGCCGTGCAGCACGCGCAGCAGCGTGCTCTTGCCGCTGCCATTGGCGCCGACCAGCGCCACGCGCTCGCCCACTGCCACGCGCAGATGCACGCCCACGAGCGCGGGCACCCGGCCATAGCGCACGCCCACGTCCTGCAGGTCGAACAGCGCGCTACCCAGCGCCTCCGACGTATCGACGAGGGACGGAGAGGTGTCCTGCGGTGCGTGGCGCGGCACGGGCACGGCGCTCATGCCGCCATCCCCGAGGCCATCGCGCCCGTATCCCAGGCCGCACCGTCGACACGCTCGCGCCAGCGGCGCAGCAGCGCGATGCAGACATTGAGCGCAAGCACCACCAACAGCAACACCAGGCCCAGCGCCATGGCCAGCGGCAGGTCGCCCTTGCTCGTTTCGAGCGCGATGGCCGTGGTCATCACGCGCGTGAATCCGTCGATGTTGCCGCCCACGATCATGACGGCGCCGACCTCCGAGATCGCGCGCCCGAACGCCGCGATCAGCACGGTGAGCAACGCGTAGCGCTCGTCCCAGGCCAGCAGCAGGCTGCGCACGAGCGTCCCCGCGCCCAGTGAGCGCAGCTGCTCACCGTGGACGCTCTCCGCATCCTCCACGGCCTGGCGCGTGAGCGCGGTCACCACGGGCAGCACCAGGAGGGCCTGCGCCAACACCATGGCCTGGAAGCTGAACAGCCACCCGAGGCCGCCCCAGGGCCCGCTGCGCGACAGCAGCAGGTACACGGCCAGCCCCACCACCACCGAGGGCACGGCGAGCAGGGTGTTGAGCACCGCGAGCACGCCGCCGCGCCCCGCAAAGCGCGCCACGCCCAGCCAGCTGCCCAGCACCAGCCCCAGGCCGCAGGACAGCGCGCAGGCGGTGGCGCTCACGGCCAGCGAGCGGCCCACGATGCTCCACAGCGCCGGGTCGGCCGAGGTGATGAGTTGCAGCGCGACGGTGACGGATTCGGAGACGGTGGACATGGAGAGACAGGCCGGGCGAATCGGCTATCGTAGGCAGCCACGCAATGTCCAGCCATATGAAATCTTGTGCATAGGGTCCAACTCCACTACACCGTGAGCCGGGATGCCGGCGACGCGCTGATCCGCAACCCCTTGCCCGAGACCCTCGAGGCCGTGGCCCGGCAGGGATCGATCTCGGGCGCGGCGCGCGTGCTCGGGCTCTCGTACCGCCATGTCTGGGGCGCGCTCAAGCGCTGGGAAGAGCAGTTCGGCGGAGAGCTCATCGTCTGGGGCAAGGGCCAGTCGGCCCAGCTCAGCGAGTTCGGCGCCAAGCTGCTGTGGGCCGAGCGCCAGGCCCAGGCGCGCCTGGCGCCGCAGATCGAGGCGCTGCGCGCCGACCTGGAACGTGCATTCGCCGTGGCGTTCGATCCGAGCGCGCACGTGCTCACCATCTACGCCAGCCACGACGACGCGCTCGCCGCGCTGCGCGCGCATGCGGCCCAGCCGGGGCTGTCAGGGCAAGGCGGCGCGCTGCACCTGGACATCCGCTTCACGGGCAGCGTGGACGCCATCCGCGCGCTCAACGAGGGACGCTGCACCATCGCGGGCTTCCACACACTGGAGCAGCCTGCGGCCGACTCGCAGGCGGCGGCCACCTACCGCCCGCTGCTGCAGCCGGGCCTGCACAAGATCATCGGCTTCGCGCGCCGCACCCAGGGGCTGATCGTGGCACGCGGCAATCCCCTGGGCCTGCACTCGCTGCAGGACGTGGCCCGCACGCGGGCGCGCTTCGTGAACCGCCCCCTGGGCACCGGCACGCGCGTGCTGCTGGGCGACCTGCTCGCGCAGGCCGCGCTGGCTCCCGAGGACCTGTCAGGCTACGACCGCCACGAGCCCTCGCACACGGCCGTGGCGCAGGCGGTGGCCGCGGGCGTGGCCGACGTCGGCATGGGCATCGAACTGGCTGCGCGCGCGCGCGGGCTGGACTTCGTTCCGCTCGTGCACGAGCGCTACCACCTGGCCTGCCTCAAGTCGACGCTGGAGCAGCCCGCCACGCGCGCGCTGCGCGAACTGCTGCAGACCAGCGCCTGGCTGCAGCAGATGGAGGCCCTGCCGGGCTACGCGCCCATGCACTGCGGCCAGGTGCTCGCAATGAGCCGCGTGCTGCCCTGGTGGACCTTCCAGGCCAAGCGGGCCCGCCCGGGGCGGCACTGAGCGCCGGCCCCGCCAGCCACCGAGCATGGCCGCGACCTGAGGAAAACCCCAAGCAGGCGTGTCAGTTTTTTTTCAGCAGGCGGGGGGTACGATGCGTTGTAATCCCTCGACCCCCTGTCCCTGGCCCAAGACAAGCCCTCTTGGGCCATTTCTCATTATTCCCACAAGGAGACAAACCATGTCAGGACTCCTCAAACTGGCACTGGGCATGGACTGGATTTCCACCAAGCTCAGCAAGCTCGCCGGCTGGGCCGTGCTTGCCGCCGCCGTCATTTCCGCAGGCAACGCCTTCGTGCGCTACGGCCTCGACATGAGCTCCAATGCCTGGCTCGAAATCCAGTGGTACCTGTTCGGCACCACCGTCATGCTGGGGGCACCGCTGGTGCTCAAGCTCAACGAACATGTGCGCGTGGACATCATCTACGGCAAGCTGCGCGGCAAGGGCCCGGTGTTCGTCGACCTGTTCGGCCTCATCTTCTTCCTGCTGCCCGTGATGGGCCTGCTCACCTGGCTCACGGTGCCCTTCTTCTGGAACATGTTCGTGACCAAGGAGATGTCCGGCAACATCGGTGGCCTGATCCGCTGGCCCGCGGGCCTGCTGCTGCCTCTGGGCTTTGGCGCCATGTTCCTGCAAGGCGTGGCCGAGATCATCAAGCGCGTGGCCTTCCTCGGCGGCCGCTACCAGATGGAAACGCACTACGAGAAGCCGGTGCAGTAAGCCCGGCCCCAAACCCACCGACTTCTCAGGACGACACCAGAATGCACATGGAAAATTTCGCCCCGATCATGTTCACGGGGCTGATCGTGATCATGCTGATCGGGTTCCCGGTCGCGTTTTCACTCGCGGCGCTGGGCCTCTTCAGCGGTTTCTTCGCTATCGAGATGGGCTGGTTCCCGGCCAACTTCATGTCGAACCTGCCGATCAATATGTTCGGCATCCTCTCCAATGACCTGCTGCTGGCCATCCCGTTCTTCACGCTGATGGGGGCGGTGCTCGAGAAATGCGGCCTCGCCGAGGACATGCTCGACTCCATGGGCCAGCTCTTCGGCCCCATCCGCGGCGGCCTGGGCTATTCGGTCATCATCGTGGGCTTCATCCTCGGCGCCATCACCGGTACCGTGGCGGGCCAGGTGATCGCCATGGCCATGATCTCACTGCCCGTGATGATGCGCTACGGCTACAACATGCGCTACTCCACGGGCGTGCTGGCAGCCTCGGGCACGATCACGCAGCTCGTGCCGCCCTCGCTGGTGCTGATCGTGATGGCCGACCAGCTCGGCCGCTCGGTGGGCGACATGTACAAGGGCGCCTGGGGCCCCGCCATCCTGCAGGTGCTGATCTTCGCGATCTACACCTTCATCCTCGGCCGTGTCCGCCCCGAGTACGTGCCTGGCCTGCCCAAGACGGCGCGCACGCTCAACGGCTGGGCGCTGTGGGGCAAGTGCCTGCGCGGCATCATTCCCTCGGCCATCCTGATCTTCGCGGTGCTGGGCTCGATGGGCGGCCTGCCCTTCATGGACCACGCCATCGCCACCCCCACCGAAGCCGGCGCCATGGGTGCCGTGGGCTCGCTGATCCTCGCCGCCATCCACAAGCGCCTGAACTGGCCCCTGCTGAAGGAGGCCATGGACGGCACGATGCGCCTGACGGCCATGGTGGTGTTCATCCTGATCGGCTCGCGCGTGTTCTCGCTGGTGTTCCAGGGCGTGGACGGCGCCGTCTGGATCGAGCACATGCTCAGCGACCTGCCAGGCGGCCAGATCGGCTTCCTGATCGTGGTGAACGTCTTCATCTTCTTCCTGGCGTTCTTCCTCGACTTCTTCGAGATCGCGTTCATCATCCTGCCGCTGCTGGGCCCCGTGGCCCACAAGCTGGGCATCGACCTCGTGTGGTTTGGCGTGCTGCTGTGCGTGAACATGCAGACCTCGTTCATGCACCCGCCGTTCGGCTTCGCGCTGTTCTACCTGCGCGGCATCTCGGACACGCTGTTCAAGGAAAAGCGCATCGACCGCCCCGTCAAGTCCAGCGACATCTACATGGGCTCGATCCCCTGGGTGGTGATGCAGCTGATCCTCGTGGCCATCGTGATCATCTTCCCGCAGACGGTGACCGTGTTCCTCGACAAGGAAGTGGCCGTGGACCTGGACAAGGTGAAGCTCGAGATGCCGGCCGAGGAGCTGCCCCAGGAAGGCACGATCGACCTCGACAACCCCTTCGGCACACCGAGCCCTGCGGCCGAGCCCGCTGCCCCCGTGGCCGAACCGCCCGCCAGCACCGCGCAATGACGGTGAGCGACCTGCCCGGCGCCCCCGCCGGGGAGCCTCTCGAGGCACAGGCGCTGGAGAGCGCAGCGTACCCGCCCCTGGTGCGCGCGCTCGCAGTGGCAATCGTCGCGGCCCTGGCTGCCTTCACGCTGTGGTCTGCCCCCGCGCTGCGCGGCGCACAGTGGTCATTCGCCAGCCTGGCCACCTATGTGCTGGCGGGCGTGCTCATCGCCTGGGTGGGCTGGTGGATGGTCTTCAGCCGCACGCGCTTTGCCGACGGCGCACTGGTGCAGACCTGGCTTTGGGACAAGCGCGTGCACGCGCGCGAGGTGGCCACCTTCAAGATCGTGCACTGGCCCTGGCTGCAGTTCATCGTGTCGCCCCGCATGCTCGTGCGCCGGCGCAACGGCAGCATCACCTGGGTGCACTCGGCCGATGCGCACCTGCTCGTGGCCTTCGGCGAATGCGTGGTGCGCCAGGGAGCCCAGCCCCCGGCACCGCCACCCGCAGCCTGAGCCACCCGCACACGAAAAAGCCCCGCCGGATCACTCCGGCGGGGCTTTGTGCTTCCAGGGCCAGGGCCTCGCGGCCCTCGCGCCTTACAGCTTCTGCTGCTGCATGAAGCGGTCGAACGTGCCTTCCGTGAAACGGAACCAGGCGTTCTGGTCGGCCAGGAACTTCGCGTAGTCGGTGTAGACCTTCTTCCACTCGGGGTTGGAGTTGTTCAGGTCGGCATAGACCTGCTGGGCCGACTTGAAGGCGGCGCTCATCACGTCCTGCGTGAAGGGGCGCAGCTTGGTGCCCGTGCCCACGAGCTGCTTGATGGCAACCGGGTTCTTGGTGTCGTACTTGGCCAGCATCGACACGTGGGCGTGCGAGGCAGCCGCCTCCACCACGGCCTTGTACTCGGCCGGCAGGCCTTCCCAGGCCTTGGTGTTGATGTAGAAGTCCAGCTGCGGGCCGCCTTCCCACCAGCCAGGGTAGTAGTAGTACGGTGCGACCTTGTTGAAGCCGAGCTTCTGGTCGTCGTACGGGCCCACCCACTCCAGGGCGTCGATGGTGCCCTTTTCCAGCGCGGGGTACAGGTCGGCGCCGGGGATGGACTGGGGAATCACGCCAAAGGGCTCGAGCACCTTGCCCGCGAAGGGGTTGGTGCGGAACTTCAGGCCCTTGAGGTCGGCAACCGACTTGATCTCCTTGCGGAACCAGCCGCCCATCTGAGCGCCGGTGTTGCCGCCAGGCAGGTTGATGATGTTGTACTTGGCGTAGAACTCGCGCATCAGCTTGAGGCCGTTGCCCTCGTACATCCAGGCATTCATCTGGCGCGCGTTCAGGCCGAAGGGCACGGCGCAGCCCAGGCAGAAGGTCGGATCCTTGCCGTAGAAGTAGTAGGGCGCGGTATGCGCCATTTCCACGGCCGCGCTCTGCACGCCGTCCACCACGCCGAAGGCGGGCATCAGTTCACCGCCCGCATGCACCGAGATCTGGAACTTGCCACCCGTGGCTTCGCTGACCTTCTTGGAGAACACTTCCGCGGTGCCGAAGATGGTGTCCAGCGACTTGGGGAAGCTGGAAGCCAGGCGCCAGCGGATGGTGGCCTGCGCGTGCACGGCGGGTGCAGCCCCGGCGGCGAGCACGCCGGCGATACCGGCATGTTTGAGAATGGAACGACGGTCCATGAAGTGATCTCCGTAGTGATTGCGAAACTGGGGCCGAGAGCGCCAAGCGCACCAGCCCCGGACTTTTTGAGCCAAAACGATTTTAGGAAGTTGACCTGGCCCCCCCTTACGGGTTTTCCCGCGAAGCCGGCCGCGCGGCGCCAAGGGTTCAGGCTTCTGCAAGCATTCGCCCCTGCGGGCCACCGCTCACATCTTCTGCACCGACAGGAACGTGTCGTAGCGCGCCTCGGCGAAGCGGAACCAGAGGATCTGGTCGCGCTGGAAACTGCGCATGTCGGCGTAAATCTTCTTCCACTCGGGGCTCTTCGCGTCGTTCTGGGCGAACACCTCCATCGATGCATGGAAGGCTGCGTCCATCACCGCCTGGGAGAATGGCTGCACGCGGGTCCGGGCTGCCACGAGCTGTTTGAGCGCCGTGGGGTTGCGCGCGTCGTACTTGCCCAGCATGTCGGCATGGGCGATGGCCGCCGCCCCCTGCACGATGGCCTTGTGCTCGGCCGACAGGGCATCAAAGGCCTTGCGGTGGATGTAGAAGTCCATCTCGGGCCCGCCCTCCCACCAGCCGGGGTAGTAGTAGTAGGACGCTGCCTTGTGCAGGTTGAGCTTCTGGTCGTCGTGCGGCCCGATCCATTCCGCTGCATCGATGGTGCCATTGCGCAGGGCCTGGTAGGTGTCGCCGCCCGGCAGGTCCACCGGCACCACGCCGAGGCGGGACATCACCTCGCCCGCCAAGCCGCCGCCCAGGCGCATTTTCAGGCCCTTGAAGTCGGCCAGCGAGCGCAGTTCCTTGAGGTACCAGCCCCCCATCTGCGTGCCCGTGTTGCCGCCCGCGAAGCTCACGATGTTGTAGCCCGCGTAGAACTCGTTCATGAGCTTGCGCCCATTGCCGTGCAGCATCCAGGCGCTCATCTGGCGCGCATTGAAGCCAAAGGGAATGGCCGAGCCCAGCGCGAAGGCCGGGTGCTTGGCGTAAAAGTAGTAGGGCGCCGTGTGCGCCACTTCCATGGCGCCGGTCTGCACGGCGTCAAGCACGCCGAAGGCCGGCAACAGCTCGCCGCCCGCGTGGACCTGGATCTCGAAGCGGCCGCCCGACATGGCGCGCACGGCCTGCGCGAACACCTCGCCCGCGCCATAGATCGTATCGAGCGACTTGGGAAAGCTGGACACCAGGCGCCAGCGCACGACGGGTTGCGCATGCACGGCAGGCGCGGCACCGGCGGCGAGCACGCCAGCGACACCGGCGTGCCTGAGGATTGAGCGACGATCCATGGGGGAAGGGCCTCCGACGATGGATGGTCTTCACGCCACCTTGGACAACAGCGCGGCAGAAACCGCTGGTTGCAATTGTAAAAGCGGCAGGCTTTGCCGGCCTACCGTAGTACCCGCAGAGCCAGTCAGCGTGCCACCATGAAACGCTGCCGGATCGCGCGCTCGATGCCCGCGGCGTCGAGCCCCTGCAGCGCCAGCAGCTTGGCCGGATCGCCGTGCTCGATGAACACGTCGGGCAGGCCCAGCTGCAGCACGGGCTTGAGCACGCCTGCGGCGTTGAGCGCCTCGCACACGGCGCTGCCCGCGCCGCCCATGATGCTGCCCTCCTCCACGGTGACGAGTGCGTCATGGCAGGCCGCCAGTTCGCGCAGCAGTGCCGTGTCGAGCGGTTTGGCCCAGCGCATGTTGGCCACCGTGGCGTCCAGCGCTTCGCCGGCCTGGAGCGCCGGATACAGCAGCGTGCCGAACGCCAGGATGGCGATGCGCGGGCTGCCGCCCTCGCCCGTCTGCGCGCCCGTGCGCTCGCGCCGGACCTCGCCCTTGCCGAACGGCAGCCCGTCCAGGCCCGCCAGCGGCGCCACGCCCGCGCCGCTGCCGCGCGGGTAGCGCACGGCCACGGGGTGGTTCTGTTCATAGGCGGTGGTGAGCAGCTGGCGGCACTCGCGCTCGTCGGCTGGGCAGGCCAGGCTCATGTTGGGAATGCAGCGCACGAAGGCGATGTCGTAGGCGCCCGCATGCGTGGCGCCGTCCGCGCCCACGAGGCCCGCGCGGTCCAGCGCGAACACCACGGGCAGGTTCTGCAGCGCCACGTCGTGGATGAGCTGGTCGTAGGCGCGCTGCAGGAAGGTGGAATAGATCGCCACCACGGGCTTGACGCCCTCGCAGGCCATGCCGGCGGCAAAAGTGACGGCGTGCTGCTCGGCAATGCCTACGTCGTAGTAGCGCTCGGGAAAGCGCTGGTGGAATTCGACCATGCCCGAGCCCTCGCGCATGGCGGGGGTGATCCCCACCAGGCGCATATCGCGCGCGGCCATGTCGCACAGCCACTGGCCGAAGACCTGGGTGAAGGTCGGCTTCGGGGGCGTGGCGGGCTTGGTCAGGCCCACGCTCGGATCGAACTTGCCCGGGCCGTGGTAGGCCACGGGGTCGGCCTCGGCGAGCTTGTAGCCCTGGCCCTTCTTGGTGACCACGTGCAGGAACTGCGGGCCCTTGAGGTCCTTGATGTTCTCGAGCGTGGGAATGAGCGAATCGAGGTCGTGCCCGTCGATGGGGCCGATGTAGTTGAAGCCGAACTTCTCGAACAGCGTGGCCGGCACCACCATGCCCTTGGCCTGCTGCTCCAGGCGCTTGGCGAGTTCGAGCAGCGGCGGCGCATTCTTGAGCACGCTGCGGCCCACGTCGCGGGCCTTGGCGTAGAACTGGCCGCTCATGAGCTGCGCCAGGTAGCGATTGAGCGCGCCCACGGGTGGGCTGATGCTCATGTCGTTGTCATTCAGGATGACGAGCAGGTTGGCATCGGCCACGCCCGCGTTGTTGAGCGCCTCGAAGGCCATGCCGGCGGTCATTGCGCCGTCGCCGATGATGGCCACGCAGTGACGTTCCTCGCCGCGCTGCTTGGCCGCAAGCGCCATGCCGAGGGCCGCCGAGATGCTCGTGGACGAATGTGCGGTGCCGAAGGTGTCGTATTCGCTCTCGGCGCGCTGCGGGAAACCCGACAGGCCGCCGAGCTGGCGCAGCGTGGCCATGCGTTCGCGCCGGCCCGTGAGGATCTTGTGCGGGTAGGTCTGGTGGCCCACATCCCACACGAGCCGGTCTTCGGGCGTGTGGAAAACATGGTGCAACGCCACCGTGAGCTCCACGGTCCCGAGGTTGGAGCTCAGGTGGCCGCCCGTCTTGGACACGCTGTCCAGCACGAAGGCGCGCAGCTCGGTGGCGAGTTGCTTGAGCTCAGCGCGCGAGAGACGGCGCAGGTCGGCCGGATCGTTCACGCTCGTGAGCAAGGGGTAGGAGGTCGTGGACATGGACTCTTCTTTTGATAGCAGTCAGCACAGGTTGCGCTTGGACCTGCAGCGTCTTATGGCATGAATGGGATCAGTGCGAACGGTTCACCACCATGTCGGCCAGCGCCGCAAGGGCGCGCGTGTCGGGCAAGCCGCTTGCCGCCAGCGCGGCATGCGCGTCGCGCAGCAGCTCATCGGCATGCGCCCGGGCCTGCGCGAGCCCCAGCAGCGAAACGTAGGTGGGCTTGTCGCTCGCGGCGTCCTTGCCGGCGGTCTTGCCGAGCGTGGCCGAGTCCTGCGTGACGTCGAGGATGTCGTCCACCACCTGGAACGCGAGGCCCAACGCCGCGCCGTAGCGCTCGAGCGCCGCCAACGCCGTGGCATTGGCCTCGCCGCAGGCTGCTCCCATCATCACGCTGCCCTGCAGCAGTGCGCCGGTCTTGAGGCGGTGCATCTGGCGCAGCTGGTCTTCGGTCAGCGCCACGCCCACACTCGCCAGGTCGATGGCCTGCCCGCCGGCCATGCCGTTGGAGCCCGCCGCCCGCGCGAGCAAACGGCACAGCGTGGCCTGGACGGTGCAGGGAATGTGGCCGCCCTCGGGCGCGAGCAGTTCGAAAGCCAGCGCCTGCAGCGCATCGCCCGCGAGCAGGGCCCGCGCCTCGCCGAAGCGCACATGCACCGTGGGCTTGCCCCGGCGCAGCACATCGTTGTCCATGCAGGGCATGTCGTCGTGCACGAGCGAATAGGCATGGATCAATTCCACGGCGCACGCGGCGCGCAGGGCCGCTTCCTGGGCGCCCGGGCCCTGCCCCGCCACGGCCTCGCTCGCGGCCAACACGAGCAGCGGCCGCAGCCGCTTGCCGCCATCCAGCACGGCGTAGCGCATGGCCTCGCCCAGGCCCGCGGGCGTGTCGAGCGGGACCCAGTGCGACAGGGCCTGCTCCACGCGGGCCAGATGGCGGCCACTCCAAGCGGCCAGGTCCAGCGCGCCGGCGGCGGTAAGGGGACTCGTCACGGAACTGTTCACTCTTGCGTCCACGGCTGCAGCGCCCCCTCGTCCAGTACCTTGATCTGGTCCTGCACGGCCTCGAGCCGGGCGCGGCAGAACGCCAGCAGCGCCGCCGCGCGCTGGTAGCCGGCCAGCATCTCGTCCAGCGGCAACTGGCCCGACTCGATGCGGCCCACCAGTTGCTCGAGCTCCTCCAGCGCCGCTTCGTAGCTGGCGGGTTCGGCAGGGGTGGTGGGGGCTGCAGGTGCCTTGGGCATGGGAAGAGGCAAAGAAAGTGCGGCAAAGCGCACGGGTCAAAACGGTCGATTCTAGGCGCTACCGCTCTGAACGCCTGGAGAGCGCGACCTAGCCCCCACGCAAGCACGGCAGACCAATACACGCATGGGGGATACGGGAATAACCCCACCGCCTATAATCCCATTCCCTTGAAGCCGGCCCTGGGTATTTTTGTCCCGGCCGGTTTTGTCTTTTTCATCCACCCGTGCGCACGCGCACCCTCCCTGTGGGGAGTCTTTAGGTCAGGTCATCCATGTCTGATTTAAGTCTTCAACTGCAGCAGGCCGCAAGCCAACTACCAGTTTCGAGCTACTTTGACGAGGCGCTGTTCCAGCGCGAGTTGGAAGCCGTCTTTCAGCATGGGCCCCGCTACGTGGGGCACAACCTGAGCGTTCCCAACGTCGGCGACTACTACGCCCTGCCCCAGGAAGGCGAGGGCCGCGCGCTCGTGCGCAACGCGCAGGGCCAGGTCGAGCTGGTTTCCAACGTGTGCCGCCACCGCCAGGCCGTGATGCTCAAGGGCCGCGGCAACCTGCAGACCCAAGGCAAGGGCCATGCCGGCGGCAACATCGTCTGTCCCATCCACCGCTGGACCTATTCGCCCAAGGGCGAATTGCTGGGCGCACCGCATTTCGCGCACGACCCCTGCCTGAACCTCAAGAACTACCAACTGCGCGAGTGGAACGGCCTGCTCTTCGAGGACAACGGCCGCGACATCCTGGCCGATCTGGCCGGCATGGGCCCGCAGCAAGACCTGTCGTTCGAGGGCTATGTGCTCGACCACGTGGAACTGCACGAGTGCAACTACAACTGGAAGACCTTCATCGAGGTCTACCTTGAGGACTACCACGTGGGCCCGTTCCACCCGGGCCTGGGCAACTTCGTCACCTGCGACGACCTGCGCTGGGAGTTCGCCAAGGAGTATTCCGTGCAGACCGTGGGCGTGGCCCCCACGTTCGGCAAGCCGGGCTCGGACGTGTACCGGCAGTGGCACGAGGTGCTGCTCAAATACCAGGGCGGCAAGCTGCCCGAGCGCGGCGCGATCTGGCTGACCTACTACCCGCACATCATGGTCGAGTGGTATCCGCATGTGCTCACCGTTTCCACGCTGCACCCGATCAGCCCGACGAAGACGCTGAACATGGTGGAGTTCTACTACCCCGAGGAGATCGCCGCCTTCGAGCGCGAGTTCGTCGAGGCGCAGCGCGCCGCCTATATGGAAACCTGTATCGAGGACGACGAAATCGGCGAGCGCATGGACGCGGGCCGCAAGGCCCTCTACGAGCGCGGCGACAACGAGGTCGGCCCTTACCAGAGCCCCATGGAAGACGGCATGCAGCACTTCCACGAGTGGTACCGCGCCGCCCTGGGCGAGGCCGCTCCGCGGCGCTGAGCGAACCTTCGCTCTCATTAAAATAGCTGCGGGCGCTTGGAGCACAAGCGCCCGCAGCTATTTTTACCTTCAAACATCAGGTTGTCCCCATGCAAGCCCTCTGGATGGTCCTGGCCGCGTTCCTTTTTGCCAGCATGGGCGTGTGCGTCAAGATCGCCTCGGCCCACTTCAACGCGGCCGAGCTCGTCTGCTACCGCGGCTTCATCGGCATGGCCATCCTCTGGGCGCTCGCACGCTCGCAGGGCGTGACGCTGGCCACGCGCTACCCCGGTATGCACGCCTGGCGCAGCCTCATCGGGGTCACCTCGCTGGGCGCCTGGTTCTATGCCATCGGCCACCTGCCGCTGGCCACGGCCATGACGCTCAACTACATGAGCAGCGTGTGGATCGCAGCCTTCCTCGTGGGCGGTGCGCTGCTGGCCTGGCGCCCGGCGGCCAGCGCGCCGCGCCCGCCGCTGCAGGGCCCACTCGTGCTCACGGTGCTTGCGGGCTTCGCGGGCGTGGTGATGATGCTGCGCCCCAGCCTCGACCAAAACCAGATGTTCGCGGGCCTCGTGGGCCTGCTCTCGGGCCTGTCGGCTGCCTTCGCCTACATGCAGGTGGTGGCGTTGTCGCGCCTGGGCGAGCCGGAGACCCGCACGGTGTTCTATTTCGCGGTGGGCTCGGCCGTTGCGGGCGGCGCGGCCATGACCGTTACCGGCATGTCGGCCTGGCCAGGCTGGGCCGCGCTGTGGCTGGTGCCCATCGGCATCCTCGCGGCAGGGGGGCAGCTGTGCATGACCCGCGCCTACTCCTCGGCGCGCACGCAGCGCGGCACGCTCGTGGTGGCCAACCTGCAGTACTCGGGCATTGTGTTCGCGGGACTCTACAGCGTGCTGCTGTTTGGCGATGACATCCCGCTCCTCGGCTGGATCGGCATGGCGCTGATCGTGGCCAGCGGCATCGTGGCTACGATCCTGCGCGCACGGGCAGCCCCCGGCACGCCCGCGGAAGAGCACTGAGGCAAACATTGCCACAATGGCGGCATCGTCCCTCCGATGCCCCCCATGCCCTACACCACCCTCCTTTCCGTTCCTGAACTGCAATCCCTCCAGGCCAGCGGCGTGCCGCTGATGGTGTTCGACTGCAGCTTCGACCTGGCCCAACCCGCAGCCGGCGCCCAGCAATACCTTGAGGCCCACATTCCAGGCGCGGTCTACGCGCACCTCGACGAGCACCTGAGCCTCAAGCCCGGCTCCAGCGCAGAGCCCGCTGCCTCGGGCGGCCGCCACCCCTTGCCCAGCCGCGAGCGCTTTGCGGCCTGGCTCTCAAGCGTGGGCTTTGCGAATGGCATGCAGGCCGTGGTGTACGACCGCAACGGCGCCAACTACTGTGGCCGCCTGTGGTGGATGCTCAAGTGGGCCGGCCACGATGCGGTGGCCGTGCTCGACGGCGGCCTGCAAGCCTGGGCTGCGGCGGGGCTGCCCGTGGTCCAGGGCGAGGCCGCCGCGCGCGCGCCGGCCGCATTCGTACTGCAGCCACCGCTGCGCCGCCTCGTCACGGCCGCCGAGGTGCTGGCAGCGCTGGGCCAGCCGGACCAGACCGTGGTGGATGCGCGCGGCGCACCACGCTACCGCGGCGAGGTCGAGCCGCTCGACCCCGTGGCAGGCCACATTCCGGGCGCGCTCAACCGGCCCTTCACCGAGAACATCGCGGCCGATGGGCGCTTCAAGCCCGCCGCGCTGCTGCGCGCCGAGTTCGATGCGCTGCTACAGGGCCGCCCGGCCGCCACGGTGGTGCACCAGTGCGGCAGCGGCGTGAGCGCCATCCCCAACCTGCTGGCCATGGAAGTGGCAGGTCTTGGCCCCACGGGCCTGTTCGCTGGCAGCTGGAGCGAGTGGTGCAGCGACCCGGCGCGGCCCGTGGAGCGGGGCTAAAAGCAGCGGCGCTAGGGTCAGTCACCCCGGGCCGCATCCACGCGGCGCGCCCATGCTTGGATGGATGTGGGCGAGAACGCCCACGTCAGTCCTTATAGGAGGGGTCCAAGCGATCGAGGCGCCGCAGCAGGCCGGGCCAGGCCAGACCCGCGCCCTTGCCCTTGGTAACCTGGCGCGACTGGTTGACCGCGTCGGCGATGATGGACTGCGGAATGCGAGTGAGCGCACCGCCGCCCGACTGCGCGAGGATCTGGATGCGGCAGGCCGACTCCAGCGTGTACATGGCCAGCACGGCCTCGGCCACGCTGCGCCCGCAGGTCAGCAAGCCGTGGTTGCGCAAGATGAGGAAGTTGCTCTGGCCCAGGTCCGCCACCAGGCGCGGTTTCTCGTCGTCACGCAGGGCCACGCCCTCGTAGTCGTGGTAGGCCAGGCGCGCGAGCGGAAAGATCGACTGCTGCGAGATCGGCAGTAGCCCGTCCTGCTGCGCCGAGACGGCCACGCCGTAGCGCGTGTGGGTGTGCAGCACGCACTGCACCTCGGGACGGCCGTCGTGGATGGCGCTGTGGATGACGAAGCCGGCCGGGTTGACGTCGTATTCGGTCTCCATCAGCGGCCGGCCTGCATGGTCGACCTTGACCAGGCTCGAGGCCGTGATCTCATCGAACAGCATGCCGTACGGGTTGATGAGGAACTGGCCGGGCTGGCCCGGCACGCGCGCCGAGATGTGGGTGAAGATCAGGTCGTCCCAGCCAAAGTGGGCGACCAGCCGGTAGGCGGCTGCCAGCTCGACGCGGGTCTGCCACTCCTCGGCCGTCACCTGACGGCGAACTTCAGACATCGTGGTGTCGCGGTGCATGTGGATTACCTCCTGAGGGAAGACATGGCGCGGGGGTGCTGCAGGGCTTGCCGCACCATCGCTGCAGGCCAGCGTCCCGCGGGCGCCAAGGGACGCTGTCGCGCGGCCCCCGGCCCGGCGTATCAATCCAGCGTCACTTTCGCCTCGCGGATCACCTTGCCCCATTTCGCGGTTTCGGCTGCTATGAAGGCGTCGCACTCGTCGGGCGTACTGCCCTCGGCAAAGGTCCCCATGGTGGTTTCCATGCGGGCGCGGATTTCCTCGCTGCGCACGATGCGCGCCACCTCCTGCGACATGCGCTGCACGATCTCGCGCGGCACGCCAGCAGGCGCCACCATGGCGGCCCAGGTGCTGCCCACCAGGCCGGGGATGCCCTGCTCCACAAAGGTCGGCACGTCGGGCAGGGCCGGCAGGCGCTTGTCGCTGGCCACGCCGATCAGGCGGATGCGCCCGGCCTTGGCGGGCTGGATCAGGTTGGGCGGCGGGTCCAGGAACAGCGGCACCTGCCCGCCCATGAGGTCCTGCAGCGCGGGCGCGGCCCCTTTGTAGGGCACGTGCACCATCTCGGTATGGGTGAGCAGGCCCATCAGCTCGGAGGTCAAATGCGCCGCCGAGCCCGATCCCGAGGATGCGAAGCTGACCTGGCCTGGATGCGCCTTGGCATAGGCGACCAACTCGGCCGTGGTCTTGAACGGCGCATTCATCGCCACGGCCGCGACCAGCGGAGAAACCCCCATGAGCGACACGCCCACCAGATCCTTCTTGGGGTTGTAGGGCAGCTTGGGGTAGAGCGAGGGGTTGGCCGCATAGGCTGCAATCACCACGCCGAAGGTGTAGCCGTCGGGCGCGGATTTGGCGACCTGGTCCACGCCGATGATGCTGTTGGCACCCGGCTTGTTCTCGACGACGATGGGCTGACCAAGGGCCTTTTGCAGGCCCACCTGCAGCAGGCGGGCCATCTGGTCGGTGAAGCCGCCAGCCGTGTACGGCACGATGATGCGAATGGGCTTGTTGGGCCAGGCGCCCTGGGCCCAGCTGGCGCTGCCAGCGGCCGCCACGGCAGTGCCTGCAGCGACGGTGCGCAGAAAGTTGCGGCGGGAATGCGCGTGCAACATAGGTCTCCTTGAAGTTTTATTTGTTGGTGCTGATGCGCATCCACAGGTCGCCGCCCCTGCGCCACGGCAGGGGCGGCACACCGTGGCTACGTCACAGTTGGCCTGCCATCTCCGGCACGGCCGTGAACAGATCAGCCTCCAGCCCATAGTCGGCCACCGAGAAGATCGGCGCCTCCGGGTCCTTGTTGA
>JAYSFC010000002.1:0-75702 GCA_041913505.1 Acidovorax sp.
GCCTGAAGGACAAGATGGGCACGCGCTCCATGGCCAGCGGCGAGATCCGCATGGACGGCGCCGTGGCCTACCTGGTGGGCGAGCAGGGCCGGGGCTTTGTGCAGATCGCCGACATGGTGAACAACTCGCGCCTCTCGAACGGCATGCGCTCAGCCGGCATGATGCGCCGCGCCGTGGCCGAGGCCGAGTTCATCGCCCGCGAGCGCTGGGCTTTTGGCAAGCAGCTGCAGGACCTGCCGCTGATGAAGGTGCAGCTCGACAAGCTGCGCGTGCCCGCCGAGCAGGCGCGCACCATGGTGTTCCAGACGGCGCAGACGCTGGCGCGCTCGGATGCGGGTGACAAGACGGCCTACGCGCTGCTGCGCATCCTCACGCCCCTGATCAAGTTCCGCGCCTGCCGCGATGCGCGCAAGGTCACGGGCGACGCCATGGAGGTGCGCGGTGGCTGCGGCTACATCGAGGAATGGGCCGACCCGCGCCTGGTACGCGACGCCCACCTGGGCTCGATCTGGGAAGGCACGAGCAACATCGTGGCGCTGGACGTGGTGCGTGCCATCAAGCGCGAGGGCTCGCTGCCGGTACTCAACGACTACCTGCTGGGCCTGCTGGCCGAGACCGGCGCCATCACCGCCGCCTACCGCCAGGCCCTGGCGCAGGCGCTGGCGCGAGCCATCCAGCTGGCCGAGCGCGCGGCCGCGCAGGGGGGCGAGCGGCTGGCGCGCCAGGCAGCCTCGGGCCTGTACCACTGCACCACGGCCATTGCCATGGCCTGGGAGGCGGGCAAGACAGGCTCGGCCGAGCGCCTGCGCCTGTCGCAACAGGTGCTGCTGCACCGCGTACTGCCGCGCGACCCGCTGGCCGACGGCAGCGTGCCGGCCGACTGGCAGGGCTGAGGCGGCAGCCCCCACACAACCCCGTCAATCGAGTGAAAAACGCCTGATGTGCTCATCCACCGGGCGTAAGAAGCTATCAAAACCATAGTAGGAGACAAACCATGCAGATTGCCAAACGCGCCGTGCTCGGCCTGATCGCGGGGGCCGCCCTGGCGGCGGCGCTGCCCGCAGTGGGGCAGGACAAATTCCCGGACCGCCCCATCACCTTCGTCGTGCCTTTCCCGCCCGGCGGCCCCACCGATGCCATGGCGCGCATCCTGGCGACCGAGCTGACCAGGGAGTTGGGCCAGAGCGTGATCGTGGACAACCGCGCCGGCGCAGGCGGCAACATCGGCGCGGAAGTCGTGGCCCGGGCCACCCCTGATGGCTACACCATCATGTTCGGCACCTCGGGGCCGCTGGCCATCAACCACAGCCTGTACAAGGGACTCCGGTACGACCCGCGCACCAGCTTCGAGCCGGTCATCTACGTGGGCTACCTGCCCAATGTCCTGGTGGTGCGCCCCAGTCTCGGCGTGGGCAATGTGCAGGAACTGATCGCCAAGGAGAAGGCCAAGCCGGGCACACTGAACTTTGCCTCTTCGGGCAATGGCGCTTCCTCGCACCTGGCCGGTGTGCTGTTCAACGGCATGGCGGGCACGCAGCTGGTGCACGTGCCCTACAAGGGCACGGGGCCGGCGCTCAACGATCTGCTGGCGGGGCAGGTGGACATGACCTTCACCGACATCCTCACCGCCATGCCCTACATCAAGAGCGACAAGGTGAAAGCCCTGGGCGTGGCCACGGCCAAGCGTTCGAGCGCCATGCCGGGCATCCCCACCATCGCCGAGCAGGGCGGCAACGACCTGAAGGGCTATGACGTGAGCGTGTTCTTCGGCGTGGTGGCGCCCAAGGGCACGCCCGCCGAACGCCTCAAGGTGCTCAACCAGGCGTTCACGCGCGCCCTGGATGCGGACAAGGTGAAGCAGACCTTCGCGGCGCAAGGGCTGGAGCCGTCGCCCGACCATTCGCCGGCCTACCTGGGGCGCTTCATCAAGGCCGAGGTCGATAAGTGGGCCAAGGTGGTGCAGCAGTCGGGTGTGCAGCTCGATTGAGGGGAGTATGAGCATGCAAGCAAAGGCCGGGGCCCTGGCAGGCATCAAGGTGCTCGACCTGTCGCGTATCCTGGGCGGGCCGCTGTGCGGCCAGATCCTGGGCGACCATGGCGCCGATGTGCTCAAGGTGGAGCCGCCGCAGGGCGACGACACGCGCGCCTGGGGGCCGCCGTTCAAGGATGGCGTGGCGTCGTACTACTTCGGCCTCAACCGCAACAAGCGCATCCAGTTCCTCGACCTCTCGGCTGCGCAAGGCCAGCAGCGCGTGCGCGAGCTCATGGCCCAGGCCGACGTGGTGGTGGAGAACTTCAAGGTCGGCACCATGGAGAAATGGGGCATCGGCTACGAACAGATGCGAAGCGACTTTCCGCACCTGGTCTGGTGCCGGGTGACGGGCTTCGGCGCCGACGGCCCTCTGGGCAGCCTGCCGGGCTACGACGCCGCCATCCAGGCCATGGCCGGGCTCATGAGCATCAATGGCGAGGCCGATGGCGACCCGCTGCGCGTGGGGCTGCCGGTGGTGGACATGGTCACGGGCCTGAACGCCGTGATCGGCGTACTGCTGGCGCTGCACGAGCGCGCCAGAAGCGGCCTGGGGCAGCTGGTGGATGCATCGCTGTACGACTCCGGCCTGTCGCTGCTGCACCCGCACGCGGCCAACTGGTTCATGAGCGGGAAGGTCCCGCAGCGTACGGGCAATGCCCACCCCAACATCTACCCCTACGACGTGATCCGCACGGGCGGTGCGCCCATTTTCCTGGCGGTGGGCAACGACCGGCAGTTCCGGCTGCTGTGCGAGCACATCGGCCAGAGCGCGCTGGCCGATGACGAGCGCTTTGCCACGGCAGGCCAGCGCTCGGTGCACCGCGCCGTGCTCAAGCCCCTGCTGGAGCAGGCGTTCGCGGCCCACGACGGCGTGCCGCTGGCCGATGCGCTGATGGCCATCGGCGTGCCCGCTGCCCCGGTGCTGAACGTGGAGCAGGCCCTGCAGCACCCGCACACCCAGCACCGCGACATGGTGGTGCGCATGGACGGCGGCTACCAGGGCCTGGGAGCCCCCGTGAAGCTGGGCCGCACGCCAGCCAGCTACCGGTTCGCGCCCTTGAGCGAGGGGCAGGATTTCCTGCCCCTGCCGGAGGATGGCCGGACGCCGGAATGACGGCGGGGGTCAGCCCTGCGCGGCGCTGAGCTCGGCCGGCTGCAGCAAGCGCGCGATCAGGGCGCCTTCCACGGGGCCCTCCAGCGGAATGCGCACGCGCACGGGATTGCCCTGGGCCACCTGCACGGGCTCGCCGTCGAGGTTGAACATCTTTTCCAGCAGCACCTGACGGTTGCCAGCCGGGTGGATGATCTCCAGCGTATCGCCCACGGCGAAGCGGTTCTTGGTCTCGATCTCGGCCATGCCATCCGCGTAGCCGCGCACCTCGCCCACGAAGTGGCTGCGCTGCAGCACGCTGTGGCCGGTTTCGTAGTTTTGGTAGTCGTTGGCCGGGCGGCGCTCCAGCAGGCCCCCGGTGTAGCCGCGGTTGGCCAGGCCTTCCAGCTCGGTGATGAGGTGCGGGTTGAAGGGGCGGCCCGCCACCGCGTCGTCGATGGCGCGGCGGTACACCTGGGCCGTGCGGGCCACGTAGTACAGGCTCTTGGTGCGGCCCTCGATCTTGAGCGAATCCACGCCGATCTTCACCAGGCGCTCCACATGCTCCACGGCGCGCAGATCCTTGGAGTTCATGATGTAGGTGCCGTGCTCGTCCTCCATGATGGGCATCAGCTCGCCGGGGCGGCCGATCTCCTCGATCAGGTAGATCTGATCGGCCTTGGGGTGGCGCTGGCCGCTGCCACAGGTACTCTGGACGGTGCTGGTGAACTGGCTGTCGGCCTCCCCGCGCGCCTGCTCGAAGTTGAAGCCCTGTTCCATGGTCTGGGCCAGCGCCTCGCCGGTGTTGGGGTCCACGGCCGCGTCGTGCGTCTTGTATTCCCAGCGGCAGGCGTTGGTGCAGGTGCCCTGGTTGGGATCGCGGCGGTTGAAGTAGCCGCTGAGCAGGCAGCGGCCCGAGTAGGCAATGCACAGCGCGCCGTGCACGAAGACCTCGATCTCCATGTCGGGGCATTCCTGACGGATCTTCTCGATCTCGTCCAGGCTCAGCTCGCGCGACAGGATGATGCGCGACACACCAGCCTTCTGCCAGAACTTCACCGTGGCGTAGTTGGTGGTATTCGCCTGCACCGAGAGGTGGATCTCGGTCTCGGGCCACTTCTCTTTCACCATCATGATGAGGCCGGGGTCGGCCATGATGAAGGCGTCGGGCTTGCAGGCAATCACCGGCTCGATGTCGCGCAGGTAGGTGCGTACCTTGTCGTTGTGCGCGATCAGGTTGCTGGTGACGAAGAATTTCTTGCCGCGCGCGTGGGCCTCCTCAATGCCCTGGGCGATCTGCTCCAGGCGGAATTCGTTGTTGCGCGCGCGCAAGGAGTAGCGCGGTTGGCCGGCGTAGACGGCGTCGGCGCCGAAGTCGTAGGCGGCGCGCATCTTGTCGAGCGAACCGGCGGGCAGAAGCAGCTCGGGGGCTTTGAGGGTCATAGCCCGGAATTTTCGCCGATGTGCGGTGCGGGGGTAGGGGCTTGGGTAATAACCGGCATGGGGTCATTGGGGGCGTTGCTTTGGTTTTTATAGCTGGTGGCGCTGGTGGTTTAGTGGGTAGCGGGTGTTTGGTGTGGAATCGGGCCCCTTGGGGGCTAGTGCGGACGGCCCGCTAATGGCGGGGATAGACCCGAAGCAGACGTGTGCAGTGACTTCATGTACCTGTAGTGATGGGCATACCAGAGCTTCATCGATCGACCTCCTCGCTTTGCTCGCGTTCACGCCCCGCTGGGAAGTCGCTTTACAGTAGGCATCTCGCATTTTTTATGATGGGGCGCTCGATTGATTTCTCACAATTGGTCAGGCGCTGCGCTATGCGTGCAGGAACAGAGATAGCAGGAATATCGCTGAGGTGACTTTGTCCCCATCGTCTGAAGAAGACTTTTCACGCTTGCGCCCAAGGCTGATGGCCATCGGCTATCGAATGCTTGGCTCCGTCCAGGAATCAGAGGACTTAGTGCAGGATGTCTGGCTGCGTTGGCACGATGAAGTCGAGGATCCGCATGCCTTCGTGATCACTCCAGAGGCTTGGCTCGTCACGGTCACTACGCGCATGGCAATCGACCGCCTGCGTTCTGCCAGGCTGCGACGAGAGGCCTATCCGGGCGTCTGGCTCCCCGAGCCGCTTGTCGAGGACGGGCCGGCCTCGCCGGAGCAGATCCGCGAACTCGCCGATGACGTTTCCATCGCCTTTCTGGTGCTGCTCGATTGCCTGACGCCGGAGGCACGCGCTGCATTTTTGCTCCGGGAGGTTTTTGAAGTCGACTATGAGCAAGTCGCAGCGGCCATCGGTAAGAGCGAGGCGTCGGCCCGGCAGATCGTGCACCGCGCTAAGCAACGTTTGAAGAAGGTGCGCGTCGCTGATCGGCAGCCCGCGCGAACCCCGCCGCAGGAACAGTACGCACTTCTGCGTCGCCTGATCCAAGCCATCACGGAGGGCGACTTCGGGGGGATCCGAGCGCTGCTGGCCGAAGAGGCCGCCCTGATGGGCGACTTCGGCGGGGTTGGTCCAAGCTTGCGCTCGCCTTTAAGCGGGGCCCGGCGCATTGCCCAGCTTTACTACGCGCACCACCTGCGACATGGCGACAACATGCGACTCGAGCTGGCCTTGTTGAACGGCGAGTGGGCTCTCTTGCGTTACCTGCAAGGGGAACTGGAGTCCGTCCAGGCCTTTGAGTTCGACGGTGGCCGCATCTCGCAGGTGCGGATACAGCGCAATCCTGCGAAGCTGGCGGGAGTCAAACGCCAGAGCTGTTCGCTGCCCTGGCCAGATCCTCACTGATTTCGCCGGTTCCGGTGTGTAGCCGCTACAACATTCGCGGCATGCCGACATTCGCAACTATTCTTCTAGCTAGTGTCGTGAGTTAGAAGTTCGCAAACAAAATCTCTCGACGCTCGCAAGGATGTCATCGGCAGTCTTGGACCAGACGAACGGCTTGGGGTCGCTGTTGTTGATCTTGATGTAGTGCCTGATGGCCTGTTCGAGCTGGCGCGTGGAGCGATGCGTGCCGCGGCGGATGTACTTCTGCGTCAGGGTGGCGAACCAGCGTTCGACCTGGTTCAGCCAGGACGCAGAGGTTGGCGTGAAGTGCACCTGAAAGCGCGGATGTCGG
Source organism: Acidovorax sp. (assembly GCA_041913505.1). Classification (GTDB taxonomy): domain Bacteria; phylum Pseudomonadota; class Gammaproteobacteria; order Burkholderiales; family Burkholderiaceae_C; genus JAYSFC01. The sequence goes on from JAYSFC010000002.1 coordinate 6,239, forward strand.
GCCAGCCAGTTCCTGATGGCGGGAGTCTTGTGTGTTCCGTAGTTGTCCATCACGAGGTGGATGTCCAGCACTGGCGGCACGTTGGCCTCGATGGTGCGCAGGAACTGCAGGAACTCGGTGCTTCGATGGCGGCGATGCAAGTCCCCGATGACCGATCCAGTGGCGATGTCCAGCGCCGCGAAGAGCGTCGTCGTGCCGTGGCGCTCGTAGTCGTGAGTGCGCCGCTCAGGGATGCCTGGGGCCAGGGGGAGCAAGGGCTGCGTGCGATCCAGCGCCTGAATTTGGCTCTTCTCGTCCACGCACAGGACCATCGCCATGAGCGGCGGGTCAAGGTACAGCCCGACGATGTCGCGCACCTTCTCCACAAACAGCGGGTCGCTGGAGAGCTTGAAGGTCTCTTGGCGATGAGGCTGGAGCCCGAAGGCGCGCCAGATGCGAGACACCGCCGTTTGCGACAGCCCCGCCTCGCGCGCCATGGTACGGGTGCTCCAATGCGTCGCCGCGTCGGGAGCGCTCTCCAGCGTCTTGGCAATCACGGCGTCGACCCGCGCGTCGTCGATCGTTCGCGGTGCTCCAGGCCGAGGGGCGTCAAGTAGTCCGTCCAGCCGGTGCTTGACGAATCGGGCGCGCCACTTCGAAACCGTCTGCTGCGTCACGCGCTGGCGACTCGCGACCACCTTGTTGTCCACGCCTTCGGCGCAGGCCAGAACGATGCGAGCGCGCAACGCCAATGCCTGCGCGGTCTTGCGCCGCAGCGTCAGCGCAGTGAGCTGCTCGCGTTCGGTTTCACTCAGCACCAGTTCTGCCTTGGGTCTTCCTCGCATGGCCGCCTCGTCGTGTGCATACGGTACACGATTGATTCGGCTCTTCTCGATTAGTTCAAAGAATTTCTAACTCATGACACTAGTGTCACAGCGCCTTCAAGTCAAACGTCTTGTGAGCGGGAGGTCGGTTTCGGCCTCCGCTCATCATTCACATCGAAGGAATCTGATTCATGAATCGCGCTGTTTGGTTCCAAGCATCTCCTGAAGGTGCCAAGGCTGTCGGGACGCTGCACCACTTCGTCACCAAGAGCACAGGCCTTCCGAGCTTGCTGACGCACCTGGTCTTCCTACGCGTATCGCAGATCAATGGCTGCGCGCACTGCATCGACATCCACACGCGGGACTTGCTTGCCGAAGGCATGTCCGTGGAGAAGGTGGTGCTCATTCCCGTCTGGCACGAGGCTAAATACCTCTTCTCTGAGCGTGAGCGCGCTGCGCTAGCATGGTCCGAGGAGGTAACACTCGTGAGCGAGACGCATGCTTCCGATGAAGCCTATGCGACCGCATTGGCCGTGTTTGGTGAAAAGGATCTGGTTGATCTCACTCTCACAATTGCCGCCATGAATGCCATCAATCGCATGGGCGTAAGTTTCCGCATGAAGCCGCGGGCCAAAGCGTGACCTCCCGAGCCGCCAATGCACGCCTGTGTCCTGGGCATAGCTGGTGTGTTCACGGAGTTGTTCATTGCTGGAATGGGGCCCATGTCTGCCGGCCGCGGATGACGCGTCGCATGGAAGCTGAACGTCCGTTAGTGGCCGATTACCGCCCGTGTGCAGCCAAAGGTGCTTAAACCCGCCGCTTGTCCAGCTTGCGCGTGAGCGTGCGCCGGTGCATGCCCAGGCGCCGCGCGGCCTCGGAGATGTTGAAGCCCGTTTCGGCCAGTACCTCGTGGATGCGCTCCCACTCGAGTGTCTTGATCGAGCTGGAGCGGTTGGTCAGTTCCACGTCGGCGTTGCCTTCGGTGAGGCCGAAGGCGGCCTCGATGTCGTCGGTGTTCGAGGGTTTGGCAAGGTAGTGGCAGGCACCGAGCTTCACGGCTTCGACGGCGGTGGCGATGCTCGCGAAGCCCGTGAGCACCACGATGAGCATGTCCTCGCTGTGCGCGTGCAGCGAGCGCACGCAGGCCAGGCCCGAGGCTTCGCCCTTGAGCTTGAGGTCCACCACCGCATAGCCGGGGCTGTATTCGGTGAGCAATTCCTCGACGCGGGGCATGCTGTCGGCCTGCAGCACGCGGTAGCCGCGCCGCTCGAACGAGCGCGCGAGCGTGCGCGCGAAGGCTTCGTCGTCCTCCACGATCAGCAGCAAACGTTCATCGTCCATGGTCGTTGTGTTCGGTATCTTGCAGCGCAATGGCCGCGAGCGGCAGGGTGATGGTGACCTCGGCGCCGCCCTCGGGCCGGTTGCGCGCCACCACGCTGCCGCCAAGGGTGCGTGCCACGTTCATCGCCAGGAACAGTCCCACACCGCCGCCGGGGCGGCCCTTGGTGGAAAGGTAGGGCGTGCCAAACTGCGAGAGGATGGCGGGCGCGAAGCCGGGCCCCTGGTCCGTGACGGTGATGCGCAGCGCATCCGGGTCCTGCGCAGCCGTCATACCGACCCAGCGCGGGGACGCGTCACGCGCATTGTCCAACACATTGAAAACCATTTGCTGCAGCGTGGCATCGGAGACCATGGGGCTGTCGGTCGCGACATGGTTCTCGTAGACGAAGGTGTCCACCGAGCGCGTGGCCCGCCAGTCGCGCGCGAGCGCATCGAGGAAATGGCACACCGTGGTCTGGGCCGAGGCCTCGCCGCGCGTTTCGCCGGCCGACAGCAGGATGCCGCTCACGATGGTTTTGCAGCGCTGCACCTGGGTCTGCATCTCGGCGATCTCTTCCTGCAGCACCGCGTCTTTGGCGAGCGCAGGCTCGCGGCGCCAGTCGCCCAGGATGACGGCCATGGTCGCCAGTGGCGTGCCGAGCTCGTGGGCTGCGCCCGAGGCCAGCAGGCCCATGCGCACGATGTGCTCCTCCTCGGCGGCGCGCTGGCGCACGGCGGCCAGGCGCGCATCGCGCTGGCGCAGGGTGCGGCTGATGCGCGTGATGAAGACCACGAGCAGGATGGCGTTGAGCACGAAGCACACGAGCAGGCCCAGCACATAGGGGCTGGCCAGGCCCTGGTGCATGTCGGCGGCAAGCGGCAGGGGCAAGCGGTGCTCGGCCAGCACGGCGACGCAGGCTGCCGTGGCGGCCACGATGGACCAGATGTAGCCACCGCGCAGCAGCATGGCGCCCACGGCGATTTGCAGCAGGTACAGGAACACGAAGGGGTTGCTGGTGCCGCCGCTCAGGTAGAGCTGCGCCGTGAGCACCGCCACGTCCACGAGCAGTGCGAGGAACATCTCCACGTTGCGCACGCCGCGCCCTGTGCGCCAGCGCAGCAGGCTCACGATGTTGAATACCACGAGGCAGCCGGCCACGGTGAGCATCTCGCGCAGCGGCAGTGGCATGCGCAGGCTGTAGTGGGCTGCTTCGATGGTGAAGACCTGCCCGATCACCGCGATCCAGCGCAGCTGGATCAGTTGGTGCAGGTTCTTGAGGCCGGCCGCTGCGTTGGCCGAATGGGCGTTGCGGGGAGGGCGGGCCGGGATTTCAGCGCTGCTGCTCATCAAGGGGTGTGTCACGGGCGGCTCGCAGCCGAAGCTCGTAGCGTGCCACAAGCACGAATGCCCCCGCAACCAAAAGCGCAAGCCCATACCACGTGAGCGCGTAGGCCAGGTGGCTGTTGGGGAAGCGCACCACGGTCAGGCCAGGCCGGGGCCAGGGGCCCTCGTTGGCTGCGGGCGCAGTCGCCAGGGTGGCCGGGCTGGCGCCGGGCATGCCCGCGTCTATGAAGAAGGGCGCTGCGTGTGCAAGGCCCTGGGCCTGGGCGATGGCCGCCACGTCGCGCGAGTGCCAGCGTTGTTGAGCGGGATCGTTGCGGCGCAGAAAGCCGCCGCCTGGCTCGCTCAAGCGCAGCAGGCCTTCGACGGACACGTTTTCTGCAGCCGGGGTGCTGCCCGCCGCGGGCAGCCATTGGGCGCGCTGGGCCTGCGGAATGAAGCCGCGATTGACCAGCACCTGGGTGCCGTCGGCCATCTGCAGCGGGGTCAGCACCCAGAAGCCCGCGCCCAGCTCGGTGGTGGCCTGGGTCAGCACGGTCTGGCCCGCCAGCCACCGGCCCTGGGCGCGCACGGGCAGGTATTCGTAGCCGGCTGCGTCGATGCGCGGCCACTCGGCGGGGACGGGAAGAGGCACGGGTGCGGCTTGCAGCCGCTGCGTGACCCGCGCGATGAGGTCCAGCTTCCAGGCGCGGCGTTGCACCTGCCAGGTGCCCAGGGCGGCGAAGCCCAGAAACAAGGCGATGCCCGCCAGGGCGAGCACCGCCATCGTGAGGTTGGAGTGCGGGCGCTGGCGGCCCGCGTCTCCTGGGGGGGCGTGGGGGGTCAAGGCGCCTGGTGGTGTTCGGCGCCCTGGTGCATGCCGGGCAGCGGAGGATGCTCGGGCATCATGTTGGCGTTCATGTGAAACATGACCCACAGCGTGCCGGCAATCCCGACCGCCACGAAGATCAGCGTGAAGACGGTCGAGAGCATGGTCCAGCCGCCTTCGAGCTTGCCGTTCATGTGCAGGAAGCAGACCATGTGCACCAGGATCTGCAGGACGGCAAAGCCACCGAGCACGAGCACCGCCGTGTTGCGGTCCGCAATCACCTTGGACATGACGAGCCAGAACGGAATCGCCGTGAGGATAATGGACAAGATGAAGCCGACCATGTAGCCCGAGAACGTGCTGTGCGGGCCCTCGTCGTGGTGGTGATCGTCATGCCCGGCGTGAGCTGCGTGCGAATGCGAGTTGTGTGCGTGTGCGCTCATTTACAGCACCCCCATCAGGTACACAAAGGTGAAAACGCCGATCCAGACCACATCCAGGAAGTGCCAGAACATGGACAGGCACATCAGGCGCCGGTTGTTCTCGGGGATCAGCCCATGCTTGCCAATCTGGACCATCAACACCACCAGCCAGATGAGGCCGAAGGTGACGTGCAGACCGTGGGTGCCCACCAGCGTGAAGAAAGCCGACAGGAAGGCACTGCGCTGCGGGCCTGCGCCCTGGTGCAGCAGGTGTGCGAATTCGTACAGCTCCAGGCCCAGGAAGCACAGGCCAAAAAGTCCGGTCACGGCCAGCCACAGCAGTGTGCCCTTCACGTCGCCCAGCTGCTTGCGCAGCATGGCAAAGCCGAAGGTGATGGAAGACAGCAGCAGGAATGCCGTGTTGATGGCCACCAGGGTGAGGTCGAACAACTGCGCGCCCGTGGGGCCCGCCGCATAGCTGCGGCCCAGCACGCCGTAGGTGGCAAACAGGGCGGCGAAGATGAGGCAGTCGCTCATCAGGTAGAGCCAGAAGCCCAGCGCCGTACCGTTGGGCGGATGGGGTTCGTGCGCGAGGTGGTACTCGCGAGGGGCCAGGGCGCCTGCTGCGGCGCCAGCTTGGATGCGGATGTCAGACATGGCGGGCCAGTTGGAGTGTGCGGGCTTCTTCCGTGGCAATCACTTCGGATGCGGGGATGTAGAAGTCACGCTTGTAGTTGAAGGTGTGGATGATGGAAGCCAGCAGCAGGGCGGCGAACGACACGCCTGCGAGCAGCCACATGTGCCAGATCAGTGCAAAGCCGACGACCAGCGCAAGACCGGAGATGATCACCCCAGCCCCCGTGTTGGCGGGCATGTGGATGGACTGGAAGCCCTTCAGCGGACGCTGGTAGCCGTGCTTCTTCATGTCCCACCAGGCGTCGATCTCGTGCGCCACGGGGGTGAAGGCGAAGTTGTATTGCGGCGGGGGCGAGGAGGTGGCCCACTCCAGCGTGCGCGCGTCCCAGGGGTCGCCCGTCACGTCGCGCAGCTGTTCGCGGCGCAGGTAGCTGACCACGAGCTGGATCAGGAAGCTCGCGATACCCAGTGCGATCAGCGCCGCGCCGCAGGCGGCGATGACGAACCAGATCTGCAGCGAGGGGTCCTCGAAGTGGTTCACGCGGCGCGTCGCGCCCATCAGGCCCACGATGTACAGCGGCGTGAACGCGACCCAGAAGCCCACCAGCCAGAACCAGAACGAGCACTTGCCCCAGAACTCGTCGAGCTTGTAGCCGAAGGCCTTGGGGAACCAGTAGTTGATGCCCGCGAACACGGCGAACACCACGCCGCCAATGATCACGTTGTGGAAGTGGGCGATCAGGAACAGGCTGTTGTGCAGCACGAAGTCGGCCGGGGGCACGGCCAGCAGCACGCCGGTCATGCCGCCAATGGCGAAGGTGCACATGAAGCCCACCGTCCACAGCATGGGCACGTTGAAGCGGATGCGGCCCTTGTACATGGTGAACAGCCAGTTGAAGATCTTCGCGCCCGTGGGGATCGAGATGATCATCGTCGTGATGCCGAAGAAGGTGTTCACGCTCGCGCCCGAGCCCATGGTGAAGAAGTGGTGCAGCCACACCAGGTAGGACAGGATGGTGATACACACCGTGGCGTACACCATGGAGGTGTAGCCGAACAGGCGCTTCTTGCTGAACGTGGCCACGATCTCCGAATACACGCCGAAGGCCGGCAGCACGAGGATGTACACCTCGGGGTGGCCCCAGATCCAGATCAGGTTCACGTACAGCATGGCGTTGCCGCCCAGGTCGTTCGTGAAGAAGTTGGTGCCGACATAGCGGTCCAGCGACATCAGCACCAGCGCGGCCGTCAGGACGGGGAAGGTGGCCACGATGAGCGCGTTGGTGCACAGGGCGGTCCAGGTGAACACGGGCATCTTCATGAGGTTCATGCCCGGCGCGCGCATCTTGATGATGGTGACGATCAGGTTGATGCCCGATAAGGTGGTCCCCACGCCCGCGATCTGCAGGCCCCAGATGTAATAGTCCAGCCCCACACCGGGGTCCTGCGCCCCGAGGTTCGACAGCGCCAGCCAGCCCGAGGTGGAGAACTCGCCCAGGAACAGCGAGAGCATCACCAGCACGGCGCCGCCCGTCGTCATCCAGAAGCTGAAGTTGTTGAGGAACGGGAACGACACGTCGCGTGCGCCGATCTGCAGCGGCACGAGGTAGTTCATCAGGCCCGTGACGAAGGGCATGGCCACGAAGAAGATCATGATCACGCCGTGGGCCGTGAAGATCTGGTCGTAGTGGTGCGGCGGCAGGTAGCCCAGGTTATCGCCGAAGGCCATGGACTGCTGCAGGCGCATCATCGCCGCGTCGGCGAAGCCGCGCAGGAACATGACCAAGCCCAGGATCATGTACATGATGCCGATCTTCTTGTGGTCGATGCTGCAGATCCAGTCGCGCCACAGCGGCGTCCACAGGCGGAACTTCGTGAGGGCGGCCAGCACAACCAGGCCGCCCAGCACCACCGCGATGAAGGTCCACAGCACGATGGGCTCGTGCGCCATCGGGATGGAGTCCCAGGTGATGCGGCCCAACAGCCAGTGGGCTGGGGTAGTTTGCTCAGACATATCGAATTCTCTTGGCTAGTGGACCGGTCGCCGGCGCGTGCCCGCTCCCGGTCCGTCAAACTCACTGTTGGGTGGAGGCTCCGGGGGCGGCAGAGGGCTGCAGGGCGGCCAGAATCTGCGCTGCGTTGCCTGCCGTGCAGACGTCCTGGGGCAGGTTCAGGCCTGCGGCCTTCAGGTAGGCCTCGCCGCCTTGGGCATCGATGGCCATCACGTGATGCATGCACAGCTTGCCGTCCTCGACGCAGCGGTTGAGCACCTTGCCGTACAGGCCTTCTTCCACGGTGGAGAAGCGCTGCACGGGGTCACGCTGGCTGGGCTTGGCCAGCGTGAGGTAGGTGGCGCTGTCGAGCGGCTTGCCTTCCTGCTTGGCTTTGAGCACCCACTGGGCGAAGTCCGCATCGCTCAGGCCGTGGAACTTGAACGTCATGCCCGAGAAGCCCGCGCCGCTGTAGTGCGATGCCAGGCCCTGGAACACGCCGGGCTTGTTGATGACCGCGTTGAGCTCGGTCTGCATGCCGGGCATGGCATAGATCATGCCGGCCAGGTCGGGCACGTAGAACGCGTTCATGGTCGAGGTGGCCGTGAGCTTGAAGCGGATCGGACGGTCCACGGGGGCGGCCAGCTCGTTCACGGTGGCGATGCCCTGCTCGGGGTAGAAAAACAGCCATTTCCAGTCCATGGCTACCACCTGCACCTCCAGGGGCTTCACGTCGGCGGCCACGGGGCGGTGGGCGTCGATGCGGTCCAGGGGGCGGTAGGGATCGAGCTTGTGGGTCGTGATCCAGGTGAGGGCCCCCAGCGCGATGATGATCAAGAGCGGCACGGTCCAGATCACCAGCTCCAGCGTGGTGGAGTGATGCCAGTCGGGGTCGTACTCGGCCTCGGTGTTGCCTTGGCGGTATTTCCAGGCGAAGAGGAGCGTGAGCAGGATCACCGGCACGATGATGATCAGCATCAGCAGGGTGGCCGTGACGACCAACTGGCCCTGCTGGGCGGCGACGTCGCCGGCCGGGTTGAGTACGACGGCCTTGCTGCAGCCGGCGAGGCCGGCTGTCAGGGCGGCCGCGGCAAGCCAGGCAGGCCCGCGGAGTTCCTTGGTTTTTAGCATGCTAGGGGCGCGACAAAGGGCGTTTTTAGGGGTAAACGCGAGTGACTGAACGCGCCGAATGTAATGCGGCTAGCTATTTTGTCGATTGGACATTTTGTCCAGGGTCAAAGAGCTATGGGTCAAAAGGGGTGGTGCGCCAGATGGTCGAGATGGGTCAAGGAAGGCTCTGTCGGGTCTTGACAATCAGGGTTTTCCGCTGGCGCCCATGGTGAAAGCGCACTTGTGGGGCTGGGGGCTTGCGTGTAGAACGGAGCCGTGTCAGTCAGTCAAGGAGCAATCGTATGAACGGCCACGGTTCTGCGGCACTTCCTGTGCCGGGCTTTGAGGGTGCGGGGTCTCTCGCACGGGCGCACACGGATGAAGATGTGACGCCCAGTGAAATCGCCGTGGGTGTGATCATTGGACGGTCGTCCGAGTACTTCGATTTCTTCGTATTCGGCATCGCGAGCGTCCTGGTCTTTCCGACCCTGCTGTTTCCCTTTCTTTCGCGCCTGGAGGGCACGCTGATGGCCTTTGCCATCTTTGCCCTGGCCTTCGTGGCCCGGCCCCTGGGCACGGCCATTTCGATGGCCGTGCAGCGGCGCTGGGGGCGGGGCACCAAGCTCACGATGGCGCTGTTCCTGCTCGGGGCCTGCACGGCGGGCATGGCCTTCCTGCCCAGTTACCACTCCGTGGGCGCTGCCGCCATCGTGGCGATCGTGATCCTGCGCTTCGGCCAGGGCCTGGCCCTGGGCGGTACCTGGGACGGCCTGCCGTCGCTGCTGGCCATGGCGGCGCCGCCGGAGCGCCGCGGCTGGTACGCCATGATCGGCCAGCTGGGCGCGCCGGTGGGCTTCGTGATGGCGGCCAGCCTGTTTGCCTACCTGTACAGCAGCCTGAGCGCGGAGGAGTTCCTCGAGTGGGGCTGGCGTTACCCGTTCTTCGTGGCGTTCGCCATCAACGTGGTGGCGCTGTTCGCGCGGCTGCGGCTCGTTGTGGGCCAGTCCTACGCTGAACTGCTGCAGGAGCGCGAGCTCCAGCCCGTGAGCGTCAGGCGCGTGCTGGCCGATGAGGGGCGCAACGTGCTGATCGGCGCGTTCGCCGCGCTCGCAAGCTTTGCGCTCTTTCACCTTGTCACGGTGTTCCCGCTGTCGTGGATCGCCATGTACTCCGACCAGTCCATGACCCAGGTGCTGTGCGTGCAGATCGTGGGGGCCTTTCTCGCGGCCGGGGCCATTGTGGGCTCCGGGTGGCTGGCCGACCGGTTCGGGCGGCGCAATCTGCTGGGCTCCATGGCCGTGCTGATCGGCCTGTTCAGTTTCACGGCGCCGTGGCTGCTGGGCGAGGGCCCGGTGGGCAACAACGTGTTCCTGCTCGTGGGCTTCGTGCTGCTGGGCCTGTCGTACGGCCAGGCCTCGGGCACTGTCACGGCCAATTTCTCCGCGCAGTACCGCTACACGGGCGCGGCGCTGTCGGCGGACCTGGCCTGGCTGATCGGTGCCGCCTTCGCGCCCCTCGTGGCGCTGGGGCTGTCGGCGCGCTTTGGTCTGGGGGCGGTGTCTCTGTACCTGCTGTCGGGCGTGGTGTGCACGCTGGGGGCGCTGCGCATCAACCGGCTGATCGAGCAGCGCGACTGAGTTTTCCCGCTCAGCAAAACCCAAGAGGCCCGCATGCGGGCCTCTTTGCTTAGGATGGGCGCGTCAGTCCTGGGGACGGAAGCCGATCTCGAGCGATGAAGGCACGCGGCCATCCACATCGCGGGGCAGGGTTTCGGTCTTGTCCAGCGCGCGCAGCACGGCTTCGTCCCAGGCCTTGTTGCCGCTCGACTGGATGATCCGGCGGCCCACGATGGTGCCGTCGGGCGCCGCGCGCACCTCGACCACGGCGCGGGGGTTGCCCGACACCGCGTCGGGGTAGACGATATTCGGCTTGACCTTGGCCGCCACACGGCCGCCGTAGCTGCCCGAGGGGCCTGAGCTGCGCTGGGCGTTGCCCGTGGCGGTTTCTCCGCCCGTGGCGCCGGCCAGGCCCTGTATGCGGCGCAGATTGGCCTGGCGCTGATCTTCGAGGCGCTTGGCGTCGGCTTCGGCCTTGCGCTTGTCCTCGGCAAGCTTCTTCTGCTTTTCCTGTTCGGCCTTCTTCTGCTCGGCCAGCTTTTCGCGCTGTTCTTTCTCGCGCTCGGCTTTTTCCTTCTGCAGCCGTTCCTTTTTCTCCTGCTCCAGGCGCTCTTTCTTTTCCTGCTCCAGGCGCTCGCGGTGCTCTTGTTCCTTGCGCTCGCGTTCGCGCTTTTCGCGCTCCAGCTGCTGCTGGCGCTGCTTCTTTTCTTCCTCGAGCCGCTTCTTCTGGCGCTCCAGGGCGATGTCGGCCTCGCGCGTGTCGGGCTCTGCCTGGCGCGGCGGAGGAGGAGCGGGCGGCGGCGGGGCCGGAGCGGGCCGGGGGGGCTCGGGCTCCGGCGCGGGCGGCGGAGGCGGCGCAACCGGGGCGGGCGCGGCCTGCTGGGGGATGGCCGACCATAGCTCGGCCTCCACGGCGGGTTGGTCGGCGCTGGTCTTCCACTTCACGCCCCAGGTCAGCGCGCCCAGCAGGAGCGCGTGCGCGAGCACGGCCAGCGTGATGGCACGCAGGCGGCCCGGCGGGCGGGGAGGCGCAAATTGGTCGCGGTCGTTGAGGGCGTGCATGTGTGGGTGGGGGATGGAGTCCGCGGGCCGGTCAGTTGTTCCCTTGCTTCACGGACAGGCCCACGCGCTGCACGCCGGCGCGCTGTAGCGCGTCCATGGCCTTCACGACGGTTTCATAGGACACGGTCTTTTCCGCGGCGATGATCACGGCGGACTCGTCGGGCTGCGCCTTCTGCCAACTCAGCGCCGCATCGCCGATCTCGCGCGCCGTGAGGGTGCGCTCGGCGTCCTTGGTCTTGAAGCGCAGCGAGCCGTCCTTGGCGACGATCACCGAAGCGAAGGACTTGGGCTGGTTCTTGCTCTTGCCCACGCTGGGCACGTCGATGGCGCCCGGCGTGAGCATGGGCGCCGTCACCATGAAGATGATGAGCAGCACCAGCATCACGTCGATGAAGGGCACCATGTTGATCTCGTTCATCGAACGGCGGCGACTGCCACTGCGGGAGGCCATGGTGGGCATGTAGGGCTCCTTGCGCGGTTCAGTGGCCCGAGGGGCTGTGGGCCGGGTGCGCGCCCAGGTTGCGCTGCAGGATGTTGGAGAACTCCTCGATGAAGGTCTCCTGGTGTGTGGCGACGCGATCGATGTCGCGTGCAAAGCGGTTGTAGGCAATCACGGCCGGAATGGCCGCAAACAGGCCGATGGCCGTGGCCACCAGCGCCTCGGCGATGCCGGGCGCCACCGTGGCGAGCGTGATCTGCTCCATGCCCGCGAAGCCCGTGAACGCGTGCATGATGCCCCACACGGTGCCAAACAGGCCCACGTAGGGGCTGACCGATGCCACCGAGCCGAGGAAGGACAGGCTCGATTCGACCACGTCCATTTCGCGCTGGAAGCTCGCGCGCATGGCGCGGCGCGCGCCGTCGAGCAGGGTGCCGGGGTCGCTGATGCGGCGCTCGCGCAGCTTCTGGTATTCGCGCATGCCGCTGGCGAAGATGCGTTCCATGGGGCCTGCGTGCTTGGCGTTCTGTGCGGCGCTGGCATACAGGTCGTTGAGGCTGGTGCCCGACCAGAACTCGCGCTCGAAGTCCTCGTTGAGCGACTTCACGCGCTTGAGCGCGAACAGCTTGCGGAAGATCGCGGCCCAGCTCGCGATCGAGACGCCCACCAGCAGCAGCATCACGAGCTGCACCACCCAGCTGGCGTGCAGCACAAGGTTGACGATGGACATGTCTTGGGAATTCATGGGAATTGTTCCAGGAGGAAGTTCGGGATTCTCGCGGGGCGCATCGTGGCGCCATCGACCCAGCCGATGCGGATCGTGCCTTCGCACAGCAGTAAGGATGCGGTGCTGGGGGAATCGGTCATGTGCTCTGGTTTCAGGAGCGCTTGCTGCCCTATTGTCAAGGACGCCCGGCCCTTTTCAATCAAAACCGCGGTAACAATGAGTTCATCGTCGAGCCGGGCCGGGCGGTGGTATTTGAGCTGCGCATCGGTTACGACGAACATGCCGCCCGTTTGTTCCCGCAACTTGTGCTGCGCGAGCCCCAGCGAGCGCAGCCACTCGGTGCGCGCGCGCTCGAAGAACTTGAGGTAGTTGGCGTAGAACACGATGCCACCGGCATCGGTGTCCTCCCAGTAGATGCGGATGGGGAGCTGGAATGCCATGGCCGCCTTACGCCAGCAGGGGTTGGAGGCGTGCCACGGCTTCCTGCAACTGGGCCATGGAGTTGGCGGTGGAAAAACGCACATAGCGCTGCGGGTCGTGCGTGCCAAAGTCACGCCCAGGGGTCACGGCCAGGTGGGCCTGGCGCATGAGGGCATAGGCCAGATCCCAGCTTCCGTTCACGCCCAGGCGCTCGCAGGCGGCGCTGCAATCGGCCCAGGCGTAGAAGGCGCCATCGGGCATCACCGGCACCTGCAGGCCCAGGCTTTGCAGCGCGGGGATGAAGTAGTCGCGCCGCGCCTTGAATTCGGCGCGGCGGCGTTCGTATTCGGCCAGGCTCTCGGCTTCGAAGCAGGCCAGCGCTGCGTGCTGCGCGATGGTGCTGGGGCAGATGAACAGGTTTTGCGCCAGGCGCTCGACCACGGGCACCAGTGCTTCGGGCACCACCATCCAGCCCAGGCGCCAGCCCGTCATGTTGAAGTACTTGCTGAAGCTGTTGATGCTGATGATGTCGTCGTCGATCGCCAGCGCCGTGTGGCCGAACTGTTCTTCGTACGACAGGCCCAGGTAGATTTCGTCGATCAGCGTGATGCCGCCGCGCTCCTGCACCACGCCGTGGATGCGGCGTAACTCCTCGGGCGCGATCGAGGTGCCCGTGGGGTTGGAGGGCGAGGCCAGCAGCACGCCGCGCGTCTTGGGGCCCCAGGCGGCGTGCACTTTCTCGGCGCTGAGCTGGAAGCGCTCGGCGGCCGTGGTGGGGATCAGCACCGCCGTGCCCTCGGCGGCGCTCACGAAATGCCGGTTGCAGGGGTAGCTGGGGTCGGGCATCAAGACCTCGTCGCCCGCGTCGATCAAGGCCAGGCAGGCCAGCTGCAACGCGGCCGAGGCGCCCGCCGTGATGGCGATGCGCCGCGCCGGCACCTGCACGCCAAAGCGCTGCGCGTACCAGTCGCTGATGCGCTCGCGCAGCGGCGCAATGCCCAGCGCCTGGGTGTACTGTGTGGCGCCATCGCGCACGGCCTTGGCTGCAGCCTCCTGCACCAGGGGCGGGGCGGTGAAGTCGGGTTCGCCAATGTTCAGGAAGATCATGGGCGAACTGCTGCCCGCCACTTCGGCCGCCAGGGCCTGGGCGGCCTTGGCGATCTCCATCACATAAAACGGTTCGATGCGCGCAGCGCGGGTGGATGTCTTCATGGCAGGGGCCGCGCCAGCGGCGGCGGAGTCTGGGGTGACGACCAGGGCGCCGGGGGCGAGATGGCGCTTCAGTCAGGCGTGGGGGCGTTACTTGCGGTTGGCGGAATCGGCCTGCACCTCGTCGGGCCGCAGCTTGGGTGCCAGGCTGCCGAGCACGCCGTTGACGTACTTGTGTCCGTCGGTGCCGCCAAACTCCTTGGCCAGTTCGATGCACTCGTTGAGCACCACGCGCCAGGGCACGTCCAGGCAGTGCTGGAATTCGTAGGCGCCTATCCACATCACGGCGTGCTCGATGGGCGAGATTTCGGCCAGTGGGCGGTCCAGCAGCGGGGCGATCAGGCCGTCCAGGTCGGCGGCGCTGGCGATGCAGCCGTGCAGCAGGGCGTCGTAGTGCGCGGTGTCGGCCTTGTGAAAGCCCGAGAGGTCGCGCGTGAACAGGTCGATGGCCGCGGCCTCGTTGCGCCCGACCAGGTGCTGGTACAGCCCCTGCAGCGCAAACTCGCGTGCGCGCGTGCGGCCCGGCTTGCTCGACGCCTTGCGCGCGCCCGTGCGCGTGCGGCCCGGGACGCGGGGCTGTGCGGGAGGCGGGGTGGTGCTCATGACAGCGCGTCCAGCAGGTTGGCCATTTCCACGGCGACATGGGCGGCGTCGCGCCCCTTCTCGGTCTGGCGCGCAATCGCCTGTTCCAGGTTTTCCGTCGTCAGGATGGCGTTGGCCACGGGCAGGTGGTAGTCGAGGGCCACGCGCGAGACGCCGGCGCCCGACTCGTTGGCCACGAGCTCGAAGTGGTAGGTCTCGCCGCGGATGATGCAGCCCAGGGCCACGAGCGCGTCGTACTTGTCGCTCTCGGCCATGGCCTGCAAGGCCACGGACACTTCGAGCGCGCCGGGCACGAATACATGGTCAATGTGCTTGTCCTGCACGCCGAGCGCGAGCAGCTCTTCGCGGCAGGCCGCCGCGAGCGCGTTGGTGATGCTTTCGTTGAAGCGGGCCTGGACGATGCCGATGTGCAGCTTCTTGCCGCCCTGCTTGTCCGCCGTTCCTTTTTCTGCGCCAAACATGGTTATTCCTTCGGGATATAGCCGGTGATCTCGAGCCCGTAGCCCGCCATGCTGGGCAGGCGGCGCGGCTGGCCCATGAGCTGCATCTTCTGCACGCCGCATTCGCGCAGGATCTGCGCGCCCACGCCGTAGGTGCGCAGGTCCATGCGGCCGCGCTCGGGCGCCTGCGCCGAGCGGGCCTTGCCCTCGAACTGTTCGAGCAGCTGCTCGGCGCTTTCGCCGCAGTTGAGCAGTACGGCCACGCCCTTGCCCTGGCGGGCGATGTACTGCAGGCTGGTGTCCAGGCCCCACGAGTGCATGGAGCGGTTGACCTCGAGCGCGTCGAACACCGACAGGGGCTCGTGCACGCGCACGGGCACAGTGTCCTGCGCGCTCCAGGTGCCCTTGACGAGGGCCAGGTGCACGCTGTTGCTCGGCGCGTCGCGGAACGCGTGGGCCGTGAATTCGCCAAAGGCCGTGACGAGCGGGCGGCTGCCCACCCGCGTGACCAGCGACTCGTTGCGGCTGCGGTATTCGATGAGGTCGGCGATGGTGCCGATCTTGATGCCGTGCTCGGCTGCGAAGAGCTGCAGGTCGGGCAGGCGCGCCATGGTGCCGTCGTCCTTCATGACTTCGCAGATCACGGCAGCGGGGCTGCAGCCGGCCATGCCGGCGAGGTCGCAGCCGGCCTCGGTGTGGCCCGCGCGCATGAGCACGCCGCCATCCACGGCCTGCAGCGGGAAGATGTGGCCGGGCTGCACGAGGTCGCTGGCCTGGGCGTTCGGCGCCACGGCGGCGGCCACGGTGCGCGCGCGGTCGGCGGCGGAGATGCCCGTGGTCACGCCCTCGGCGGCCTCGATCGACACGGTGAAGGCCGTGCCCATCTTGGTGCCGTTGCGCGCCACCATGGGCGGCAGCGAGAGGCGCTCGCAGCGCTCGCGCGTGAGCGTGAGGCAGATCAGGCCGCGGCCGAAGCGCGCCATGAAGTTGATGGCCTCGGGGGTCACATGGTCGGCGGCGAGCACCAGGTCGCCTTCGTTTTCGCGGTCTTCCTCGTCCACGAGGATGACGATGCGCCCGGCGCGCATCTCGGCCACGATGTCTTCCACCGGCGAGACGGGCACGGGGGTGAGGGGGGTAGTCATGGAGGGCTTTCGTTGGGGGCCGTGTCTGGCGGTCAGGGGCAGCGCAGGTTCCTGATGGCCGACGGGCTGAGCGCCCGGCGGGCGCCCCAAAGAACATGCGATGCGGCGCGGCCGCACGGTGAAAGCGTGCCCGGTGGGGGATGCGCTCTCGAAGCGGCCGATTTTAGTCCAGCCTGCGGCGCTGCGGTGCAAACAGGGGCTTGGCTCCTGCGGCTGGAGTGCACGCGGGCGCCGCTCAGATGGCGCTGCCCTGCAGCACCACGTCGGACTCGGGGTAGGCCACGCAGGGCAGCACGCAGCCCTCGGCCTTCTCCTCGGCCGTGAGGCCGGGCCACTCGATCTCGTAGCGCACGCGGCCCTGTGCGAGGTGGCCGATGCAGGTGCGGCAGGTGCCGTTGCGGCAGGAACTGGGCCAGTCGATACCGCCCTGTTCGATGGAGTGCAGCAGGGGCTGGTCGGGCCAGGCATCGCACTGCAGGCCGTCGGGCTCGATGCGGGCGGTGAAGAAGGGGGCGGAAGGCTGGTTCATGGGTTGGATAGAAGCGAAGGGGCAGCGGGCGTGGCGCGGGTCCACACCAGCAGCAGGTTGTTGGCGGGCAGGGCGTGGCGTGCGGCCAGGCGCAGCCCGGCGTCCGCGGCGGCTTGGGCCACGTCCGCGAGGCGGCGGATGCCCCAGTCCGGGTCCTGGGCGCGCAGGCTGGCGTCGAACGCGAGGTTGCCGGGGGCGGTGGGCACGCCGTCCTCAAGGTAAGGGCCGTAGGTGACGAGCACTCCGCCCGGCGCCAGGTGGCGCGCTGCGCCCTGCATCAGGCCTGCGCAGCAGGCCCAGGGCGCGATGTGCAGCATGTTGGCGCAGTAAACCAGGTCGAACGGCGCGGCGAAGTCCGGGCCGTCGGCGGGCCAGTCGGCAGCCCGCACGTCGAGCCGCAGGGGCGGCAGCACGTTGCGCGCGCCCGCCTGGGCTGCCCAGCCGGCGATGGCACCGAAGTGATGGTCGTCCAGATCGGTGGGTTGCCAGGTCCAGCCGGGCAGGGCCGCAGCGAAGTGCGCGGCATGCTGGCCCGTGCCGCTGGCGATCTCGAGCGCAGCCCCCTGGAGCGGCAGCAAGGCCTGCAGCACCGCGAGGATGGGCGCCTGGTTGCGCTCGGCGGCGGCGCTGTGGGCGAGCGGCGGATGGATCATGAAAGCGTTTGGGGCTTATAGCGCTTGCCCTGCAAGCGTGGGCAGCTATGAAATAAAGAGCATTTGGGGCAGCAGGATGGGGCGTGGCTGCCTTGTTTTTCAGCAATGCAAGGATATTCTTTGCGAATCAATGACTTAGCGTGGCCATACAGGGCTTGTCCAAAGTTGTCCACAAGATTGTCCCGTGCGGGGCGGGATAACCTGGTTCCGAAAGCTCCTCGCGGGAGCATTCACGCCATTGCGCATGTACCCGGCCACCGGCGCCTATTTTTTGGGCAATCCAAGGATATGCCTTGCCAATCAAGCACTTAGCATCGTCATACAGAACTTGTTCAAGGTTATCCACATGATTGTCCAGTACGGACAGGGATAACCGGGACAAGGTGTAGCCAGTGTTGCCTAAAAAATGGGCAGTTTGATGCTTTTCTTTGTGAATCAAGCACTTGCCTGCGCCATACAGGACTTGCCCACGGTTATCCACACAATTGTCCAGTGCCGTACGGGATAACCCGGAGCAGCCTCGCCGTGCGCGTCAGGCCTCGACCTTCACGCCCTTCCAGAACGCCACGCGGCCCCGGATGGACTCGGCCTCGGGCTTGGGGTCGGCGTAGGTCCAGGCGGCCTCGGGGTTGAGTTCGCCGTTGACGAGCAGGGACAGGTAGGTGGCCTGGCCCTTCCAGGGGCACATGGTCTTGTGGTTGCTGAAGGTGAAGTACTCACGCTTGAGCGCGCTTTCGGGGAAGTAGTGGTTCCCTTCGACCAGGACGGTGTCGTCGCTCTCGGCGACGACCACGCCGTTCCAGATGGCTTTCATCGAATGCTCCTAAGTTCTTGAGGGGTGGCCCGTACGTTGTGGCGAGGCCACGGGCCCGTGGGGGAGGTTGGCGCTCCCGAGCAAGCCCTACAGAATACCCGCATGACCTCCACACCGCCCGACTACTCGCAGGGCGCCGCCTACGTTCGCGGCGCCTACGTGCCCATTGGCGAGGCTGCCATCCCGATCACCGACTGGGGCTTTCTGCGCTCCGACGCGACCTACGACGTGGTCACGGTGTGGGAGGGGGCCTTCTTCCGGCTCGATGCGCACCTGGAGCGCTTTTTCGCGAGCTGCGCGCGCTTCCGGCTCGACCCGGGGCTGTCGGCCGACGAGATCGCCGATGTGCTGGCGCATTGCGTGCGCCTGTCGGGACTGCGCAGCGCCTACGTGGAGATGATCGTCACGCGCGGCCAGCCGCCCTGGGGCTCGCGCGACCCGCGCCAGGCCGTGAACCGCTTCTACGCCTTCGCCGTGCCCTATGTCTGGATCGCCAATGCCGAGCAGCGCGAACGCGGCCTGAACCTCGTGGTGAGCGACGTGCAGCGCATTCCCGCGGGCAGCGTGGACCCGCGCGCCAAGAACTACCACTGGAACGACCTCACGATGGGCCTGCTGGGCGCGCTCGATGCCGGCGGCGACACCGTGGTGCTCAGCGATGGCGCGGGGAACGTGGTGGAAGGGCCGGGCTTCAACGTGTTCTGCGTGAACGCGCAGGGCGTGCTGGTCACGCCGGCCACCGGGGTGCTCGAAGGCATCACGCGGCGCACCGTGCTGGAGATGGCGCAGGCCCAGGGGCTGCCCTGCGAGCAGCGCGCGCTGCCCGCGGCCGAACTGCGCGGCGCGCGCGAGGTGTTCCTCTCGACCTCGGGCGGCGGCGTGCTGCCCGTCACGCGCGTGGATGGCGTGCCCGTGGGGCCAGGCGCCGTGGGGCCGGTCACCCAGCGCATGGTCCGCATGTACTGGGACTGGCACCGCGAGCCGCGCTTTTCGCGCGCCGTGGACTACGGCGCCTGAGCGCCGCCTGCCCACCGCTTCCAGTCACCTGCGCAACGCGCCGCCGCCGCGCCTTGCGCTAGAGTGCGCCTCCATTGCATTTACCAAGGAGGCAAGGACAACCATGGCAAGCATCGACTTCAAGGGCCGCGTGGCCATCGTGACGGGCGCGGGCGGCGGCCTGGGCCGCCAGCATGCGCTGGCGCTGGCGGCGCGCGGCGCCAAGGTGCTCGTCAACGACCTGGGCGGCGCGGTGGACGGCAGCGGCGGGTCGGTCTCGGCCGCGCAGGCCGTGGTCGATGAGATCCGCGCGGCGGGCGGCGAGGCGCTGGCCAACGGCGCCTCGGTGACCGACTTCGCGGCCGTGCAGGCCATGGTGCAGCAGGCCGTCGACGCCTGGGGCCGCGTGGACATCCTCGTGAACAACGCCGGCATCCTGCGCGACAAATCGTTCGCCAAGATGGACATGGCGGACTTCGCCCTCGTGGTCCAGGTCCACCTCATGGGCGCGGCCCACTGCTGCAAGGCCGTGTGGCCGCACATGGTGGCGCAGAACTACGGGCGCATCGTGATGACGACCTCGTCCACGGGCCTGTACGGCAACTTCGGCCAGGCCAACTACGGCGCGGCCAAGCTCGCGCAGGTCGGCCTCATGCAGACCCTCGCGATCGAGGGGGCCAAGTACGGCATCCACGTGAACGCCCTGGCCCCCACGGCCGCCACGCGCATGACCGAGGGCCTGATGCCCGAAGAGGTGCTGGCCGCCCTCAAGCCCGAGGCCGTGGTGCCCGCCATGCTGGTGCTGGCGCACGAGAGCGCCCCCACGCGCACCATCCTGTGCGCGGGCGCAGGTACGTTCGAGGCGGCCCACATCACGCTGACCCAGGGCATTCACTTGGGGCTGGGCGCCGATGTGCCCGAGCAGCTTGCGGCGCGCCTGGCCGAGGTCACCGACCGCGCGGGCGAGCAGGTGCCGCAAAGCGGCGCGGCCCAGGGCACGAACGAGGTCGGCAAGGCCCTGGCGGCCCGGCGCTGAGGCCTATACAACAAAACACGGCGTTTGCGTGGCGCCGTGTGCCAGTGCCCCGGAAATCGGGCCGGATTGACGCCGTGTCAGGCAATCGGGGCCCCGGCATGCTAAGTTCCGACCCCACCAAGAGACGGATCGGCACCGAACACATGACCACACTGCACGAGCGCATTGCCGCGCAAGACCCCGAGCGCCTGGCGGGCATCCGCCGCGGCATCGAGAAAGAGGGCCTTCGCGTGCTGCCCACGGGCGGCCTGGCCCTCACGCCGCACCCGCTGGCCCTTGGGTCCGCGCTGACGCACCCGCACATCACCACCGACTACAGCGAGTCGCAGATCGAGCTCATCACGGGGGCCCCCCTCGCGGTGGAGGACGCTCTGGGGGAACTCACCGAGATCCACCAGTTCGTGCTGCGCACGCTGGCCCAGGCGGGCGGCGAGATGCTCTGGGTGTCGAGCATGCCCTGCGGCCTGCCCACCGACGAGACCATTCCGCTCGCGCGCTACGGCAGCTCGCACATCGGCCGCGCCAAGAGCATCTACCGCATGGGCCTGGGCCACCGCTATGGCCGGCGCATGCAGACCATTTCGGGCATCCACTACAACTGGTCGCTGCCCGGCGTGACAAGCGAGCAGTACTTCGCGCTCATCCGCAATTTCCGCCGCCACGCCTTCGTGCTGCTGTACCTGTTTGGCGCCTCGCCCGCGCTGTGCCCGTGTTTCGTGGCCGGGCGCGAGCACAGCTTGCAGCCCATGGGCAGCGAAGGGCAGGCGCTGTACCTGCCGCATGCCACCTCGCTGCGCATGGGGCGCCTGGGCTACCAGAGCGAGGCCCAGTCCTCGCTGTCGGTGAGCTACAACGGCCTGCAGGGCTACGCCAACTCGCTGCACGAGGCGCTCACGCGCCCGTACCCGGCCTACGAGGCCGTGGGCATCCGCAACCCGGGGGGCGACTACAACCAGCTGGCCACCAGCCTGCTGCAGATCGAGAACGAGTTCTACGGCACCATCCGCCCCAAGCGCACCGTGCACCGCGGCGAGCGCCCGCTGCACGCGCTGCGCGAGCGTGGCGTGGAGTACGTGGAGGTGCGCCTCATGGACCTGGATCCGTTCGTGCCCGTGGGCATCACGGCGTCCACCATGCGGCTGCTCGACGTTTTCCTGCTGCACTGCCTGCTCTCCGACAGCCCGCCCGATACGCCTGCCGAGATCGCCGAGCTCAAGCACAACCAGCACCAGACGGCCGAGCGCGGCCGCGAGCCCGGCCTGACCCTGCTGCGCCGTGGCGAGCGCGTGCCGCTGGTGGACTGGGCCGCGCAGGTGCTGCAGGAGTGCGGCCCTATTGCGGCCGCGCTGGACGCGACGCACCGCACGCAGGCCTTTGGCGCCGCGCTGCGCGATGCGCAGGCCACGCTGCAGGATGCCTCGCTTGCCCCCTCGGCGCGCGTGCTCGCCGCGATGGCGCAGCAGCATGGCTGCAGTTTCGAGTCGTTCTCGCTCGCGCAATCGGCCCTGGCGCGCGACCACCTGCTGGGCCTGCCCTGGAGCGCGCAGCAGCAACAGCGCTACGTGGCACTGGCCGAGGAGTCGGTGGCCGCGCAAAAGGCCATCGAGGCGGCCGACACCCTGCCGTTCGAGACCTGGCGCCAGCAGTACATGGCACCGCAGGAATTGGGCTGATCGCTCCTTTTCGCCTGCACGGCGGGCGCGCGAGCGGCTAAAGTCCAAGCTGCCGACCTCGCCCGGGCGCGTACCGCGCACCGGGCGCACCATCCCATGCAAGCCACCACCGCCTCCCATCTGCGCGCCGCCTTGCGGGTGGCGCTGAGCCACTACGTCACCAACGGCCTGGCGGTGGCGCTCGGGCTGTTGCTGGTCTCGGCCGGCGTGCACCTGTGGCTGGGCGGTGCGGCCGCCTCGGCGGCGGCCGTGGGCGTCATTGTCTCGATCCCGCCCGACATGCCCGCGCCCCAACGCGGCAAGTTCTGGCACATGCTGCCCGCGCCGCTGCTGGGCCTGCCGCTGTTTTTTGCGGTGCAGCGCCTGCACGACCTGCCTTGGGCGCTGGGCCTGCTGCTGGTGCCCGCCACGTTCCTCGCGTTCCTGGCCATGGCCTGGGGCAAGCGCGGGGCGCCCATCGCCATCTCGGCCATGTTCGCGCTGGTGTTCTCGATGGCCGTGCCCATCCCGCAAGGCGGTGAGAGCTGGCGTGCCGCGCTCACCACCACGTTCTATTTCGGGCTGGGCGCGCTGTTGTACCTGCCCTATGCTGTGCTGGCCAACCTGGCGCTGAATGCGCGCTACCGCGTGCAGCTCATCGCCGACGTGCTGCTCTCGCTCGCGGCGCTCATGCGGCTGCAGGCGCGCCAGTTCACGCCCGCGCCGGTGCAGGGTGGCGGCGCCAATCCCCTCACGGCGCCGCTGCTGCGCCGCCAGGCGGCGCTGGCCGATCAGCTGCAGGGCGCGCGCGACATCGTGCTCGAATCGCCGCGCACCCCGCGCCGCCTGCAGCTGGCGGGCATGCTGCTGCTTTCGCTTGAGATGCGCGACCACCTGCTCGCCTGCGAGCTCGACCTCGACGCGCTGCGCACCCAGCCCGGCCAGGCCGAGGCGCTCGCGCGCCAGCAGGCCGTGCTGCAGGATCTGGCCGACGAGGTCGAGCAATTGGCGGACGCGCTGCTGCTCGGGCGCCCGCCCGCCACGTTCGAGAGCCTGCTGCCGCGCCTCGATGTACCCGTGGAAGAGGCTGCCCTGGGCTTCACGCCTGCACGGCTCGCGCGCGGGCTGTCGCACCGCATCGGCCACATCCACAACGAAGTGCGCAACCTCGCGGCCCTGGCGCGCGGCGAGGCCGCACCCGATCTGGCCGTGGTGCGGGCGAGCTGGCAGATGTTCGTGAGCCCCGCGGGCTGGAGCTGGAAGCCCTTCTGGGGCCTGTGGCGCTGGCAGGCCTCGCCGCTGCGCCATGCGATCCGCGCCACCCTGGCCATCGCCGTGGGCTACGCCGTATCGCGGCTGCTGCCCTGGGGCACGCATGCCTACTGGATCCTGCTGACCATCGTCGTGGTGCTGCGCGGTAGCGTGGCGCAGACGCTGGAGCGGCGCAATGCGCGCGTGGCGGGCACGCTGCTGGGCTGCGTGCTCGCGTCGGCCGTGCTTGCGGCCCAGTGGCCGCCGCTCGCGCTGATCGTGTGCGTGACGCTGGCCCAGGCCGTGGCCCATGGCTTCGCCATCCGGCGCTACCTCGTCACGGCCGTGGCGGCCACGGTGCTGGGGCTGGTGCAGTCGCACATGCTCAACGCGGGCGGCAGCACGGCCTTTGCGCTGTTCGAGCGCCTGGCCGACACGCTGATCGGCGCGGGCATCGCCTGGGCGTTCGCCTACGTGCTGCCCTCGTGGGAGCGCCACCAGGTGCCGGCCCTCGTGGCGCGCACGCTCGCGGCCCAGGCGCGCCATGCGCGCGAGGCACTGGGCCTGGCGCAACTGCAGGCGGTGGACAACGCGCCCGAGCTGGCCTGGCGCCTGGCGCGGCGCGAGGCCTACGACAGCCTTTCGGCCCTGGTGCAGGCCACCGAGCGTGCCTGGAAGGAACCGCGCGCCGTGCGCCCGCCGCTCGAGCCGCTGGAGCGCATGCAGGCGCACTGCTACCAGCTGCTGGCCCAGCTCACGGCCGTGAAGACCTTGCTGCTGCTGCGCCGCGGGCATCTGCAGGCCGGCCAGCTGCAGCAGCCCCTGCAGGCGGCGGCGCAGCGCATTGAATCCACCCTGACCGGTGCCGGGCCCGCGGGCGGCGCCCAGGCGGGCAGCGCGGATGCCGCGCCAGGCCCCGAGCCGCTGCCGCCGCTGGGGGAGAGCGACCTTACCCCCTGGCTGCTGCGCCGGCTGCAGCTGGCCGAAGGGCTGGCCCAGCAGCTGCGTGCCGAGGCGGCGCGTGTGATTGCTACTGAATAGATAGCATTCAGCCACCGCTGCATGCCGACATGAGGGCAAAAAGCCCTAAATCAGTCGCTGAGCAGCAGCAGCGCCTCCTGGCGCCAGTATTCGGTGGCGGCAAAGAACCCCTCCCACACGCAGCCGTTACAGCCGCGGCCGCAACAGCTCGTGGGCACGGGCGGGGGCGGGCGCAGGGCGAGCCCGGCGGCCTTGGCGCGGTCCTGCAGCGTGGCGAACAGGACCTGGGCGCTGCCGAGATCGGAGGCGGGGCGGTCGGTCACCGGCGGCGCTGCCACAGGGCGCGTGCGATGAACGCACCGCCGAGCACGAGCGCGAACCAGCCCACGAGCGAGGCCTGGCGCATGAGATCCTGCACGCTGGGCGAGCGCGCGAGGATGGGAGCGAGCAGAATCACGGCGCCGATCAGCGCGCACACCACCCCCTTGAACAGCATTTCGGAGTTTTGTTTCTGGCGCGGGCTGGAGGGCATGTCGGATAGGGGGCAAAGAGACGCGATTATCCTTGCGCCCTCAAACAACAGCGAAACACCTTCCCCATGGCCATCCAGTGGTTTCCCGGTCACATGCACCTCACGCGCAAGGCAGTTGCCGAGCGCATCAAAAACATCGACGTGGTGATCGAGGTGCTGGACGCGCGCCTGCCGGGCTCCAGCGCCAACCCGCTGCTGTCCGAACTTACGGGCCACCGCCCCACGGTGAAGGTGCTCAACAAGCAGGATCTGGCCGATCCGGCGCGCACCGATGCGTGGCTCGCCTGGTACAACGCCCAGCCCGGCACGCGTGCGGTGCCGCTCGACGCGTCGGAGCGTGCGCCGGCCCGGCGGCTCATCGAGGCCTGCCACTTCCTCGCGCCGGAGCGCGGCGGCATGGTGCGCCCCATGCGCGTGCTGATCTGCGGCATCCCCAACGTGGGCAAATCCACGCTCATCAACACGCTCGCGGGCCGTGTGCAGGCCAAGACGGGCGATGAGGCGGGCATCACCAAGCTCGAGCAGCGCATCGTGATCGCCGACGACTTCTACCTCTGGGATACGCCCGGCATGCTCTGGCCGCGCATCATCGTGCCCGAGAGCGGCTACAACCTCGCGGCCAGCGGCGCCGTGGGCCGCAACGCCTATGACGAGGAACTGGTCGCCCTCGAGCTGCTGCGCACCCTGCAGCGCCACTACGTGCCCGAGATCGAGGCCCGCTACAAGCTGGGCCTGCCCGCCGACGTGGTGGCGGGCATGCACGACGACGAGCTGCTCGACGCCATCGGCCGCAAGCGCGGCGCCATGATGGGCGGCGGGCGCGTGAATGTGCAGAAGGCGGCCGAGCTCGTCCTCACCGACTTCCGCACGGGCGCCATGGGCCGCGTGAGCCTGGAGTCGCCCCAGGAGTTCGAGGCCTGGCTTGCCGCTGGCCGCGCGCAGGAAGCCGAGCGCCTGGCCCGCAAGGCCGAGCTGGCCAAAGAGCGGGGCAAGGGCGGCGGGCGCAGGGCGCCGCCGCGGCGCGGCTGACGGGCGGCGGCCTGCGAGGACCAGGCGGCAAAAAAAGCGTTTGTGGCTGGAAGGTAGCGCGTTACGATCCGAAACCACCCCCACCCGCCCTTGCACCATGACCGATGCCGCTCCAACGGCACTGCCGATGCATGAAGACGCGACCGCGCAACGCCTTGTGCGGGTCGGCGGCTGGACGGTCTGGGCCGTGGGCTGCACGATCGCGGTGCTGTTGCTGCTCGACCGACCCGTGCCCTGGACCCATGTGGCGCTCAACTTCGGCGCGGGCTTCATGGGGGGCGCCTCGCTGCTGCTCGGATACTGGCGGCGCTCGCACCTTGCGGCGCTGGTGCTGGTGTGGGGCGTGTGGTGCATCGTGGCGCTGGTGGCCACGACCAACGGCGGCATACGCGGGCCCAACCTGCTCAACTACCCGGTGCTCATCGTCGTTTCGGGCTGGGTGCTTGGTGTGCGTTCCACGCTGTGGCTCGTAGGGGCCACGGGGGCGTTGTTCCTGTTCTTCATCTGGGGCGACCTGCAAGGCTGGATGCCCCCAGCGCGGTATGGCAACCGGCTGGCCTACGTGGCCTACTTCGCGGGCATCCTGGGGCTCACGGCCGCGGCCACGCTGCTGTCGCGGCGCAGCTACCAGGGGCGTGTGGCCGAGGCGCGCCGCGCGGCCAGTGAAATCTACCGCCTCGCGTACTTCGACGCGCTCACGGGCCTGCCCAACCGGCTCGCGCTCATGCAGCGGCTCGAAAACCTGCAGGGGCGGCTTGGCCGCCCCGTGGTGCAGGTGCATGCGCTGCTGCTGCTTGATCTGGACCGCTTTACCACGTTCAACGACGCGCGCGGCAACGAGATGGGCGACCGCCTGCTGCGCGCCGTGGCCCTGAGGCTTGAGGCCCAGTTGCCGGGCGAAGGCCTGCTCGTGCGCGTGGCGGGGGACGAGTTCGGCATCGTGCTGCAAGGGCTGGGCAGCGACGTGGTGCACGCGGGGCAGCAGATGCTGGCGTTCGCCGAGGGGGTGCTGCATGGCCTGCGGCAGCCTCTGCCGCTCGATGGCGATACCGAAGGGGTGCGCATGGGCGCGAGCGTGGGCATGACGCTCTACCCGCAAAGCGGCACCGATGGCGCGCACGACGCGCTGCGCCGCGCAGGCACGGCGCTGCACCAGGCCAAGGAGCTGGGCGGCGGGCGCGTGGCCTTTTTCGAGCAGGGCATGGCCGAAGCGGCGGAGCAGCGCTTTCGCACGGAGCGCGAGCTGCGCCACGCGGTCCAGGCGGGCGAGCTGCGCATGTACCTGCAGCCGCAGGTGGACCGCGAGGGCCGCCCCAAGGGCGCCGAGGCGCTGCTGCGCTGGCAGCATCCCGTGCGTGGACTCGTGATGCCGGTGGCATTCATTCCGGTCGCGGAGGAGTCCGACCTCATCGTGGCGCTGGGCGACTGGGTGCTCGAGCAGGCCTGCGTGCTGCTGGCGTCGCCCGCGCTGCGCGCGCGCGGGCTGGGCCTGTCGGTGAACGTGAGCACGCGCCAGTTCCGCGACGCGGGCTTTGTGCCCAAGCTGCAGGCGCTGCTCGCGCACACGGGGGCCGATCCCGCGCGGCTCACGCTCGAGGTGACCGAGGGGCTGGTGATGGATGATTTCGACGATGCCGTGGCCAAGATGCATGCGCTCGTGGCGCTGGGCGTGAAGTTCGCGCTCGACGACTTCGGCACGGGCTACTCGTCGCTCGCCTACCTCAAGCGCCTGCCGATCCACGAGCTCAAGATCGACAAGTCTTTCGTGCAAGACGTGCTGCACGACGACAACGATGCGGCGCTCGTCGAGGCCATCCTGCGCGTGGCTGACCGCTTCGGCCTGCGCGTGGTGGCCGAGGGGGTGGAGACCGAAGCCCAGGCGGACTTCCTCGCGGCGCGCGCGCCGCACCTGCTCTACCAGGGCTATCTGTTCGGCAGGCCTTGCCCGCAGGACCAGTGGCTGGCTGCGGTGGGCGCGGCGCCTGCGCAGGAAGAGCCCGCGCCGAGCAATCTGCCCTGAGTGGCGGGGCGGGCCGCTACCAGCGCAGCGGGCCGTCTTCGCCGTCCCAGAAGATCCAGCGCCAGCGCTCCTCGTAGGGCGAGGTGCCGATGTTGAACGGGTCCATGCCGGCGTCGCTGCGCTGCAGGCCCACGAGGTAGCCCCCATGGCTGCTCGCCACCAAGGTGCGCCCGTCGGGGCTGGCATCCACCGAGGCGATGGCGCTGCCCACATGGTGGCGCCACAGCGTCTCGAGTTGCGGGCCAATGGCATGCAGGTAGCCGTCGGCATCGCCGACCACGGTGGTGCCGTCCGGCAGCGCCACGCGCAATGCGTCCACGGTGAGGCCTGCCATGGCCGGACCCGCAGCGGGCAGTTGCTCCACCCGGCCGGAGGACAACAGGTAGCCGCCCGTGGGGTTGCGCAGCAGCACGCGCTGGCCGTCGCCTGAAGGCACGAGCTGGTCGCAGCGCCGTGCCAGGGCGTCTTCACCTGGGGGCAAGGGAAAGCGGGCGATGGCCGGCCCTTCAAGGGTGCGGCGTGTGCTGAGTTCTCCGTCCTCGCACAGTGCCCAGCAGCGGCCGTCGGGGGAGCGGCCCGCGCCGCGCAGGCGGGGCAGTGGGCTGTGCCACAGGCCGGTGAGCAGCATCCAGTGGAGGGTGTCGCTTCCGGGTTCGCCAATGCGCACGAGCAGCCGCTCGGCGTCGAGCAGGAACACGGCGCTCACGCACCGGCCGGCTTCGCGCGAGCGGGCCAGCAGCGCGTTGGGCGCGAAGGCAAAGTGCTGGCGCAGGCGGCGGGAAAGCCCGGGGTCATGGCAGCGGTGCACTACGCGGGCGAGTTGCAGCGCAATGGCCGCGTCGGCCCCGCGCGGGTCGGCGTCCGGCAGCGAAGGCTGCGGCGCCTCGGTGGCATCGGGGGGGATGCAGTGGCGGCGCATGGCCGCCACATAGTCCCGGCCTTGCTGCTGCCACCGTGCCGACAGCTCCAGCAGCGCGGCCGGGAAGACCTGGGCATCGGGTAGCGTGTCCGGTACGGGCGGGCGGGCGAGCAGCCGCACCAGCGACTTGGCGCGTTCGGTCTCGGCGCGCTGGGCGCGCTGCAGGGCCTCGCGCTCGAGCAGGCGCTGCTCCAGCGCGCCGAACATACGCGCGAGGCGCAGCACGTGGGTGGCCGAGTGGTGCAGCAGCGGCGCTCGGCCGCTGTCCTGGCGCTGGGCCTCGGTAAAGCGCAGCCAGGGCGTGCCTTCGCGGTTGCTCTCCAGCTCCAGCAGGTAGCTTGCGTGGTTGTTGTCCTCGCCATCGCCGGGGGCGCTGGGGCCGGTTTCCCAACTGAGCTTGATCCCGAGGCTGTAGCTGTGCTCGCCACGCCGCCCAGGCTGGCGCGCGCCTACCCAGATGTCGCGTTCCCAGAAACCGTTGCGGTCGCTGTCCCACCAGTCGTTGTATTCCTCAGTGAACACCGGCAGCTGGGCGAGCGCCTGCACGCGGGCCGGCGGCAGACTGCGCTGCAGCCAGCCCCAGAGCGGGTAGCCCGTGCGCACCTGGGCCAGGCCCTCGCTTGCATGGGTGAGCACGGCCTGCCAGGCGCGCGAGGCGGCGGCGTGGGCGTCTGCGGGGGCCGCATCGTCGAGGGTACGCCATTCGCCGCAGGTGCCGCTGTCGTCATAGCGCCGCCACAGCAGCGTGAGCTCGTCTGCCAGGGGCGCATCGCGCAGGCCCAGGCGGGCCGTGACCCGGCCGAGCAGGCCGCGCGGGCGCTCGATCCGGCCTGCCTCGAAGTAGAAGTCCCAGCGGCGCCAGACGGTGATGAAGACGCTGTCCTCGCGCTGGTCGCCGCCAGCGTCCACATGGCGGCGACACAGGGCGTAGTCGGTGTCGCCGAACCAGTCTTGCAGCCGGTGGGCGCGGCGTGCGATCAGCGGGCTGTGCACCAGGGCGCGGATCGTCTCGATCCCCACAGCGCTGCCCGGCGCGCAGGGGCCCTCGGCGCGCGGCAGCAGCCCGGGCACCGCACCGGGCTCGCGCAGCAGCGCTTCGCCTGCGCGTGCCAGGGTGCGCAGCGCGCCGTGCTCGAACAGGCGGCCCGGGCCGCCCTGGCCATCGGACAGGCCGTTGACGCCTTCGGGGCGCAGCTGGGCGGCCAGCGCCTCGGCCAGGTAGTCCGTAGGGTCGGCTCCGGGCGCGGGGGCCTCGGCCGCCGCGTCGAGCCACCAGGGCAGATCGGCCGGGCCTTGCCAGCAGGCCGCATAGCCGCCGCTGAGCAACGCCCAGCGCGCGGCGACGGCGCCGCCCACATGCAGCCGCCCGTTGGCGCCATCGCCCCAGAGCAGTTCCTGCAGTCGCAGCGCACCACCCACGGCCACCAGGCCGGGGCCGAGCAGGGCCTGGCGCGCGTGCAGCGCGCCGCTCACGAGCAGGTGTGCATTGCCGCCGGTTTCCGAAGCGAGCAGGGCACCCTCCAGCTGCAGATCGCCTTGCACCCAGAGCAGCCAGGGGGCACGTTCACTGTCGTGCGCGGTGCCGGGGATGGGTAACGCGTCGAGCGCGAGCAGCGGCAGCGCCAGGTCGCCCTGGTGCCAGAGCACGGGGGTGGCGGGGTCGGGGGGCTCGCCGCCATCCAGCCCCAGCGCAGCGCGCCAGTCGGCGGGCAGGTGGCCTGCCAAGTCGGCGAGCCGGGCCAGGATCATGCGGCGATCACCGGCTCGCAACGCACCTCCGTCTTGACCGAGTTGGCGATGAAGCACTCCTCGTGCGCGCGGTGGTGCAGCGCCTCGATCTGCGCCGGTGTGGGCAATGGCGCACCCGAGAACGCGACCTCGGGGCGCAGCGTGACCACGGTCATGGCCATGCGGCGATCGGCGCCACGGGCCATCACGCCCTCGGCCTGGTCGCGGTAGCGGTCCACGCAGAACCCCTGCTGTGCCGCGAGCGACAGGAACCACAGCATGTGACAGCTCGACAGCGATGCGACGAAGGCCTCCTCGGGGTCCACGGCGGCGGCGTCCGACCAGGGCAGGGGCACCACGTGCGGAGATGACGATCCGGGCACTTCCGCTCCTCCATCGAAGCGCAGCAGGTGGCGGCGGCTGTAGCGGTTGTCGAGAAAGCTCTGGTCTGCGCGCTCCCAGAGCACTTCGGCGCTGTAGTGGTGGGCCATGGGGATATTTCGGTGAGGTGAGAGGCTCGGAGCTGGCCATTATGCGCAGTGCCCCCGGCCTGCGCGGGGGGGCGCCGCTGGCGTAGGATGCCGTCCTTCGCCGTAGACCGAACCGCTTCCGATCCATGACCCTGAATCCTCCCGTTTTCGAAGTGTTGCCGCGCGATCTGTCCGCCTACCGCGCGGGCAACACCGGCATCGACTACGTGCACCGCTTCGATTCGGGCCGCCCCGGCCCGCACGTGCTCATCAACGCGCTCACACATGGCAACGAGATCTGCGGCATGGTGGCTGCCACGCATCTGCTCGACACGGGCGTGCGCCCGCTCGTGGGCACGCTCACGATCAGCTTCGCCAACGTGGCGGCCTATGAATCCTTCGATGCCACGCGGCCGTTCGAGAGCCGGCAGCTCGTGCACAACCTCAACCGCGTGTGGTCGGCCGCCGAGCTCGACGGCGAGGGCGACAGCCCCGAGCTGCGCCGTGCGCGTGCGCTGCGCCCTGTGGTGGATGCGGCCGACCACATCCTCGACATCCATTCCACGAGCCAGGACGTGGAGCCGTTCTGGGTCTACCCGGCCTTCGCGCGCAATGCCTGCGTGGCGCTGGCGCTGGGCCGTCCAGGCGTGCACCTCGTGATGCCCAGCGGCCTGGGTTCGGGCACGCCACTGATCCAGCATGGCCGCCATGGCGTGGACGGCGACGGCGCGGGGGCCGCGCTCGTGGTGGAGTGCGGCCAGCATTTCCGCCAGAGCGCTGCTGACGTGGCGATGGCCGCCGTGCGCGACTTCCTGGCCCACTTCGGCCTCATCGAGCGCGCGCCGCAGCCCGAGCCGGGGCCGCAGCGCCGCTATGAGCTGCTGCAGACCTGCATGGTGCGTACGCCGCAATTTGCGTTTGTGCGGCCCGTGGTCGGCTTCGAGACCTTCGCCAAGGACGAATGCATCGCCACCGATGGTGAGTACGAGATCCTCTCGCCCTGCGACGGTTGCACGGTCTTCATGCCCACGCGCGAGCCCATCGTGGGGCGCGAGGCGGTCTACCTCACACGGCCGATTTGACGCCGCCGGGAGGTGCGCACAAGCCCATGAAAAAGCCGCCCGGAGGCGGCTTGGCACGGTGGCGAAGGGCGGGTACGGTCAGGCGGCCGCGACCTCGATGCCCTTGAACTCGCCCGTGGCGATGCGCTTTTGCCATTCGGCCGGGCCCGTGATGTGGGCGCTGGTGCCGCCCGCGTCCACGGCCACCGTCACGGGCATGTCGACCACGTCGAATTCGTAGATGGCTTCCATGCCCAGGTCCTCGAAACCTACGACCTTGGCGTGCTTGATGGCCTTGGACACGAGGTAGGCGGCGCCGCCCACGGCCATGAGGTAGGCCGACTTGTGGTTCTTGATCGACTCGATGGCGACGGGGCCGCGCTCGGCCTTGCCAATCATGGCGATCAGGCCGGTCTGCTCGAGCATCATGTCGGTGAACTTGTCCATGCGCGTGGCGGTGGTGGGGCCGGCGGGGCCCACGGCCTCGTCCTTCACGGGGTCCACGGGGCCCACGTAGTAGATCACGCGGTTGGTGAAGTCCACGGGCAGCTTTTCGCCCTTGGCCAGCATGTCCTGGATGCGCTTGTGAGCGGCGTCGCGGCCCGTGAGCATCTTGCCGTTGAGCAGCAGGGTGTCGCCGGGCTTCCAGCTGGCGACTTCGTCCTTGGTCAGGGTGTTGAGGTCCACGCGCTTGGACTTGTTGTAGTCGGGCACCCAGTCGATCTTGGGCCACAGGTCGAGGCTGGGGGCGTCCAGGTACACGGGGCCCGAGCCGTCGAGCACGAAGTGGGCGTGGCGCGTGGCCGCGCAGTTGGGGATCATGGCCACGGGCTTGCTGGCCGCGTGCGTGGGGTACATCTTGATCTTCACGTCCAGCACGGTGGACAGCCCGCCCAGGCCCTGCGCGCCAATGCCCAGCGCGTTGACCTTTTCATACAGTTCCAGGCGCAGTTCCTCGACCTGGTCGAGCTTCTCTCCGCGCGCGGCCTTGGCCTGCAGCTCGTACATGTTGAGGTCGTCCATCAGGCTTTCCTTGGCCAGCAGCACCGCCTTCTCGGCCGTGCCGCCGATGCCGATGCCCAGCATGCCCGGCGGGCACCAGCCGGCGCCCATGGTCGGCACGGTCTTGAGCACCCAGTCGACCAGGTTGTCGCTGGGGTTCATCATGATCATCTTGGACTTGTTCTCCGAGCCGCCGCCCTTGGCCGCCACGGTGATGTCCACTTTGTCGCCGGCCACGATCTCGGTGAAGATCACGGCGGGGGTGTTGTCCTTGGTGTTCTTGCGGGCGAACAGCGGGTCGGCCACCACGCTGGCGCGCAGCGCGTTGTCGGGGTTCATGTAGCCACGGCGCACGCCTTCGTTGATGGCGTCTTCCAGGCTGCCGGTGAAGCCTTCCCAGCGCACGTCCATGCCCACCTTGAGGAACACGTTTACGATGCCCGTGTCCTGGCAGATCGGACGGTGGCCCGTGGCGCTCATCTTGCTGTTGGTGAGGATCTGCGCCATCGCGTCCTTGGCCGCGGGGCTCTGCTCGCGCTCATAGGCGCGGGCCAGGTGGGCGATGTAGTCGGCCGGGTGGTAGTAGCTGATGTACTGCAGCGCACCCGCGATGGAGTCGATCAGGTCCTGCTGGCGAATGGTCGTCGTGGTCATGGCGTGGGGAACGGATAGGGTCTGGAAACGCAAAACCCCACAATTATCCTCCCGAGCCTTGCACGCGCCTTTCTGGAGGATTTGGCCCGCTACGCAAGCGGCGCGGAGTTGGGTATGCTGGCAAGGCCCTCCGGTTCCCTGTCTCGCAAAGGAGTTCCTTGCATGACTTCTCCGCAGCCCGCGCTCGCCGGCCAGCCCACGCGCACCGAGCGCGACACGTTCGGCCCCATCGACGTACCTGCCCGGCATTTGTGGGGCGCGCAGACGCAGCGCTCCCTGCAGCATTTCGCGATCTCGGGCGAGCAGATGCCGCCGGAGCTCATCGCGGCGCTGGCCCAGGTCAAGCGCGCCAGCGCCTATGTCAACCACTCGCTGGGCCTGCTGAGCGCCACCAAGACGACGGCCATCGTCGCGGCGGCCGACGAGGTGATCGCGGGCGCGCACCCGGGCGAATTCCCGCTCGTGGTCTGGCAGACCGGCTCGGGCACGCAGACCAACATGAACATGAACGAGGTGCTGGCCAACCGCGCGAGCGAGATGCTCGGCGGGCCGCGCGGCGAGGAGCGCCTCGTGCACCCCAACGACGACGTGAACAAGAGCCAGTCCAGCAACGACGTGTTTCCCACCGCCATGCACGTGGCGGCCGTGGACGCGATCACGCACCGCCTGCTGCCCGCGCTGCAAGGGCTGCGCACCACGCTCGTGGCCAAGGCCGAGGCGTTCGCCGGCATCGTGAAGATCGGACGTACCCACCTGCAGGACGCGACGCCGCTCACGCTGGGGCAAGAGGTCTCGGGTTGGGCGGCGCAGCTGCAGCATGCCGAACAGCATGTGCGCGCGGCACTGCCGCACCTGTGCGAGCTGGCGCTGGGCGGCACGGCCGTGGGCACGGGGCTCAATGCGCCGCCGGGCTACGCGCAGGCCGTGGCCGAGGAACTGGCGGCCCTCACGGGCCTGCCCCTGGTCACGGCGCCGAACAAGTTCGAGGCACTCGCGAGCTGCGACGCGCTGGTGCAGGCGCACGGCGCGCTCAAGGGGTTGGCCGCGAGCCTGATGAAGATCGCCAACGACGTGCGCTGGCTCGCCAGCGGCCCGCGCAGCGGCCTGGGCGAGATCACGATCCCCGAGAACGAGCCGGGCTCGTCCATCATGCCGGGCAAGGTCAACCCCACGCAGTGCGAGGCGCTGACCATGCTGTGCGCGCAGGTGCTGGGCAACGACGTGGCCATCAATGTGGGCGGGGCATCGGGCAACTTCGAGCTCAACGTGTTCCGGCCCATGGTCATCCACAATTTTCTGCAGAGCGTGCGCCTGCTGGCCGACGGCATGGTGAGTTTCAACGAGCACTGCGCCGTGGGCATCAAGCCCCAGCACGAGCGCATCGAGGAGCTTGTGGAGCGCTCGCTGATGCTCGTGACGGCGCTCAACCCCCACATTGGCTACGACAAGGCAGCCGCCATCGCCAAGAAGGCTCACAAGGAACGCAGCAGCCTGCGCGAGGCGGCCATCGCCTCGGGCCATGTCACGGCCGAGCAGTTCGACGCCTGGGTGGTGCCGGGCAAGATGGTGTAGCCCCAAAAGCAAAAGAGCCCGCGTGGGCGGGCTCTTTACCGGGGGCGTGGCGGGTGCTGCGTCACTGCGCCTGCGGGCGGCGCACGGTACGGAACACGTACTTGAGTGCATCGCCCACAGTGCTTTCCCACACGGGCCATTCGTGCTTGCCGTTGACGATGCGCAGCTCGGCGGGTTGCTTGTTCTTGCGCAACTGGGCGTACAGCTGGGTGGCCTCGGATTCGATCATGAACTCGTCGTCATCCCCCGAGTTGATGTACATGGGCACGGGGGTCTTCTTCTGCAGGAAGGACTCCCACAGCGCGGGGTAGTTGTAGGCCTTCCACACGTCGGCGCTGTAGGCGCCGTCGGTGCCCGGCGCTGCGAACACCTTCACGAAGCGCGCCGACGAGTCGCCGGGTGGCTCGGGGTTGTAGATCGCGGGGCTCAGCAGGGCCGCGGCCTGGAACTTCTCGGGGTACTTGAGCGCATAGCGCAGCGCGCCGTAGCCGCCCATCGACAGGCCGCCAACCACGCGGCCGTCGCGCGTGGTGAGCGCGCGGTAGTTCTTTTCCACATGCGGCACGAGGTCGCTGAAGAAGGCCGTCTCCATCTTCTCCTTGAGGTCCACGTACCAAGTGGTGCCCGCGTCGGGCATCACGATGATGGCGGGCGGCATGTCGCCATTGGCCACGAGCGTGTCCACCGTGCGCAGCAGGCTGCCCTTGACGGGCCAGTCGTTGCGCTCCCCTGCGTTGCCGTGCAGCAGGTACATCACGGGGTAGCGCAGCTTGGCGTTGGCGTCGTAGCCCGTGGGCAGGTAGACGTTGTAGGTCCAGGAGCGGCCCAGCGTGGGGCTCTTGAACTCGGCCGCCTCGATGGTGCCGGCGTGTGCGATGGGCGCACCCAGCAGGGCGGCCGCGGCCAGCGCGCCGGCCAGGCCCGTGCGCAGCGCGCAGAAGAGGGATTTCACGAAGCAGTCTCCTTGGTGTTGTGGTGCCGCCCACTGTAAGCGATGTGGCGCGCCTGCGCTGGCGGGCCTTGGCCTACACTGTCCGGGCGCCATGGGGCGCAGCCCGCTTGAGGAATTTGCCATGACAGCGCAACAACACCTGGTCCAGGTTCCGCTCGATACCCTGCATCCCACGCAGATGACCGTGGGGGCGTCCGAGGTCGCAGCCAAGCGCGCACAGTGGGACCATCTCAAGCCGAAGGAGCGCAAGCGCACGCTGGCCTCGCACTGGTTCCCCGCGGTGCGCGGACCGGGGGGGCGCTTCTACATCGTCGATCACCACCACCTTGGCCAGGCGCTCGTCCAGGAGGCGGTGCCAGAGGTCTGGGTCATGCAGCTGGCCGATTTCAGCGAAACCGACCTGGGGATGTTCTGGCGACTGCTGGAGTTCCACCACTGGGCTCACCCCTACGACGAGCGCGGCAAACGCTGCGATTGGGACGCCATGCCCGGCCACCTGGGCGAACTGCGCGATGACCCGTACCGCAGCCTGGCGGGCGCCGTGCGCAAGGCCGGTGGCTACGCCAAGGACGCGGCGCCCTTCGTCGAGTTCCTGTGGGCCGACTTCTTCCGCACGCGCTTTGCGCGCAAGGCCTTGCGTGCGGGCAAGGACGACTGCACCCTGCCCGCGCAGGCGCTGCACGAGGCGCTGGGCCTGGCCCATGGGGCCGAAGCGCGCTACCTGCCGGGCTGGGCCGGCGCCACCGCCCCTTCCCCGCAAGTGTGATGCGGTGGGCCCCTCCCGGGACGGCCGATTGGGCCGCCGGCCTCTCCATCGCCGGGCTGCTACTGCCCGAGGCTGTGGCCTACGCAGGCATTGCGGGGCTGCCGCCCCAGGCCGGCGTGATTGCGCTGTTTGCGGGGTTGCTGGCCTATGGGCTGCTGGGCAGCAGCCGCTTCGCCATCGTGTCGGCTACCTCGTCCTCGGCGGCCGTGCTGCTCGCAGCCACCAGTTCCATGTCTGGCACGTCGCCCGCGACGCAGGCGGCGCTGGGCGTCGGCATCGTGCTGCTGACGGGGGTGTTCTTCGTGGTGGCAGGGGTGGCGCAACTGGGGGCGGTGTCGAACTTCATCGCCAAGCCCGTGCTGCGTGGCTTTGCGCTGGGCCTGGCGCTCACCATCGTCGTCAAGCAGATACCGCACGCCGTGGGGGTGCACCCGGCCCGTGGCGATCTGGCGCGCTTCGTCTGGGAGCTGCTGGCGCAATGGCACGACTGGAACTTCAAGGGGCTGGCCATGGCACTGGCAGCCTTGGTCTTCATGCAGGGCGTGGCGCGCTGGCACACCGTGCCGGCGGCGTTGCTCGTGATTGCAGTGGGCATAGCGCTCGACGCTGGGGGCTGGTGCGCGCAGTGGGGCATCGCGGCCGTGGGGCCGATCCGGCTCGATTTCTCGAGCCCTGGCGTGCCCGTGCTGCCGCGCGCCGACTGGCTGCGCATGGGGGAGTTGGCCTTCGCGATGGCGCTGATCCTTTATGCCGAGTCGTATGGTTCGATCCGCACCTTCGCGCTGCGCCATGGCGACGCCGTACGGCTCAACCGCGACCTGGTGGCGCTCGGGGCGTCCAACCTGCTGTCGGGCCTGTTCCAGGGCATGCCCGTGGGGGCGGGGTACTCGGCCACGTCGGCCAACGAGGTGGCCGGTGCGCAAAGCCGCGCGGCCGGGCTGATCGCCTGCGCCGTGGTGGGCCTGGCCGTGTGGGCGCTGCTGCCCTGGATCGAGCGCACGCCCGAGCCGCTGCTGGCCGCCATCGTGATCCATGCCGTGGGCCATACGCTGAACCCCGGCAGCCTGCGCCCGTACTTCACGTGGCGGCGCGACCGGCTGATCGCGCTCGTGGCTTTCGGGGCGGTGCTGGTGTTCGGTGTGCTCGACGGCCTGCTGCTCGCCATAGCGGCCAGCCTGCTGATGCTGTTGCAGGGTTTTTCGCGCCCGCGCGTGAGCTGGCTGGGGCAGCTTGCGCAGACCCGCGATTACGTGGACATCGAGCGCCACCCCGAGGCCTGCGTGCCCCCGGGCCTGCTCATCGCGCGGCCCGAGGCGCCGCTGTTCTTCGGCAACGCCGAGCCCGTGTTCGCGGCCATCCGCGTGCGCATGGAGGCCATGGAGCCGCTCACGGGCGTGGTGCTGAGCCTGGAAGAGTCGGCCGATCTTGACGCAACGAGCATCGAGGCGCTGTGCGACTTCGCCGCCCAGGTGCGTGAGCGCGGCGTGCCGCTGGTGCTCGCGCGCGTGAAGGATCCCGTGCGCGACGTGCTGGAGCGTGTGCACGCCGAGGCACTGCCCGCCGTGCAGTCCGCGGCCTGGAGCGTGGACGACGCGGTGCTGCAGTTGCAGGCCCGCCATTAGCTATTGAATTAATAGCTAACAGTGTCCGCTGCAAAAGCACCCCAGGCCAAAAAGGCTTGAAGTTCTGGCGTCAGCGCGCCGCCGCGCGGGCCGTGTCGAGCCAGCCGTCGAAAGTCTTCTGGTGCGCGCGGATCCAGCCTTGCACATGGCGTTCGATGTCGGCAGCCTGGTTCTGGCCATTCTTCATGGCGAGGTTCTGGGCGTTGATGTCGGCCACGGGCAGCCGCATCACCTCGAACAGCCGGGCCGCGGCGGGGTGCTTCTCGGCGAAGGCCCTGTTGGCCACGATCTTCTGCGTGTTCAGCGCAAAGCCGTAGTTGCGCCCGTCGGGCAGCGCGGTCTGCGTGTGGGCCTGCTCGCCGGGCAGCGCGGTGAACGGTACCTGCAGCCACACCACGTCCTTGCCGGGGCGCAGTTCGGCGCTGACCCAGAACGGCGTCCACGTGTAGTACAGCACCGGCTGGCCGGCCCGAAAGCGCGCCAGGGTGTCCGCCATCAGCGCCGGGTAGCTCCCTTGCACGTGGGTGACGGTGCCGCGCAGGCCGTAGGCCGTGAGCTGGTGCTCGATGGCGGCCTCGCAGCCCCAGCCCGGCGTGCAGCCCGTGAGGTCGGCCTTGCCGTCGCCGTCGGTGTCGAACAGCTGGGCGATCTGCGGATCCTGGAGCTGCGCGATGCTGGTGATGTGGTGCGCGTCGGCGGTCTTCTTGTCGATCAGGTAGCCCTGGGCGGCGTTGCTGGAGTAGGCGCCCTTGCGCCAGAGCTTGGCGTCGCCGCCGGCATTTTTGTAGAAGTCGGCGTGCAGCGGGTCCCAGTGGTCGGCCATGAAGGTGGCGTCCCCGTTGGCGATGGCCACGTGGGCGGTGGCGTATTCGATTTCCTTGATGGGCTGCACGTCGTAGCCGAGCTGCTCGAGGCCCTTCATTACGAGCAGGGTCTGGAAGGTTTCCTCGGCGATCGAGCTCTTGAGCGGCTGCACCTTCACGCCTTGGCCCGGCAGGCCGCCGGCCTGCGCGGCCAAGGCCAGGCCGAGCGCTGCGAGGCCGGCGGCGGC
The DNA here is from genome assembly GCA_041913505.1 of Acidovorax sp. Taxonomy (GTDB): domain Bacteria; phylum Pseudomonadota; class Gammaproteobacteria; order Burkholderiales; family Burkholderiaceae_C; genus JAYSFC01. The sequence goes on from JAYSFC010000002.1 coordinate 45,622, forward strand.
ACGGTGGAGGAGGGGGTGGCGGGTGTTCATCGTCATCATGCGTTGGCTTCTCATGGAATGGGGGGATCAGTGGCCGGGTACGGGATTCGGCGCGGCGGTGGTGGGGGCGGTGGCGGTTCGCCGCATGGAGCGCAGCAGGCGCCAGAGCAAGCCCGCGGGCCCCGTCTGCCACCAGTGGCGCGCGCCGCGGCGCGCAGCGCCCAGGGCCTGGGTGAGGCGGTCGAGCGTGATGGCCAGCAGCACCAGTCCCAGGCCGCCCACGGTGGCCAGGCCCATGTCGAGCCGGCCAATGCCGCGCAGCACCATCTGGCCCAGGCCGCCCACGGCGATCATGGAGGCGATGACCACCATCGACAGCGACAGCATCAGCGCCTGGTTGATGCCAGCCATGATCGAAGGCAGGGCCAGTGGCAGCTGTACCTTCACGAGCATCTGCCAGGGCGAGGCGCCGTAGGCGCGCGCGGCCTCGACGAGGTCGGGCCGTACCTGGCGGATGCCCAGGTCGGTCAGGCGCACGAGCGGCGGCAGCGCGAAGATGGTGGTCACGATCACGCCGGGCACGTTGCCGATGCCGAACAGCATCACCACGGGCACGAGGTAGACGAAGGCCGGCGTGGTCTGCATCGCGTCGAGGAAGGGACGCGCGGTGCGCTGTGCGCGGTCGCTGGCAGCAAGTGCGATGCCCAGCGGCAGGCCGATGGCGATGCAGAACGCGAGCGAAGTCAGCACCAGCGCAAGCGTGACCATGGCCTCGGGCCAGACGCCCAGCGTGTGCACCAGCAGCAGCGACACCACGGCGCCGAGGGCGATGCCGCGCCCCGCGAACTGCCAGGCCAGCAGGCCCACGAGTGCGACAAGGGCCGGCATGGGGGTGCCCGTGAGCAGGCTTTCCACCCAGGTCAGCGTGCTGTCGATGGGTGCACGCACCGTCTGGAAGAAGGGGCGGAAATGTTCCACCGCCCAGGCCAGGCCCTGGTTGATCCATTGCCCGAGCGGCAGCGTGCCGTCCCAGAGCTTTTGCAGGTGCAGGCCTTGGGCCGCCGCTGTGGGGTCTGCGGCGGCCTGGGCGGCGTCAGGGGGCGGCGCGGCATGCAGCCAGTCGGCGCTGGCGGCCCCACGGGAGGCGTCGTCTGGCACTGGGGCCGTGGCCCAGGGGTCGGTGGGGGCGGCGGGGGTGGTGCTCTCGGCGGGGGGCATCCAGGGGTCTGCACCTATGCCCGGCGGCGTGGCGGCGGTGGCGGGGCTCAGGTCTTGCACGGTGTCGTTCATGCGGCGATCCTTTCTCGTGGGGTGGTCGGCAGGGGCGGTGTGTCGCGGTCCAGAAAGCGCAGCAGCGTGGTCTTGCTGATCGCCCCGTGGTAGCGGCCGTCCGCACCCACCACGGGCAGGGCGCAGGGGGCCTGGGCCACTTGGCCGAAGAGGCCGGCCACGGGCGCCTCGGCAGCGATGGGCAGCACCTGGGGCAGGAAGGCGTGCTGCAGGCCCCGCGGGCCCGCGTGGCCGTCGAGCGCGCCGCGCAGCGAGTCGGCCGAGACGGTGCCCAGGTAGCGCTGCGTGGGGCTCACCACGTAGGCGAAGTCGTCGTCATGGTCCTCAATGAGCTGCAGCGCCGCGCGGCAGCCGCGGTCGGTGTGCTCGCGCACCACGGTAAGGCGCTGGCGCGCGATGTCGGCAGCCTTGAAGACGGCGGCTGCATCCACGCCGCGCACAAAGCTGCGCACGTAGTCGTTGGCGGGGTTGCGCAGGATGTCGTCGGGCGTGCCCACCTGCACCACCTGGCCGTCCTTCATGATGGCGATGCGGTCGCCGATGCGCATGGCCTCGTCGAGGTCGTGCGAGATGAAGACGATGGTGCGCCGCCGGATCTGCTGCAGCCGCAGCAGTTCGCTTTGCATCTCGGTGCGGATGATGGGGTCGAGCGCCGAAAAGGCCTCGTCCATCAGCAGGATCGACGGGTCGCTGGCCAGTGCGCGCGCCAGGCCCACGCGCTGTTGCATGCCGCCCGAGAGCTCGTCGGGGTAGCTCGCGCCCCAACCCGCCAGGCCCACCTGCTCCAGCGCGGCGGTGGCGAGCGTCCGGCGCTCGGCGCGGTCCACGCCAGCGAGCTCCAGGCCGAAAGCGGTGTTGTCCAGCACCGTCATGTGCGGCAGCAGCGCGAAGGACTGGAACACCATGGAGATGTCCTTGCGGCGCAGCGCGCGCAGGGCGCGGTCGCCCAGGGTGTTGATGTCCTCGCCGTCGACAAGGATGCGGCCCGCCGTGGGCTCGATCAGCCGGTTGAGCAGCCGCACCAGCGTGGATTTGCCCGAGCCCGACAGGCCCATGATGACGAAGATCTCGCCGGCCTCGATGGTGAAATGGGCGTCGAACACACCGATCGACTGGCCCGTGCGCTCCAGGATCTGCTGCTTGCTGCAGCCCTGGCGCACGAGGTCCAGTGCGGCCTGCGGCGCGTCGCCGAAGACTTTGAATACATGGTCGATGCGGATTTGGCGGGCCATGGGGGCTTCCTCCTTCGGTTGGGGTGGCCCACGGCCCCGCATGGCAATGGCGGAGCCCGGCAGCGGCGTGGGGCAAGGCCCGATGCGGCGGCCACGCCCCGGACGGCCGGGGCGGCGGGGAAACGGTGGCGAAGATCGGTCCGAATGGCACCTGGGGTGGTGCGCAAGAACCTGGCAGGGCGCGGCGCGGCGGCAGCGCCCTCGGAGGGGCAACCGGGCCAAGGTGTGAGGCCCGGCGGGCTGATGGTGGGCGGCGGTGCCGCCGTCAGCCCGGAGCGGTTCGCCCCGCAGAAGGGAGCGAATTACCTGCGTGGCAGGTTGTTAAACATGGGGAAAGTATAGAAATTGTGTTTTTTTGAGTCAAAACACAGGTTTTTCCCCACCGGGTATTACGCGCGCGAGGCTCAGTGCTTGTCGTGGCTGCCGTTGAGCAGCTTGTCGGTGTAGGCAATCGCCAGGGCGCTGGCGAGAAAGGTGATGTGGATGATGGTCTGCCACATCAGTACCTTCACGTCGTAGTTGGCAGCGTTGATGAAGGTCTTGAGCAAGTGGATGGAGCTGATGCCGATGATCGACAGGCCCAGCTTCACCTTCAGCACCGAAGCGTTCACATGGCCCAGCCACTCAGGCTGGTCGGGGTGGGCTTCCAGGCCCAGGCGGCTCACGAAGGTTTCGTAGCCGCCCACGATCACCATGATGAGCAGGTTGGAGATCATCACCACGTCGATCAGCGCAAGCACCACGAGCATGATCACGGTTTCGTTGAGCGATGTGATCTGGACGTCAGGGCGGTAGCCGATGCTGGTTACCAGGGCTTGCAGCGCTTCCTGGTGGCCGAAGGCGGCCTCGACCAGGTGCCACAGCTCCAGCAGAAAGTGCCAGACGTAGACGCCCTGCGCTGCGATGAGGCCCAGGTACAGGGGCAGCTGCAGCCAGCGGCTGGCGAAGATCAGGGCGGGCAGCGGGCGCAGAGGCGAGCTGCCGGGCGGGGGACCGGCGGAGGGGTGGGATGACATGGCGGGGGAGAAAAGGTTGGGGAAAATGTGAGCGGCGCATTTTAGGGGTGCGTCGATGACAGCGTGTTTTTGTAAGCTTCGCGCCAGTCAGTGGGCTGTAAGTGCCACGGCCGACAGTACCGCCAAAATTCATCTGACAACCAGGAGACAATTCCATGAGTGCGCCCACATCCGCGATCGAATCCGTGCTGGTGGAGAACCGCGTGTTCCCGCCCAGCGAGGCCACCGTGAAGGCCGCCCGCGTATCGGGCATGGCTGGCTACGAAGCCCTGTGCGCCGAGGCCGAGAAGGACTTCGAGGGCTTCTGGGCCCGGCTGGCACGCGAGAACCTGCAATGGTCCAAGCCCTTCACGCATACGCTGGACGAGTCCAACGCCCCGTTCTACAAGTGGTTCACCGACGGTGAACTCAACGCCAGCGCCAACTGCCTGGACCGCCACATCGGCACGCCGGTCGAGAACAAGACCGCCATCCTCTTCGAGGCCGACGACGGCTCCGTCACGCAAGTCACCTACAAGGAGCTTCTGGCCAGGGTGAGCCAGTTCGCCAACGCGCTCAAGGCGCGCGGCGTGCAAAAGGGCGACCGCGTGCTCATCTACATGCCGATGACCGTCGAGGGCGTGGTGGCCATGCAGGCCTGCGCGCGCATCGGCGCCACGCACAGCGTGGTGTTCGGCGGCTTCTCGGCCAAGGCGCTGCACGAGCGCACCATCGACGCGGGCGCCGTGGCCATCATCACGGCCAACTACCAGCTGCGCGGCGGCAAGGAGCTGCCGCTCAAGTCCATCGTCGACGAGGCCCTGGCCATGGGCGGCTGCGACAGCGTGAAGTCCGTGCTGGTGTACGAGCGCACGCCCACGGCCTGGAACCGCGTCGAAGGCCGCGACGTCACCTTCGCCGAGGCGCAGGCCGGCCAGAGCACCGAATGCGCGCCCGTGCCGGTGAATGCCGAGCACCCGCTGTTCATCCTCTACACCAGCGGCTCCACCGGCAAGCCCAAGGGCGTGCAGCACTCCACCGGCGGCTACATGCTGTGGGCGCGCCAGACCATGCTGTGGACCTTCGACCTGCAGCCTTCCGATGTGTTCTGGTGCACGGCCGATATTGGCTGGATCACCGGCCACACCTACGTGGCCTACGGCCCGCTGGCAGCGGGCGCCACGCAGGTGGTGTTCGAGGGCGTGCCCACCTTCCCGCATGCGGGCCGGTTCTGGGAAATGATCGAGCGCCACAAGGTCTCGATCTTCTACACCGCGCCCACGGCCATCCGCTCGCTCATCAAGGCGGCCGACTCCGACGAGAAGGTGCACCCCAAGAACTGGAACCTCACCAGCCTGCGCGTGCTGGGCAGCGTGGGCGAGCCGATCAACCCCGAGGCCTGGATGTGGTACTACCGCCATGTGGGCGGCGAGCGCTGCCCCATCGTGGACACGTTCTGGCAGACCGAGAACGGCGGCCACGTCATCACCCCGCTGCCGGGCGCCACGCCGCTGGTGCCTGGCTCGTGCACGCTGCCGCTGCCGGGCATCGCGGCCGCCATCGTCGACGAGACGGGCAAGGACCTGCCCAACGGCGCCGGCGGCATGCTGGTCATCAAGCGCCCCTGGCCGTCCATGATCCGCACCATCTGGGGCGACCCCGAGCGCTTCAAGAAGAGCTACTTCCCCGAGGAAATGGGCGGCAGGATCTACCTGGCCGGCGACGGCGCGGTGCGCAGCGAGGACCGCGGCTACTTCCGCATCACGGGCCGCATCGATGACGTGCTCAACGTCTCGGGCCACCGCATGGGCACGATGGAGATCGAGTCCGCCCTGGTTGCCAAGACCGACCTCGTGGCCGAGGCCGCCGTGGTGGGCCGCCCCGATGACCTCACGGGCGAGGCCATCTGCGCCTTCGTGGTCCTCAAGCGTCCCCGTCCCACGGGCGCGGAGGCGCAACAGATCGCCAAGGAACTGCGCGACTGGGTGGCCAAGGAAATCGGCCCCATCGCCAAGCCCAAGGACATCCGCTTTGGCGAGAACCTGCCCAAGACCCGCAGTGGCAAGATCATGCGGCGCCTGCTGCGCAGCCTGGCCAAGGGTGAGCAGATCACCCAGGACACCAGCACGCTGGAGAATCCAGCCATCCTGGATCAGTTGGCGCAGACCAACTGATTCAGCGCGCCGTAAGGCGCGGATGGGGCGAAGCCCCTGACTGGATTCGGGGAGCACTCATATCGCGCGGCGATGTGATGTGCTCACCAGAACCCCGCCATCCTGGATCAGTTGGCGCAGACCAACTGATACAGCGCGCCACAAGGCGCGCACAAATCAGGCCCGCCGACGCGGGCCTTTTTCATGTCAATCGAGCAGGTCGGAGTATTCCTTCTGCTTGAAGCCGGCCAACTGGCTCCAGGGCAGCGTCGCGGGCAGGGGCTCGCGCGTGGCCACGGTCACGCTGCGGCTGGTGCCCTGCGTGTTGCTGGATTCCACGCGCAGCGGGAACTGGCCCTTGGCGTCCCACAGCACCAGTACCTTCATCGCAGCGGTGCCGCCCTGGTACCAGCGGGCACCCGCGGGCGCCGTCCGTTCGAGCGGCTTCATGCGCTGGATCTGCGCCGGGTCGAGCAGGTGCCGGGCCGCAGCCCACTGGCCATCGAAGCCCACGTTGCCCCAGTCGGGCTGCGGCACGTCGACCACGAGCTGGTCGTGCGCGTTGACCAGGCGCACGCGCAGCGCGCCATCGTCGCTGCGCTGCACCCAGCGCGCGGCGGCGGCCACGTCCATGTGCTTGTGCGCCTTGCCACCGGCGGCATGTTCCTCGGCTTCGTGTGCGTGCGGGGGCAGCACGCGTGCGAGCCAGACCTGGTCGCCCTGGCGCACCATGCGCTCGGCATAGCGCACGTCGCGCGTGATGCCGTCGGCCGACAGTGTGGTGATGGAGTGCTCGATCTTCAGGGCCAGGGAGGGGGCGGCTTCCTGGGCCCAGGCGGGAGCCGCCAGCAGCAGGGCCAGCAGCGCGGAGGGGAAGGTGGTTTTCATGGGGGCGAGTTCAGATCGAAAAAAGCAAAAACGCCCGGCTTGGCGCAGCCGGGCGTGAGGGGCGTGTGTGCCCGATCAGAGGCCCATCGCGGACTTCACGAGGCCGAAAACATTGGTGTTGACCATCGTGCCCTTGAAGCCGTTGCTGCCGGCGCCGGTGGAGAACAGCATCACGTCGCCGCCACCGTGCGTTTCCGAGCCGGGGGAGCCGAGCGAGACACCCACTTCCTGCAGGTAGTCGTCGCCGGCTGTGTCCACGGCAGTGAGGTCATCGCGCGTGGCCTTGCGCGGGCCGCCGCCGTTGCCGAACACCAGCGTGGTGTAGGGCTGACCATCGGCTGCCTTGGCCAGCACGGGCGTGCCTTGCACGGTGGTGGCCTTGATGTCGGTGGTTTTGCCCAGGATCGGGTTGCCCTTGTGCGAGTAGCCGTTGAAGGTCATCGTGTGGTCGTGGTCGGCGGTGACGACGATCAGCGTGTTCTTCGTGTCCACGAGCGACAGCGCCCGGCGGATGGCCTCGTCGAAGGCGATGGTGTCTTCCAGCGCGCGCTTGGCGTTGGTGCCGTGCAGCGCGTGGTCGATGCGGCCACCTTCGACCATCAGGAAGTAGCCCTTGCCGTTCTTCTGCAGCACCTTGATGGCTTTTTCCGTCATGTCGGCGAGGCTGGGCTCATCGATCTTCTTCTTGACGCGGTCGAGCTCGTAGTTCAGGTGGTCCAGGTTGAACAGGCCCACGAGCTTGCTGGTGGCGGCAGGGTCCACGGCCTGGAGCGCGGTGCCGGTGTTGACGTAGGTGTAGCCTGCCTTTTGCAGCAGGGCCGTGAGGTCCTGGCCATCCGTGCGCTTGCCGCCGGTGGCCGTGCTGGGCAGGAAGAACTTGGAGCCGCCGCCGAGCAGCACATCCACGCCCGAGCCCAGGGCTGTATTGAACTGGCCTGAGCCGGGCACGGCCTGCGCGGCAATGGTGTTCTCGCCGTCGCGGTGGCAGATGTGCGAGTAGGTCGCGGCCGGGGTGGCGTGCGTGATGCGTGTGGTCGTCACGGCGCCCACGGACTTGCCCGCGGACTTGGCCAGCTCCAGCAGCGTCGGCACGGATGTGCCGTTGCCCGTGGCGGGGCAGGTGCTGTCGGCGCCGTTGATGTAGGGCTTGGTGCCGTTGTAGGCCTTGGTGTCCGGGCTCATGGAGAGAACTTCGTTGTTCATCTTCACGCCGGTCATGTAGGCGGCCATCGAAGGAGCGCTGTCGGTGGTCTGCGCATCGTTCGAGTAGGTCTTGATGCGGGCCGTGCGGCGCAGGCTCTCCATGGTGAGCTGGCCTGTTTCGCCGTACTTGTAGATGCGGCTGGCGGTGACGGTGGTGGGGCCCATGCCGTCGCCGAGGAAAAAGATCACGTTGGTGGCTTCGCCGGCGGCGAAGCTGGCGCCGCTGGCGGCGAGGGCCAGGGCGGCAACGGTGGTGCGGTGCAGATTCTTCATGATCGTAGGGCTTTCGGTTACAGGCCGGTGGCCTTGCGGATCAGGCCAAAGACTTCGGTGTTGGTGATGACGCCCGTGAACTGGTCGGCGCCCTTGCCGATGGCGCCCAGGAACACGTCGGTGCCGCCGTGCGTTTCGCTGCCCACGGCCATGGGGATGACAGCCTCTTGGTGGTAGGCCTTGTCGGCAACTACGGCATCGGTCAGGGCCGTGCGCGTGGCAGGGCGGTTCTCGCCGTTGCCGAAGCCGATGATGGTGAAGGGATTGCCGCCCGTGTCGGAGGCGAGCGAGCCGTCGACGACGTTGCGCAGCAGGCCCAGCACGCCGGGGTTGCTGGTCGTGGTGGGGCCGGTGCGCGCGGCGTAGCCGTTGAGCACCAGGGTGTGGTCGTGGTCGGCGGTGACGACGATCAGCGTGTTCTTCAGACCCGGGTCCTTGGCTTGCATCTTGTCGATGGCGAGCTTGATGGCGTCATCGAAGGCCACCGTGTCCTGCAGCGCCTTGCGTGCGGTGGTCTCGTGCAGCGCATGGTCGATGCGGCCGCCCTCGACCATCAGGAAGAAGCCCTTGCTGTTCTGGGCCAGCATGTCGATGGCCTTGTTCGTCATTTCGGCCAGGCTGGGCTCCTTGGTGGGATCGCGGTCCAGGTCATAGCTCATGTGGCTGTTGGTGAACAAGCCCACGAGCTTCTTGGTGCTGGTGGCCGAGGCGGCGTCGAAATCGGCCTTGGTCTGCACATAGGTGTAGCCCTTGGCCTTGAGTTCGGCCGTGAGGTCGCGCCCGTCGGTGCGCTTGCCGCCGGCAGCGGTGGGCAGGAAGAACTGGCGGCCACCGCCCAGCAGCACGTCCACGCCATCGCCCAGCGCGCTGTTGTAGCCAGCGCCGCCCGGCACGGCCTGCGCGGCGATGGTGTTCTCGCCGTCGCGGTGGCAGATGTGCGAATAGGTGACGGCCGGCGTGGCGTGCGTGATGCGCGTGGTGGTCACGGCGCCCGTGCCCATGCCGGCGGACTTGGCGATCTCCAGCAGCGTTGCCACGGCCTTGCCGTTGCCCGTGGCGGGGCAGGTGGAGTCGGTGCCGTTCAGGTAGTCCTTGCCGCTGGCGTCGAAGGCGCTGGTTTCGGGCGTCATGGAGATGACTTCATTGTTCATCTTCACGCCGGTCATGTAGGCCGCCATCGAGGGGGCGCTGTCCGTCACCTGGGCGTTGTTGGAGTAGGTGCGCACGAAGGCCGTTTCGGGCAGCGTGTCCATGGTCAGGTCACCGGCTTCGCCCACCTTGTAGATGCGGGCGGCGGTCTGGGTGGTCATGCCCATGCCATCCCCCAGGAAGAAGATGACGTTCTTGGGGGCCGGTGCGTCGTCCGAGCCACCGCACGCCGTCAGCGCCAGGGTGGCCATGGCCAGGGTAATTAACCGAAATTTCATGAAGTGCTCCAGAAATGGGATCTCGGGCAGCACTATTCCGGGTGTGTGTGACCGATCAATGACGGTGTGGCGTGGATGATCCAGCCGGTCACCGAGCGGACACAAAAAAAGCCGCAGTGGCTGATACCACTGCGGCTTGGGGACGGGCGGCGAAAGCCGACCTAAGCGCCCCTGGTCACTTGAGCGACAGAACCCAGGTGGCCAGCTTCTTGGCTTCCGCTTCGTTGACCTGGGCATTGGCGGGCATCGGAACCGGGCCCCACACGCCCGAGCCGCCCTTGATGATCTTGGTGGCGAGCTTGTCTACGGCATCCTTCTGGCCAGCGTACTTGGCTGCCACGTCCTTGTAGGCGGGGCCGACCAGCTTCTTGTCGATGGCATGGCAAGCCATGCAATTCTTGGATGTGGCCAAGGCCTGGTCCGCCATTGCGGGGGCTGCCACCGACATTGCCATAGCGAGTGTGATCAGGGTACGGTTCATCGCAGACTTTCCTGTGGTTGGGTTACATTATTCTCAATGAAATTTTAGTGGCGCGGGTTGATTTGGCGCTACGAAATAACGCAAATTTCGCCGACGGAGGCTGTTATGTACCTGCTGGGGTTGGCCCTTATCTTGACGGCCCTCAAATACCTGGAGATCGGGCCCGTCGCCACCTGGTCCTGGTGGTGGATTCTGCTTCCCTACGGCGTCACCGCGCTGTGGTGGGCCTGGGCCGACTCCACGGGCTATACCAAGCGCCGCGAAGTTGAAAAAACCGAGCAGCGCAAGCAGGATCGCATTAACAAGCATAAAGAGGCCTTGGGCATGCGTTCGCGCAAGCCGCGCTGATCTTCATCCAGAAAAATGGGCCCACGGACAGACAGTCCGCGGGCCCTTTTTCATTAGGGCGCAGTCGGATGGCCCGGCCCGTTCAATCCACCATGCCGTCCATCAGCACTCCGCCACCCAGGGCCTGATAGAGCGCCACGGCATCCCCCAGCAGCGCGCCGCGTGCGGCGACGTGGGCGGCGCGCGCCTGTAGCCACGACTGCTCGGCGGCCAGAGCCGCGGGCTGGGCGCTGTACCCGTGCCGCAACTGCGCGCGGGTGAACTCCAGTGTCGATTGGGTGGCCTCTTCGCTCTCCTGTGCCATCCGCAGCGCCTTGGAGTCGGTGTCGAGCGCGTACAGCGCGTTGGCCACGTCCTGGAAGGCCGAGAGCACGGCGCCGCGGTACCTGGCTGCGGCGGCATCCAGTCCGGCCTCCGCCGCACGCTGGTGCGCCAGCAGCGTGCCGCCCGCGAACAGGGGCTGCAGCACATTGGCACCCAATGCCCAGGTGGTGTTGCCGGATGCGAACATGCTGGCAAAGCCCGTGGCCCCCCCTCCGAGGGCTGCGGTAATCGACAGCTGCGGCAACCGCGCGGCCTTGGCCACGCCGATGGCCGCGCTCGCCTGCTGCACGTCGGTCTCGGCGGAGCGCACGTCGGGGCGCTGCTCCACGAGCGCCGAGGGCACGGCCCGCGGCAGCTCGGGCAGTGTGAACGCTGACAGGTGGGGCACCGCGGGCGCCGCATCGGGCGTGCGGCCCGCGAGCGTGGCCAGCAGGTTGCGCGTCTGCTCCAACTGCTTGCGCAGCGGCGGCAGGGCTTGCTGCATCTGCACCAGCAGCGTCTGCTGCGTGGCCACGTCGAGCCCGCTCGCATAGCCGTTGCGCTGCTGCAGCCGCATGTGGCGCAGCTGTTCCTGGGCGGCCGTGATGGCTTGCTCGATCAGGGAGCTCTGCTCTTCGAGCATCGCGGCCTGGAGCATGCCGCCCGCCACGTTGCTCGCAAGCGTGAGCCGCGCAGCCTGCAGCTGCAGCCGCTGGCTTTCCTCGGCCGCCTGCAGACCTTCAACCTGGCGGCGGTTGCTGCCGAAGAGGTCGGGCGTGTAGCTCACGCTAAGCTGCGCCGTGTGGTAGGTGTAGAGCGTCTCGCCGCTGTCGAGTGGTGACGACAGTGACTCACCCACGTTCTGGCGTGTGCGGTTGTAGCTGGCCTGGACCGTGGGGTAGAAGAAACCGCGCTGGGCAATGACGTTCTGGCGCGCGGCGCGCAGCGTGGCGCTTGCTGCCTCGATGGTGGGGCTGCGCTCCAGGGCCTCCTGTACCAGGGCGTCGAGCTCGGGCGAACCGAAGGCCTTCCACCACGCACGCTGCACGGGCCCGGCGGTGCCGGCCGTGGCCAGCGGCTCGCGGGTGAGCACGGCCGGCGCGGGCACGGCGGGCCGTGCATAGTCGGGGCCCACGGCGCAGCCCGTGGCGGCCAGGGCGGATAGGCCCAGCAGGCCGAGGAACAGGCGCCTGTCTTGCGACGCCAGGGGCGCTTTCAGGTTATGCGTACGCACGTTTGCCTCCCAGTCCTTCGCGCTTCTTCGCAAATTTCACCCGGCGCAACACTGCCAGGCGCAGTGCCGGCACCACCAGCAGCAGGAACAGCGGGCCGATGAGCATGCCGCCTACCACCACGGTCGCCAGAGGGCGCTGCACCTCGCTGCCGATGCTGTGCGACATGGCCGCGGGCAGCAGGCCGATGCAGGCCGACAGCGCCGTCATGAGCAGCGGCCGCATCCGGCTGCGGTAGGCCTCTTCCATGGCCTGCAGGTGGTCGTAACCGCGTGCGCGCAGGTCCTTGAAATAGCCGAGGATCAGAATCCCGTCCATGACCGAAACGCCCAGCAGCGAGATGAAGCCGATGACGGCCGAAATGCTCAGCACCTGGCCCGTGAGGTACAGCGCCAGGATGCCGCCGAACACCGTGAACGGCACCGATGCGAGCGTGAGCAGGCAGTAGATGAAGTTGTTGAACAGCGCATAGAGCAGCGCGAGCACGAGGATCACGGCCACGGGGATCGCGATCATCATGCGCGCCTTGGCCTGCTGCAGCGCTTCGAACTCACCCGCGTAGATGATGCGATAGCCCTGAGGCAGGCTGATCTGCTGCGCCACGCGGCGCTGCACCTCGGAAACGGTGCTGCCCAGGTCGCGGTTGCGCGCGCTGAACTTGATCGGGATGTAGCGCTCGTTGCTCTCGCGGTAGATGTAGGTCGCGCCCGTGTCGAGCGAGATCGTTGCCACGTCCGCCAGTGGAATGTACGAGGTATTGCCTCCCGACGTGGTGTATCCCACGCGCAGCGCGCGCACGGCCTCGGGCGTGGCGCGGTCGCCCTGCTTGAAGCGCACTGTCAGGGCGAAGCGCCGGTCGCCCTCGAGCACCGTCGTGGCCTCGACGCCTGCGAGCGCCGCCTGGATAGCGTTGGCCACGTCGCCCGTGTTGAGTCCGTAGCGCGCGGCGCGCGCGCGGTCGATCTGGATGTTCATGTTGGGCTGACCCAGGATGTGGAACACCCCGAGGTCGGCCACGCCGTCAATGTGCGACATCACCTCCTGGACCTGGGCGGCCAGCTTTTCCAGCGTGGCGAGGTCGGGGCCGATGATCTTCACCGAGTTCGCGCCTTTCACCCCCGATAGGCCCTCCTGCACGTTGTCCTGGATGTACTGCGAGAAGTTGAACGTCACGCCGGGGAACTCGGCCTCGAAGCGAGCCTGCAGCTCGCGCACCAGCCGCTCCTTGGTCATGCCGGGGCGCCATTTCTCGAAGGGTTGCAGCGGCGCGAACAGCTCCACGTTGTTGAAGCCCGAGGCATCGCTGCCGTCGTCGGGGCGGCCGTGCTGCGAGACCACGGTGATGATCTCGGGGTACTCCTTGATCATCTGCCGCATGCGGTTGGCCTTGTCGCGGCCCGCCTCGAGCGAGATCGTGGGCGGCATGGAAGCGCGGATCCAGAGGTTGCCTTCCTCGAGCGCGGGCAGGAACTCGCTGCCCAGGTGGCTGGCCATGAAGCCGCCAGCCACCAGCGCGGCCAGGCCCATCACCAGCACGGCGCGCGTGTGGTGCAGCACCCAGTGCAGGGCAGGGCGGTAGGCGTTCTGGATCGCGTGGACGATGAAGGTCTCCTTCTCCTGCACCTTGGCCGGCAGCAGGTAGCTGGCCAGCACGGGTGTGACGGTGAAGGTGGCGATCAGCGCGCCCGCAAGCGCGTAGCCGTAGGTGCGGGCCATGGGTCCGAAGATCTGGCCTTCCACCCCCTGCATCGCGAACAGCGGCGTGAATGCGGCGATGGTGATGAAGGTCGAGAACAGCACCGAGCTGTCGACCTGCGAGGCGCTCAGGTAGATCATGCGCAGGCGCGAGGTCCAGCCGTTGCCGGGCTGGGTGCGCGCGCCGTCGGGCCCCTGGGCCATTGCCCGCAGCAGCGAGGCTCGTATCGGCGTGGGCCGCTGGAAGTTGCGAAAGACGTTCTCCACCAGGATCACCGCCGCGTCCACGATGATGCCGAAGTCCACCGCCCCCAGCGAGAGCAGGTTGGCCGACTCGCCCGTGAGCACCAGCATCATGATGCTGAAGAACAGCGCGAACGGGATGTTCACGCTCACGATCACCGCGCTGCGCAAGTCGCCCAGGAACACCCACTGGATGAAGAACACCAGCAGGCAGCCGAAGATGAGGTTGTGCAGCACCGTGTGCGTGGTCACGCCCACGAGCACCGCACGGTCGTAATAGGGGTCGAGCTTGACGCCCTCGGGCAGCGAGCCATCGGAGTTGATCTTCTCCACCGCCGCCTTCACGCGCTCGATCACGTCGCTGGTGTGCAGGGTGCGGTTCATGATGACGACGCCCGTGACCACGTCGTTGTGCAGGTCGCGGCCGGCCTCGCCCAGGCGCGGCACGGTGCCCTCGACGATGCGTGCTACGTCCCTGACCTGCGTGGGCAGGCCGTTTTTCTGGCCAACCACGATGTTGGCGATGTCGTCCACATCGCGCACCAACCCCAGGCCGCGGATGTTGACCGACTGGTCGCCCACGCTGATCGCGCGCCCGCCCACGTTGAGGTTCGCGTTGCCGATCGCCTGGATCAGGCTCTGCAGCGTCACGCCGTGGGCCTCAAGCTGCTTGGGGTCGGCCTCGACGTGGTATTCCTTGGTTGTTCCGCCCCAGGTCACCACCTGCACCACGCCGGGCACGGTGAGCAGCCGGCGCTGGATCACCCAGTCCTGCAGCGTGCGCAGATCGGTGAGGCTGTAGGTCGACGGGGCCTTGACCTGGTAGCGCAAAATTTCACCGACCAGGCTCGAGGCCTGGATCTGCGGCTGAACGCCGTTAGGCAGGTTCACGTTGGCCTGGAGGTTGTTGGCAACCTGGGTCAGCGCGAAGTAGTAGTCCGTGCCGTACTTGAAAGTCACGCGCACGAAGGACAGTCCGTAGAACGAAGTCGAACGGATGTTCTCCACGCCGGGTGTCGTCGCCAGGCCAATTTCCATGGGGCGCGTGTAGTAGCGCTCCATTTCTTCGGCCGACATGCCGGGGGCCTGGGCCGTGATCTCGAGGATGACCGGCGCGGGGTTGGGATAGGCTTCTACGTTGAGCTTGGAGAAGGCCAGCAGGCCCAGGCCGAGGAAGGCCAGCAGGCTCAACAAAATGATGGGCCTGCGCGAGAGCACAAAGGCCAGCAGGGGACGAAACACGGGTATCTCCTTGGGGCAGAGCGGCGCTTACTGCGCTTCGGTTTCGTAGAGGCTGCTGAGGAACAGTGCGTTGTGGCGCGCGATGCGCTCGCTGCTGGACAGCCCTTCGATGATCTGCACGAGCCCATCTGCGGTTTGTCCGCGCTTGACCTGGCGGCGCATGAAGCGTGGCCCGCGGTCATCGCTTTCCGAGGCAACCCACACCACGTCCGCGCCATTGCCCTCGCGCACTACGGCCTCTGCCGGGACGGCCACGGAGGTTTGTGGTGCCGCCACGGTG
Organism: Acidovorax sp.; assembly: GCA_041913505.1. GTDB lineage: Bacteria > Pseudomonadota > Gammaproteobacteria > Burkholderiales > Burkholderiaceae_C > JAYSFC01. The sequence goes on from JAYSFC010000002.1 coordinate 60,886, forward strand.
ATGCTGAAATCGGCCGTCATCTGCGGGCGCAGTTCGCGCTGCGGGTCGGCCACCTCGGCGCGCACCACGAAGCGCCGGCTGTCGGCGTCGATGCTGTCGCCCACATAGGAGACCTTGCCTGAGAACACCTTGCCCGGCCAAGCCTGCACACGCACCTGGACCGGCTGGCCCACGCGGTAGTAGCTGAATTCCGACTCCGGTACGTTGGCCACCATCCACAGCGTGCGCAGGTCCGACACCGTGACTGGCGCGGGGTCGCCGCCGGGCTGCACCAGCAGGCCGGGTTGTGCGGCGCGCGCCGTGACGCGGCCGGCGATGGGGCTCTTCACAGCCACCTCCTTGCCTACCTGGCGATCGCGTTCGATGCGGGCGATGTCCTCATCGCTGAGCTCGAACAGGCGCAGGCCCTGCCGTGCTGCGTCGTAGGCGGCCTGTGCCGTCTGCTGGTCGGTCTGCGCCTGCTGCAGTTCCTTTTGCGGAATGCTGCTTTCCTGGGCCAGGGCGGTGGCGCGGCGCAGCGTCTCGTTGGCCGAGCGCAGCGTGGCGGCAGTCGAGATCAGCGTGGACGCGGCCTGCGCCCGCTCGGGCACCGACACGGTGTAGAGCGTCTGGCCCGCCTTCACCTCATCGCCCGCCTTGACCAGCACCTGCGCGATGCGGCCCTGCTGGGCTGAGTACACGCGCGTGGTGCGATCCTGGTTGAAGTCGATGATGCCGATGGTGCGGCGCAGGTTCTCGAACTGGTGCTCCTGCGGGGTGCCTACGTCGAGTGCCGGGGCCTGGGCGGGCGCGACGCGCACCATGTCGGCCTGCACCTTGCCAGCTACCGAGGCGGGCTCGCTGTCTTCGCCGGCCTTCGCGTTGCGCGCGCCGATGGCCCATACGCCGCCAGCCACGGCGACGAAAGCGGCGGCCACGGCCACCCAGAGGAGGGCGCGCGGACGAGGTGGCGCCGATGAAGAATGTTGTGTAGCAGCCATACGACCACGTTCCTTGAGAATTGCACGCACGGGCATCTTTCCCACGATGCCTGTCAGGTGGGCGCAGTCTAGGAAGGGGAAGCTTTACGTTGGCTTTATGTCGTGGGCCGCGGCCTGCGGCAGGTCGATATCGATGCAGGTGCCGCTTCCGTTCGGCCCCACGCGCACGGCCAGATGGCCGCCCATGCGCTCGACCACGCGCTGCGCGATCGACAGGCCCAGGCCCGAACCTTCGGGTTGGCCGTGCTCGCCGCGCCAGAAGGGCAGCAGCATCTGGGTGCGCGTGGAGGCATCGAGTGCGGGGCCGTCGTCGCATACACGGATGCGAACGCGGCCGTCCCGGGGGGTCACATCCGCCGTGATGTGCGGGCCGCCGTAGCGCAGTGCGTTGTCGATGAGGTTGGAAACCACCTCGCCCAGCAGGGTGGGCGAACCGCGCACATCGCACCCACCTTGCGCCAGGGGCTGCGTGGGTGGCTGCAGTGTCTTGCCGGCGGCCGTGGCGGGCCCTTGCCAGCGTTGCGTGGCCTGCGCGGCCACGGCGGCGGCGTCGAACACCTGGTCCTCGACCACCGTCTCCTCCTCGGCCCGCGCGTAGGCCAGCAACTGGCGCACCATGCGTGCGCCGCGCGCGGCCACTTCGTCGAGCTGGGCCAGAACCTCGCCGTCCATGGGCTGCTTGGGATCGGCGCGCTGGATGCGCCGCATGTCGCCCACGAGCAGGCGGATGCCGGCCATGGGGGTCTGCAACTGGTGCGCCGCGTCGGCGATGAAGCGGCGCTGCTCGTCGACCGAGGCCTTGAGCCGCAGCAGCAGCGCATTGGTGTGCTGCACCAGCTCCCGCAGTTCCTCGGGCACCTCCTCCACGGCCAGCGGCGACAGATCGTTCTCGCCATGCTGGACCACCAGCGCGCTGATGCGCCGCGTGGGCGCCAGCCCGTGGCGGATGCCGTAGTAGAACAGCGGAATGATCACGAAGCCGGCCAGTCCCGCGGGCAGGAAGATGGCCAGGGCGATCTCGTTGGAGACCTGCTGGCGCTTGGCCTTGGATTCGGCCACCACCACCCAGACGGACTCGTCGCCCGCGGCGGGCTGCATGCGCAGCGCCACGGCGCGCAGCATCAGGCCGCCTTCGGCGTAGTGGTTGAAGAACAGCGGCTTGCCGGGGGGCAGGGGCGTATCGGCGAGCGGTGGAGGCAGCACGAGGTCGCCTACCAGCTTGCGGCCCGTCGCGGTGCGCACCGTGTAATGGCTGCGCGAAAGCGAGTCGAACACGAGCGAGTCGGCCGTCTCGCGGCTTGCGACGAACCATGCCTCGCCGTTGTGCCAGCGCAGTTGCGCCGCAAGTGCGTGGGCGTCGTCGGCGAGCAGGCGGTCGAAGGACTGGTCCGTGGTGCGCCCCGCGAACCAGTAGGCTGCGCCCGTGGCCACGACGGCGAAGGCCACCCAGAGCCCCACGAGCGGCATCAGCAACTGGCGCCACAGGCTGGCGCGCAGCCAGCGCGGAGCGGGCGGGGCACCAGGCTCTGCTGCCGCGCTCACTGCACCTCCAGCACATAGCCCACGCCGCGCAGGGTGAGGATGTTGACCCCCGCACCCGCGAGCTTGCGCCGCAGCTTGAGGATGTAGATCTCCACGGCGTTGGCGCTGAAATTCGATTCCCAGCTCGACATGGCCGAGATGATGCGGCTCTTGGGCACGGCCGTACCCGGCGAGGCCATGAGCAGCTCCACGAGCGCTGCCTCGCGCGGACTCAACTGCAGGCGTTCTTCGCCGCGGCGCAGTTCGCGTGTGTCGGTGTTGAAACTGAGGGCGCCGGCTACGAGCAGGTTGCTGCTGCTGCCGCGGCGGCGGCGCGCGATGGCGCGCAGCCGCGCCACGAGCTCCTCGGGCTCGAAGGGTTTGGCGAGATAGTCGTCGGCTCCCTCGTTGAGCCCGCGCAGCCGGTTCTGGAGGCCGTCGCTGGCGGTCAGGATGATGACGGCCAGGTCCTTGCCCTGGGCGCGCCACTGGCGCAGCACCTCAAGGCCGGCGCGGCGCGGCAGCCCCAGGTCGAGCACGGCCGCGTCGTAGTGCTCGGTGGCCGTGGCCGTGAGCGCGAATTCGCCGTCGGTGACGGCATCGACCTGCCAGCCCTCGGCCTGCAGCATGCGGCTGAGCCCCAGGCGCAGGGCGGGATCATCCTCAACGACGAGCACACGCATCGGCGGGGGTTCTTTTCAGGGTGGTAGGGGCTTGGGGCGGCCATTCGCAAGGGGCGAGAGGGTACGACATAATGGGGCGGTTTGTCCATGGCGGTGCTCATGAGGTTTCCGCTGCGGCGCGCGCCGGCCCCCACGCGCACGGGCCCGATTTCTTCGAGACATTCTTTCCCGCAAACACGATGCCCGCATACCGTTCCAAAACCTCCACCGCTGGCCGCAATATGGCAGGGGCCCGCTCCCTGTGGCGCGCCACCGGCATGAAAGACGCCGACTTCTCCAAGCCCATCATCGCGGTGGTCAACTCGTTCACCCAGTTCGTGCCGGGCCACGTGCACCTGAAGGACCTGGGCCAGCTCGTTGCGCGCGAGATCGAGGCTGCCGGCGGCGTGGCCAAGGAGTTCAACACCATCGCTGTGGACGACGGCATCGCCATGGGCCACGACGGCATGCTCTACTCGCTGCCCAGCCGCGACATCATTGCCGACAGCGTGGAATACATGGTGAACGCGCACTGCGCCGACGCCATGGTCTGCATCAGCAACTGCGACAAGATCACCCCCGGCATGCTCATGGCCGCCATGCGGCTGAACATTCCGGTGATCTTCGTCTCCGGCGGCCCCATGGAGGCTGGCAAGGTGCAGCAGGCCGTGCCCGGCACCAGCACCATCCAGATCAAGAAGCTGGACCTGATCGATGCCATGGTGATGGCCGCCGACGACAAGGTGAGCGACGCCGATCTGGCCGAGGCCGAGCGCAACGCCTGCCCCACCTGCGGCTCCTGCTCGGGCATGTTCACCGCCAACTCCATGAACTGCCTGACCGAGGCGCTGGGCCTGTCCCTGCCCGGCAACGGCACCGTGGTGGCCACGCACGCCGATCGCGAGCAGCTGTTCAAGCGCGCGGGCCGGCGCATCGTGGAGCTGGCGCGCCAGCACTATGAGCAGGACGATGAGCGCATCCTGCCGCGCTCGGTGGGCTTCAAGGCGTTCGAGAACGCGATGACGCTGGACATCGCCATGGGCGGCTCCACCAACACCATCCTGCACCTGCTGGCGATCGCGCAGGAGGCCGGCATCGACTTCAGCATGGCCGACATCGACCGCCTCTCGCGCAGCGTGCCGCAGCTGTGCAAGGTGGCGCCCAACACCAACAAGTACCACATCGAGGACGTGCACCGCGCCGGCGGCATCATGGCCATCCTGGGCGAGCTGGAGCGCGCGGGCAAGCTGCACACCGACGTGCCCACCGTGCATGCACCCACGCTGGGCGAGGCGCTGGCGCAGTGGGACGTGACGCGTACGCAGGACGAAGCTGTTCACACCTTCTACAAGGCCGGCCCGGGCGGCGTGCCTACGCAGGTGGCTTTCAGCCAGAACGCACGCTGGCCCAGCCTGGACCTGGACCGTGCCGAGGGCTGCATCCGCTCCTACGACCACGCCTTCAGCAAGGAAGGCGGCCTGGCCGTGCTCACCGGCAACATCGCCAAGGATGGCTGCGTGGTCAAGACCGCGGGCGTGGACGACTCCATCCTCGTCTTTGAAGGCCCCGCGCATGTCGTCGAAAGCCAGGACGAGGCCGTGGAGAACATCCTGGCCGACAAGGTCAAGGCGGGTGATGTGGTGGTGGTGCGCTACGAGGGCCCCAAGGGCGGCCCCGGCATGCAGGAGATGCTCTACCCCACGAGCTACATCAAGTCCAAGGGCCTGGGCAAGGCCTGCGCGCTGCTGACCGATGGCCGCTTCTCGGGCGGCACCTCGGGCCTGTCCATCGGCCACTGCTCGCCCGAGGCGGCAGCGGGTGGCGCGATCGGCCTGGTACGCGACGGTGACCGCATCCGCATCGACATCCCCAACCGCACCATCAACGTGCTGGTGAGCGACGAGGAACTGGCAAAGCGCCGCGCCGAGCAGGATGCCAAGGGCTGGAAGCCCGCCAAGCCGCGTCCGCGCAAGGTGTCTGCCGCGCTCAAGGCCTACGCCAAGCTGGTGATGTCGGCCGACAAGGGCGCCGTGCGCGATCTGTCGCTGCTCGACGACTGACGCTGCGGCGCCTGTTCAGCAAAAAGGCCGCGCCCTCCGGGGCGCGGCCTTTTTTTGTTTGCTTTGTTTCTGATAGCGAACGGCGTAGATCCTGCAAGCGCATGCGGCCGATTTAAACCGAACTACCCGCCGTCTGCGATTGCAGGTAGTTCTGCAGCCCCACCTTGTCGATCAGACCGATCTGCTGCTCGAGCCAGTAGGCGTGGTCTTCCTCGGTGTCGCGCAGCTGGGCCAGCAGGATGTCGCGGCTCACATAGTCGCGTGCGCCTTCGCACAGCGCAATGCCGGCCTGCAGCGCGGCGCGCACTTCGTACTCGGTGGCCAGGTCCTTGCGCAGCATCTCGGGCACCGTGGCGCCGGGTGTGAACTCACGGGGGCGCATGTCGGGCTGGCCGCCAAGCAGCAGGATGCGGCGCAGCAGCGCGTCGGCGTGCTGGGTTTCCTCCTGCATCTCGTGGTTCAAGCGTTCGTACAGGCGCGTGAAGCCCTGGTCCTCATAGAGCCGCGAATGGATGAAGTACTGGTCGCGTGCGGCCAGCTCGCCGCGCAGAAGGTCCTTGAGGCAGTCGACGACCTGGGGGTGGCCTAGCATGGTGGTTTCCTTGTTCTCCGAATGCCCGGAGTATCCCGCGAAAGGGGTTGCGGCGCATGCACCTAGCCGTCACGACCTGCAGGCACAATACCGCCCACCATGCTGATGTACCCGCAAATCGATCCGGTCGCCCTGCAACTGGGGCCTGTTGCCATCCACTGGTACGGGTTGACCTATCTCGCCGCCTTTGGCCTGTTTATGTTGCTGGGGCGGCTGCGGCTGCGCCACGAGCCTTTTGCCTCGATCACCGGACGCGGGGCCTGGTTGCCGCGCGATGTAGAGGACATCCTGTTCCTCGGTGTGGTGGGCGTGATCGTGGGCGGCCGCCTGGGCTACTGCCTGTTCTATAAGCCGGGCCACTACCTCACGCACCCGCTCGAGATCTTCGCGGTGTGGCAGGGGGGCATGAGCTTTCACGGCGGCCTCATCGGCGTGATCGTCGCCATGGTCTGGTTTGCGCGCACACGCCAGCGGCCCTGGCTGCAGGTGGCCGATTTCGTGGCGCCCTGCGTGCCCACGGGCCTGGCGGCGGGGCGCGTGGGCAACTTCATCAATGGCGAGCTCTGGGGGCGCTTCGCAAGCCCCGACCTGCCCTGGGGCATGGTGTTCCCGCAAAGCGGCTCCATGCTGCCGCGCCACCCGTCCCAGGTGTACCAGTTTCTGCTTGAAGGGCTGCTGCTGTTCGTGCTGCTGTGGCTCTACGCGCGGCGCGGTCGCCGCCAGGGCGAAGTGGCGGCGGCCTTCCTCGTGGGCTATGGCGTGCTGCGCTTCACGGCGGAGTACTTTCGCGAGCCGGACGCCTTCCTGGGTCTGCTTTCCCTGGGCATGAGCATGGGGCAGTGGCTGTGCGTGCCTATGGTGCTGGGCGGCGTGGCGTTGTGGGTGTGGGCGCGGCGCCAGCCGCAGGTTGCACTTCAAAAATAGAGAAAACCGCTGCAGGTGCTTGTCTGCAGGTCGCTTGCAGCTATTGATTCAGTAGCAGACCAGGGGTGCATCGGGTGACCGGCGCACCCCTTTGTGTTGCATGCGCGCCGCAAAGCGGATGGCGCGGGGGCGAAAGCTGGCAAACGCGGGGCTTTCTTTTCATAATTACCAGAAATTACAGACGATGCCGTGACATTGGCTGTGTTTGTGGAAATTTCGAGGGAAGATAAAAACCGATGCCGCGTGCTCTGTGCACGCGGCGGCCCCTGCAAACGCTCTGATCACCCCAACGCTCCATGCGCCCCGTAGCCCATTCCCTGCACGACGAAGCCGCCGCCCGGCTGCGGGCGCAGATTTTCGAGGGTGTGCTGCCCCCCGGCAGTTTCGTGGACGAGGCAGCGCTGTGCGAGCGGCTCGCGATCTCCCGGACACCGCTGCGCGAAGCGCTCAAGGTGCTGGTGGCCGAAGGGCTGCTGCGCCATGAACCGCGCAGGGGCTGCTTTGTGACCGAGGTCACCGAGCGCGACCTTGACGAGATCTTTCCCGTGATCGCGCTGCTGGAAGGGCGCGCCGCCCATGAAGCCACCAGCCGCGCGGCCCCGGCTGACATCGCGGCGCTGGAGGTGCTGCACGAGCGCCTGGCCCGCCATGCCGCCGATGGCGCCATCGCCGCGTACTACGAGGCCAACCGCGCCATCCATGAAGCCTTCATCACGCTGGCCGACAACCGCTGGCTCGCCCAGACGATCGGCGACCTGCGCAAGATCCTGATGCTCGCGCGCCTGCAGCAGCTGCACGCGCCGGGCCGGCTGCAGCACAGCCTGGCCGAGCACCTTTGCGTGTTCGCGGCGCTCAAGCGCCGCGATGCCGATGCGGCCGAGGCCGCGATGCGAGACCACCTCCTGCGCCAGCGCGATGCGCTGCGCAACATTGCCCGCAACCACCAGTCCAGGATCGCACCATGAATACCGCCTCCACCTGGATCTCGCGCAGCGTCTCGCGGCTGCGCGCATCCTCCCAAGATCCCAAGGCCGCTCCCGAGGCCGTCGCCAAGCCCGAGGCCCCGCGCACCACGCACGAGCGGCTGCAGGCCACGCTGCGCCGGGGGGGCGAGACGCTGTCGCCGCGCGTGCTGCGCCGCCTGCTGGCCGACCTGCAGGCCGTGGCAGCGCCGCAGGTCAGCGAGATCGAAGGCGGGCGCCACGCGCAGGCCGTGATCGACTGGTATGCCAAGGCCGGGCTGGAGGAGCGGCGCGACCTTTGGCTGCTGATGTGCGAGCAGTTCACGCCCGACGCCTCGCGCATCCGCACGGCGCGCCAGCGCTACGAGGCTGCGGCCGGAACGGCCGATGAGGGGCAGGCCGAGATCGGGCTGCGCCGCGCGCTGGTGTCGCCGCGCACCCGGCTGCTGCAGCGCTTTGCCGTGCCCGAGAGCGGCATGCGCTTTCTCGTGGACCTGCGCGCCGAACTGCTGCCGCTGCTCAAGAGCGACAAGCGCCTGCTCGCGCTCGACGCTGAGCTCGAGCACCTGTTTTCCACCTGGTTCGACATGGCCTTCCTCGAGTTGCGCCGCCTGTCGTGGGACTCTCCGGCGTCGTTGATCGAGAAGCTCATCAAGTACGAGGCCGTGCACGACATCCGCAGCTGGGCCGATCTCAAGAACCGCCTGGACAGCGACCGCCGCTGCTACGGCTTCTTCCACCCCAGCCTGCCCAATGAACCGCTGATCTTCGTGGAGGTGGCGCTCGTGGACCGCATCTCCGAGAGCATCACGCCGCTGCTCGACGAGTCCGCTGCACCGGCCGACCTCGCCAAGGCCACCACGGCGATCTTCTACTCGATCAGCAACACGCAGACGGGCCTGCGCGGCGTGAGCTTCGGCAACTCGCTCATCAAGCATGTGGTGGAGACACTGAAGGCCGAATTTCCACGCCTGCGCACCTTCGCCACGCTGTCGCCCATTCCGGGCTTCCGCGCCTGGCTGACCAAGCACGCGGGTTCGGTGATCGACAGGCTCGGCGACAAGCCGCGTGCCGAGCTGGGCCGCGCCCTGGGTGTGGAGCCGCAGAGCGCCAAGGACATGGCGGTCCACCTGATCGGTGCAGCCGAAAAGGCGCTGGAACTCGATGCCAAGTCGCCCGTGCGCCAGGCGCTGCTGCAGTGCGCGGCCTACTACCTCGGGCGCGAACTGCAGGACGGCAAGCCCGTGGACGCCGTGGCGCGCTTCCATCTCGGCAACGGCGCGCGCGTGGAGCGGCTGAACTGGGCGGGCGACCCGTCGCACAAGGGCATGAAGCAGTCTTTTGGCCTGATGGTCAATTACCTCTACGATCTCAAGCGCATCGACAAGCACCGCACCCAGCTCGCGCAGGGCCAGGTGCCGATGTCGGGCGAAATCGAGGGCCTTTGCCCCGATTGAGGTGGAGATAAGCGGCCGCGTGCCGCAGCGACAGGTTTTCTTCTTTTCATGATTTCAACAACGACAGGAGACAAGGAATGCAAGAAACATTGACCCGCCGGCGGGCCCTGCTGCAGGGTGCCGCGGCGACGGGGCTGGCCCTGGCGGCCCCATGGAGCCGCGCGGAGAGCGCATGGCCCGCCAAGCCCGTGAACCTGGTGGTTCCCTTTCCTGCGGGCGGTGGCACCGACACGTTTGCGCGCCCGTTCGCGGCGCAGTTCGCCAAGACCACCGGCAGGACGCTGGTGATCGACAACCGGGGCGGCGCGGGCGGCACCGTGGGTGCGAGTTTCGCCGCAAAGGCCCACCCGGACGGCTACACCTTCTTCATGGGCGGCACGCACCATGTGATCGCGCCATCCATGTACCCCAAGCTCGACTACGACATCGAGAAGGACCTCATTCCCCTGGCGCTGCTCGCCAGCGTTCCGCAGGTGCTGGTGGTGAACCCGCGCAACCTGCCGGTCAAGGATTTTCGCGAGTTTCTGGACCTGGTGCGCGCGAACCCCGCCAAGTACAACTACGGCTCGGCGGGCTCGGGTAGCTCGCACCACCTGGCGGGGGAGCTGTTCAAGATGCAGTCCAAGACCTTCATTACCCACATTCCGTACCGGGGCGCGGGCCCGGCATTGGCGGATTTGGTGGGCGGCCAAGTGGATATGGTGTTTGACGGCCTGGGCTCCTCCGCGGGGCATATCCGCGGCGGGCGCATCAAGGCGCTGATGGTGGCGGGAGCCAAGCGCAACCCTGCCTTCCCCGACGTGCCCTGCGCCGCCGAGGTGGGCCTGCCGGACTACACCGTCACCACCTGGTATGGCCTGTGGGCGCCCAAGGGAACGCCTGCTGATGTGCAGGCACGGATGGTGGAGGAGGTGCGCAAGATCGGCGCGGCGGACGAGGTCAAGACCGTGTGGGCCAACAACGGCGCCGAGTACGGCACGCTGAGCCAGCAGGACTACGCCAGGTTCGTGGGTGCTGAGGTCAAGCGCTGGGCGCAGGTGGTGAAGGCGTCGGGGGCGAAGCTGGAGTAGTCTGGCCTGCGCATCAGGCGGTGGGCATGGTCAGCACTATGTCCGCCAGCGCGCGGCCGCCCGCGTTGATGTGGTCGCGCATGGCCTCTGCCGCCGCTTCGGCCTGACCGGCGCAGATGGCTTGCACCACCGCTGCGTGTTCAGCCTGCGAGCGCAGCAGCCGCCCCGGTTTTTCAAACAGATGTCCTCGGTAGGGCGCGATGCGCTGGCGCACCAGTCGCGTCTGCTCCACGATGAAGGCATTGCTGCTGGCCTCATATATCAATTCATGCAGGCGCATGTTGGCGTCGCTGTAGCCTTGGGCGTCGCCCGCTTCGGCGCAGGCGTTTGTGGCGGCCAGCGCCTCTCGCAGGGTGGCTTGCAAGGCCGCGTTGATGCGGACTGCCGCGAGCCGCGCGAGCACGCCTTCCAGTTCGGCCAGTCCTTCCATCATTGCCACGATTTCCCGGGTGCTTAGTTGCCGCACGTAGATGCCCGCGCGGGGCCGGATTTCTACCAGTCCCTTGGCAACCAGCACCAGCAGCGCCTCGCGCACGGGGGTGCGCGAGGCATGGAAACGCTCTGCCAGCATGCGCTCGTCGATCGCCATGCCGGGCGTGAGCCGGCCTGCACGCATGTCTTCCTCCAGTGCCGCCCGGACGCGATCTGGCAGGCTAGGGGTTTTCTCGGATGGCTCGGGGTGCCGGGTCATTTTCTAATAGATATATCTATAAAGTTAGTTGATACACATGTTGCCAGAACTCAGCCTGCAAGACCATATTGCCACTATCACGCTGCGCCGCCCTGAAGTGGCAAACCGGCTTGCGCCCGAGGATCTACCCGTGCTCATCGCACATGTCAACGAGGTCAATGCGCGGGATGATATCCGCGTGCTCGTGTTGCGCGCCGAAGGTAAGTATTTTTGCAGTGGTTTTGATATATCTGAAGTGGGCAACAGCCAGAACCAGGGCAGCAGCTTTGGCGAGATGGTGGATGTGTTCGAGCAGTGCCGCCCCGTAACGCTGGCCGTGGTGCACGGCGGCGTGTATGGCGGTGCCACCGACATGGCGCTGGCGTGCGACTTCCGCGTGGGCGGCCCGGCGGCGGAGATGTTCATGCCTGCCGCGCGCCTGGGTCTGCACTTCTACCAGGGTGGGCTGGAGCGCTACGTCACTCGCCTGGGGCTGGACACGGCCAAGCGGCTGTTTCTGACCTGCGAAAAGCTCAGCAGCGCCGAGATGAAAGCGTGCGGTTTTCTCACCCATCTGGTGGCGGCTGAGCAACTGGATGCCACCGTGAAGGCCCTGACCGACACCCTGGCAGCCATGGCGCCATTGCCGTTGTTTGGCATGAAAAAGCACCTGAACCTGATCGCCCGCAACCAGCACGACAGTGCAGCCATCGGCGCCGACGTGCAGCGCACAGTGCAGTCCGACGACTTGCGCGAGGGCGGAACGGCCTGGCGCGAAAAGCGCAAGCCCGTGTTCAAGGGCCGCTGAAACATCCACACCAATATAAACAGGAGACAAGTCCCATGCTCAGAAGAACCGCTCTCACGCTACTGCTCGCCACCGCGGGCACCGCCTTCGCGCAGGCCTACCCCTCGCGCTCCATCACGCTGGTGGTGGGCTTTCCGCCCGGTGGAGGGGCCGATGCGGTGGCGCGCATCGTGGTCGAGAAGCTGGGCCGCGTGCTGGGGCAGCCCGTGGTGGTGGACAACCGGCCCGGCGCGGGTACCACGCTGGCATCGGACTTCGTCTCGCGTGCGCCGGCCGACGGTTACACGCTGTTGCTGGGGGCCGCCAACCTCTATGGTTCCGACCAGCTTCTCTACAAGAGTGCCAAGTACGACGGGGCAAAGAGCTTCACGCCCATTTCACGCTGGTCGTCCGCGCCATTGCTGCTGGCCGTGCGCAAGGATCTGCCCGCGCAGAATGTGAGGGAGCTGGTGGCGTTGGCGCGCAGTGAGCCGGAAAAGCTCAGCTACTCCTCGTCGGGCGCGGGCGTCATCACGCACCTGGCGGGCCTGTCGTTCTCGCAGGCCGCGGGCGTGAAGATGCTGCACGTGCCCTACAAGGGTGGCGCGCCTTCGGTGCAGGCGGTGGCAGCGGGCGATGCCGATCTGACCTTTGCCACGCCCCCATCGGTGCTGCCCATGGTGCAGGCGGGCAAGATGCGCATGCTCGCCGTCACCACGCAACAGCGCTCGCCGCTGTTTCCCGCCGTGCCCGGGATGCAGGAGTCTGGCGTGCAGGGCCTGGATTTCACGTTCTCGTTCGGCCTGTTCGGCCCGGCGGGCCTGCCGCCCGAGGTAGTGAAAAAACTGTTCGACGCGAGTGCGCAGGTGCTGGGCGATCCCGAAGTCAAGGCGCAGCTCGAAAAACAGGGTAACGTGGCCGCCCCCTCCGCATCGGCCGAGGAATACCGCAGCTGGATACTGCGCGAAGGTGCGGAGTCCAAGGCATTGACGGCGCGCTCTGGTGCGGGGCTGCAATGAGCGTGGCGCCATTGCCCCTTGCGGGCCTCACCGTCATCGACCTGACCCGCGTGCTCGCGGGGCCGGTGTGCACGCAGATGCTGGCCGACCTGGGAGCCCGTGTTATCAAGGTCGAGCAACCCGGCAGTGGCGATGATGCGCGCGCCGTGGGGCCGTTCGTCGACGGCGTATCGGCGTATTTCATGTCGGTCAACCGCAACAAGGAATCCATTGCGCTGGACCTGAAGGCCGAGAACGACCGTGCCATTTTCGAGCGCCTGCTCGCCCAAGCCGATGTGCTGGTGGAAAACTACCGCCCCGGCACCATGGAAAAGTTGGGCTACGGCTGGGATACGCTGCATGCGCGTTTTCCGCGCCTGGTGTTCACCAGCGTATCGGGCTTTGGGCAGACCGGGCCGTACAGCGGCTTTCCGGCCTATGACATGGTGGTGCAGGCCATGAGCGGCATGATGAGCGTGACGGGCCATGAAGGCGGCGGCCCCTGCCGCGTGGGTGTCTCGATTGGTGACCTGGGCGCGGGCCTGTACGCGGTGATTGGCACCCAGGCGGCGTTGATGCAGCGCACGCACACGGGGCAGGGCAAGCGCGTGGATGTGTCCATGCTCGACTGCCAGCTGGCGTTGCTCGAAAACGCCGTGGCGCGCTATGGGGCCGAGGGGCGCGTACCAGGGCCCATCGGCTCGCGCCACCCGTCGATGGCCCCGTTCGACGTATTTCGGGCGATGGACGGCTGGTTCGTCATCGCCGTAGGCAGCGATGCTGCGTTTGCCAAATTGTGTGCAGTGTTGGACTTGCCTGCACTGGTGCAGGACGTGCGCTTTGCGACTGGCGGCGCGCGCGTCCTGCACCAGGCGCCGCTCAAGGAGTTGCTGGAAGAGCGCCTGGCGGCGCAGTCGCGCGCGCACTGGCTGCAACTGCTGGGGGCGAACGGCATCCCCTGCGGCGAGTACCAGACTGTCGCCGAAGTGGTGCAACACCCCCAGATCGAGGCACGCGGCATGCTCACCCAGGTGCGCACACCCAGCGGCACGCCGCTGCGCGTGGCGGGCAATCCGCTGCGCGTAGGGCAGGGTGACGTGGTGCGCCGTGACCCTCCGTCGCTTGACGGAGATCGCGAGCGCATCCTGCGAGAACTCGGCCCGATATGATCTTTGCAGTCAACGGAGACACCATGAACCACAATCTTTTCGCCGCACTGCGCACCGCCTTTCCTCGGGACCTCGATGCCATCGTCGTCGAGACCACCTCCGCCTCGGGCGAACCCTTGAACTACACCTGGCGCGACCTGGATCGCGCCAGTGGCCGCATGGCCAATCTGCTCGTGTCGCTGCAAATTCCCGAGGGCAGCCGTGTTGCGGTGCAGGTTGAGAAGTCGGTCGAGGCCATGATCCTGTACCTTGCCACGCTGCGCGCGGGCTACGTGTTCTTGCCGCTCAACACGGCCTACCAGAGCGCGGAGATCGAGTACTTCATCGGTAACGCCGAGCCCGCCGTGGTCGTGTGCACGCCGGCCAACTTCGGCTGGGTATCGAAGATCGCCTTCACCGCTGGCACGCAGCACGTGTTCACGCTCGGTGACGATCGCACGGGCAGCCTGCTGGAGCGCGCGGCGCACCATGCGGACGCGCACCAGACGGTCTCCAAGAACGCTGACGACCTCGCCGCCATCCTCTACACCAGCGGTACCACGGGCCGCAGCAAGGGCGCCATGCTCACGCACGGCAACCTGCTCAGCAACGCCGTGATGCTCAAGGACTACTGGGGTTGGAAGCCGGACGATGTGCTCATCCACGCGCTGCCCATCTTCCACGTGCACGGCCTGTTCGTGGCCATCCATGGCGCGCTCATCAACGGCAGCAAGATGATCTGGATGGCGAAATTCGACCCCAAGGCCGTGATCGCCGCCATGCCGCGCGCCACGGTGTTCATGGGCGTTCCCACGCTCTACGTGCGCATGCTGGCCGAGCCCGCGCTCACCCAGGCGGCAGCGAGTCATATGCGCCTGTTTATCGCCGGATCGGCGCCGCTGCTCATCGAGACCTTCAAGGAATGGCAGGACCGCACGGGCCACACCATCCTGGAGCGCTATGGCATGAGCGAGACCATCATGCTC
>JAYSFC010000003.1:0-69657 GCA_041913505.1 Acidovorax sp.
CGGCGCCACGCCCGAGGTGGCCAAGGCCGCCGTGCGCCGCTCCAACACCATCATTGCCTCGCTGATGGTCAAGCTCGGCGACGCCGACGCGATGATCTGCGGTCTCGTGGGTACCTACGAGACGCACCTCGAGCGCATCCACAACATTCTGGGCCACGCGCCCGGCGTGGCCCAGTACGCTGCGCTCAACGCGCTGATGACCAACAACGGCCCGCTGTTCATTGCCGACACCTATGTGAACGAAGACCCCACGGCCGAGCAGCTCGCCGACATCGCCTGGGCCTCGGTGCAGGAGGTGCAGCGCTTCGGCCTGCCGGCCAAGGTGGCCTTCCTCTCGCACTCGAGCTTTGGCTCGTCCAAGCGCGCCTCGGCCCGCAAAATGCGCGCGGCACGCGACCTGTTCGTGGCCCGTCACCCCGAGATCGAGTGCGACGGCGAGCTGCACGGCGATGCCGCGCTCGAGCCCAGGATCCGGCACACCTACCTGGCAGACTCCACGCTCACGGGCTCGGCCAACCTGCTGATGTGCCCGAACATCGACTCGGCCAACATCCTCTACAACGTGCTCAAGACGACCACGAGCGGCGGCGTCACCGTGGGACCCATCCTCATGGGGACCGCCGCCACGGCCTACATACTCACGCCCGCCGCCACGGTACGCCGCGTGCTGAACATGACGGCCCTGGCCGTGGCAAGCGCCGCCGCGCGCCGCAAGTGAACGGGCGGGGATGAAAAGCGGGGCGCTTCAGCCCCGCGCAGAGGCACCCGCCCCCCACACGGCGCGCCGGTGCAGCCAGGCAGACGCGCCGAACACCACCAGCCCCCCGAGCGCGAGCGCCGCCCCCACCCAGCCCGTAGCAGCCCAGCCCCAGCCCCACACCACTGCCATGCCGCCGAGCCATGCGCCCAGCGCATTGGCAGCGTTGAAGGCCGAGTGGTTGAGAGCGGCGGCCAGCGTCTGCGCATCGCCCGCCACATCCATGAGCCGTACCTGCAGCGCCGGGCCCAGCGCTCCCAGCGTACCCACGAGGAAAGTACCCGCCACCGCGAACGGCAGCACGGGCACCGTGAGCGCAAACAGCACCAGCACTGCACAACCCCAAGCCAGAATGGCCGCGATGGTCGCCATGAGGTGGCGGTCTACGAACTTTGGCCCCACCCAGTTACCCGCCACCATGCCGAGGCCGAACAGCGCGAGCACGAATGGAAGCCCCTCAGGCGGCAGGTGCGCCACCTCGAACATCGTGGGCTTGATGTAGCTGAACACCGAGAACAGTCCGCCGAAGCCCACGGCCCCGACGCCGAGCGTGAGCCACACCTGCGGCCGGCGCAGCGCGCCCAGCTCGCACCAGGGGCTGGCCTGCAGGGGCGCCGCCTCGTCGGGCACATGGCGGCGCACCAGCCACACAGTCAGCAGGCCGATGGCGCCCACGAGCGCAAAGGCTGCGCGCCAGCCCAGCACCTCCCCCATCCAGGCGGACAGCGGCACCCCCACCACCACGGCCACCGTCAGCCCCATCATGATCTGCCCCACGGCCGCTGCGCGCCGCCCCGGAGGCGCCAGCCCCGCAGCCACGAGCGCTGCCACGCCGAAGTACGTGCCATGCGGTAGCCCCGTGACGAAGCGCAGCAGGTTCAGCGACAGGTAGCCCGGCGCCAGTGCGCTCGCGAAGTTGCCGAGCGCGAAAAAAGCCATCAGCGCCATGAGCAGCGCACGGCGGCGCATGCGTGCGCCCAGTACCGCGAGCACCGGTGCGCCCACCACCACGCCGAGCGCGTAGGCACTGATCACATGGCCCGCCGTGGGGATGGAAACGCCGAGGTCACCCGCCACCTCGGGCAACAAACCCATGATGGCGAACTCGCCCGTGCCGATGCCGAAACCACCCACCGCAAGCGCCAGGATGGCGGCCGTGGGCGATGCGGGCGGCGCACCGTGGACAGTGACGGATCGGGAAGGCGACAGGGGCATGGTCAAACCGGGGAAAACCCGCAATTCTGCCGACGAACGCGATTTCGTGCCCGAAGGTACATCCCCCAATGGCTTCACTCTCCATGCGATTCCTATTTCAGGCCATCAAATCATTTGAATTCAAATGATTTGATAAAATATGATCATGAATGCCCTCCATGAACCGCCTATCCAAGCCAAGCGCCTGCTGGGCGTGCGCCTGGTCGGCCTGGGCCGGCGCTGGCGCCAGACGCTCGACACGCACCTGGCCACGCAGGGCCTCAGCGATGCCGCATGGGCGCCGCTGGTGCACCTGCAGCGGCTCGGCGACGGGCTCTCGCAAAGCGAACTGGCCGCGGCTGCGGGGCTCGACGGCTCCAGCCTCGTGCGGCTGCTCGACATCCTCGTCGAGCAAGGACTGATCGAGCGCCGCGCCGACGCCGCCGACCGCCGCATCAAGCGCGTCTACCTCACGGCACCGGGCCGGCGCAGCGTGGCCCGCATCCGCAAACGGCTCACGGTGATCGAAGACACGCTGCTGGCCGACCTTGACGACGCTACCGCACACACGCTGCTGCAGGCGTTCGAGCAGATTGAAGCGCGCATCGCGGCCATGGCCGCACAGGACACGCCATGACACCCACCTCGCCCTCGTCCCTCGCTCAGCCCCATCCACGCCACCACCACACCCTGCTGCACCTGCTAGCCCTGGCCCGGCTACGCGAAAGCCTGGCCGTGGCGCGCCCGCCCTCGGTGCGCAACGCCGGCGTGGCTGGCGCACAGGCCGCACTCGGCGTGGCGGTGGTGGCCGCACTCGCCTGGGCATCCCCCTGGATGGAATACGCGGGCTACGCCACGCTGGGCGCGCTCGCGGCGCTGTTCGGCCGCTTCGCCACGCCAAGCGACCGTGGGCGCCTCGTGGCCGTGGCCGGCGCGTTGCTCGTAGCACCGGTTGCGCTGCTGTCGGGGCTGGCCTGGTTGGGCGCGAGCCCGGTGGTACTGCTACTCGCGCTGGCGGCCGCAGCGGGCGTGCTGGCCTCGCTCTCGCACCGCGCGCAGTTGGGCGCGCCGGGCGCCGTGATCTTCGTGTTTGCAGCAAGCGCCGCGCTCGCCCCGATCGACAGCGGGGCGGCCGTGCTCGCACGCACGGGCGCTGTCGCCTGCGGCGCAGCCATCGCCTGGCTGTTGTGCCGCACGACCGATGGACTGCGCGACCCGCTGGCAGGCCCTGCCACCACGCCACCGGCCGCCAGCATCGGCCCCGGCTACGCGCTGCGGCCCGCCACGCGCGTGGCGGCCTGCGCCGCGCTGGCCGGACTGGCCGCGCATGCGGCGGGCTGGTCGCACCCCGCCTGGGCGGCCATCGGCGCCATCGCCGTCGTGCAGGGCGCGCACTTGCCGGGCACCATGCACCGGGCCTGGCAGCGCGTGCTGGGCACGCTGGTGGGCGCGGCACTGGCGTGGGCGCTGCTGTCGCTGCAGCCCTCGTTCTGGCAGACGGTGCTCGCCGTGGTCGTGCTGCAGTGCATTACCGAGCTGGTGATCGGCTTCAACTACGCCTTCGGCCAGGCTTTCGTGACGCCCATGGCGCTGCTCATGGTGTCGCTCGCGGCACCCGCCGGCGCGGCGGACATGGCGCTCTCGCGCATTGCCGACACGGCCCTGGGCGCCGTGGCCGGGGTGGCGCTGGCCGTGCTGTTCTCCACGCTGGACGAGCGCAGGCACCTCGCGCAACACCACGCTGCCGGAATCAAGCGCTCATGAAACCCGCGAAACCTGGCCGCGCCGAGCCGCGCACCGGGGCAATGTAAGCTGCGGGCATCCCTACCCGGAGCCCCGCATGCAACCCAACGACGTTCAGGTTCTCGCCTTCGACATCTTCGGCACCGTCGTGGACTGGCACGGCAGCATCGAGCGCGAGGTGCGCGCGCTGTACCCCCAGGTCGACGCCGACGCCTTCGCGCTCGCCTGGCGCGCGGGCTACCAGCCAGCCATGCAGCGCGTGCGCAGCGGCGAACTCGGCTGGACGCTGATCGACGACCTGCACCGGATGGTGCTCGACCAGATCCTGCCGCGCTTCGGACTTGCCCACCTCGGCGAAGACGAGCGCCGCCAGCTCAACCGCGTGTGGCACCGGCTCGATGCCTGGCCCGACAGCGTGGAGGGCCTCACGCGGCTCAAGCGCCGCTACACCATCACTTCGCTATCCAACGGCAACATCGGCCTGCTGACCGACATGGCCAAGCACGCGGGCCTGCCGTGGGACTGCGTGCTGTCGGCCGAGGTGTTCCGCGCCTACAAGCCCGACCCGGCCACCTACCTGGGTGCGGCGCGCGTGTTCGACCTGCCGCCGCGGCAGGTGATGCTGGTGGCCGCGCACCATGACGACCTGGCCGGTGCGCGCGCCTGCGGGCTGCGCACGGCCTACATCGAGCGGCCGCACGAGTTCGGCGCGGCCCACCCCAAGGACGTATCGCCCCAACCTGGCAACGACCTGCACTGCGAGAACCTCGTGGCGCTGGCCGAGCGGCTGGGCTGCTGACGCAGGGCTACGCCTCCTCGATGCGCGCGATGCACACGCCCGCCGCATGGTAGCTGCCGGCCTCGGCCTGCAGCGCGATGCGGCCTGCGCGGTGCGCCGTCACCTGCATCTCCATCTTCATGGCTTCCATGACGGCGATCACATCGCCCTCCTGGACTGCATCGCCATCGGCCACCTTCCAGGCATGGAGGTTGCCCGCGATGGGCGAGCTGACGGCCGCTGCGTCCTTGGCGGCTTCGGCTGCAGGCGCCTGCGTGGCGCCACCACCGGCGGCGGCCAGCCCTTGCAACAACACGGCCGGCAGGCCCAGCGACACGCGGCGGCCGTCGATCTCGATGGCCGTGCGCAGCAGGCTGCTGTCGGGCTGGGGCTCGGCACGCACGGCCGCCGCCAGGGTATTGGCGAAGTCGGTCTCGATCCAGCGCGTGTGAACCCGAAAGCCATCCGCCCCGACGAAGTCCGCATGGTCGATCACCGCGCGGTGGAAGGGCAGCACCGAGGCCACGCCCTCAATGCGAAACTCGGCCAGTGCACGCCGTGCGCGCGCCAGCGCCTGCTCGCGCGTGGCGCCGCTCACGATGAGCTTGGCCATGAGCGAATCGAACGTGCCTGGCACCACGGAGCCTGTCTGCACGCCCGTATCCAGCCGCACGCCGGGGCCGCCGGGCGCCTCGAAGCGCGCCACCGGGCCCGGGGTGGGCAGGAAGCCCCGGCCCACGTCCTCGGCGTTGATGCGGAACTCGATCGAGTGGCCCAGCGGTGCCGGCGTGGCAGTGATGGACAGCGGCAGGCCGTCGGCCACGCGCAGCTGCTCCACCACGAGGTCCACCCCCGCGGTCTGCTCGGTCACGGGGTGCTCCACCTGCAGGCGCGTGTTCACCTCGAGGAAGGAGATGGCGCCGCTGGTGGAGAGCAGGAACTCCACCGTGCCCGCGCTCACGTAGCCCGCCGCCGCGCAGATGTCGCGCGCTGCGGCATGGATGCGTTCGCGCTGCGCATCGGTGAGGAAAGGCGCGGGCGCCTCCTCCACCAGCTTCTGGTTGCGCCGCTGCAGCGAGCAGTCGCGCGTGCCGAGGACGACCACGTTGCCATGCTGGTCGGCGATGACCTGGGCCTCGATGTGGCGCGGCTTGTCGAGGAACTGCTCGACGAAGCACTCGCCGCGGCCGAAGGCCGTGACCGCCTCGCGCACGGCGGACTCGTACAACTCGGCCACCTCGTCCATGCGCCAGGCGATCTTCATGCCGCGCCCGCCGCCGCCGAACGCGGCCTTGATGATGATGGGCAGGCCATGCTCCTCGGCGAAGCGCAGCACTTCAGCGGCGTCCTTCACGGGTTCCTTCGTGCCGGCGACCAGCGGCGCCCCTACCTGCAGCGCGATCTTGCGCGCGGCCACCTTGTCGCCCAGCTGGGTGATGGTGGAGGGCTTGGGGCCGATCCAGGTCAGGCCCGCGTCGATCACGGCCTGGGCGAAGGCCGCGTTCTCGGACAAGAAGCCATAGCCGGGGTGCACGGCGTCCGCCCCGCTCTTCTTGGCGATCTCCAGCAGCTTGGGAATGTTCAGGTAAGTGTCGGCGGGCTTGTCGCCGTCGAGGCCGTACGCTTCGCCCGCCATGCGCGCGTGCAGTGCATCGATGTCGGCATTGGCGTACACGGCCACAGACTGCACGCCATAGTCGGCGCAGGCGCGGATGATGCGGACGGCGATTTCACCCCGGTTGGCGATCAGAACTTTTTTCATGGCGTTTCCACGGGCTCGAAAGATTGAATGGGGTTGAAACGCACCCAGGCGTTCACAGGAATCTGCCCCGCGCGGTCCAAGTGGTAGGGCGCGACGCAGCCGATGACGGGATAGCCCCCGGTGAGCGGATGGTCGGCCAGGAACAGCACGGGCTGGCCGCTCGGGGGCACCTGGATGGCGCCCGTGGGCGTGCCCTCGCTTTGCAGCTCGCCGGTCACTGCGCGCGCCAGCGGCTCCTCGCCTGCCAGGCGCAGCCCCACGCGGTTGGACTGGGGCGTGACGCGCCAGCGCTGGCTTGCGAGCAGCGCCACGGCCTCGGGCGTGAACCAGTCGGTGCGCGGGCCCAGCACCACGTCGAGCACCACGTCCTCATGCACGCTGGGCAGGCCGGTGGGCGGCAGTTCTGCAGCGCCCACGGTGCCCGCCGCGGGGCGCAGCGCGAGCACGTCGCCCGCCGCGAGAGCCGGCGGACCCACGTGCGCGAGCGTGTCGGTAGAGCAACTGCCCAGCACGGGCTGCACAGCAAAGCCGCCGCGCGCGGCCAGGTAGCAGCGCGTGCCCGCCGTGGGCTCGCCAATGGCAAGCACGTCGCCGTCGGCCAGCGCCACGCCCTGGTAGCGCGGTACGCTCCAGCGCGCGCCCGCGGCGGTGGTAAGCGTGAGGGGCGCATCGGCCCCCGTGACGGCCACCACGGTCTCGCCGCGGCTGCGCAGTTGGAGGCCCCCGTTCACGGTTTCGAGGCAGGCCGCATCGGACGGATTGCCCACGAGCCGGTTGGCCGTGCGGCATGCGCCCTGGTCCATGGCCCCGGAGGCCGACACGCCCTGCCCCGCCTGGCCGAGGCGGCCCAGGTCCTGGAACAGCGTGAGCAGTCCGGGCGCGCGCACTTCGAGCGCAGGGCCCGTGCCGTGCGCCGCTGCGGCAGTTTTGGCAGCTTTTTGGCCGCCAGTGCTCTCCAGCGCTGCGAAAGCAGCTCCTGAAAGCGTAGCAATATCGACGAAGCGCACGCGATAGCCCGGCTGCAGCAGCGCGGGCACCTCGCGGCCGAGGTCCCACATCGCGGTGGGCGTGGTGCCAATAATCTGCCAGCCACCCGGGCTGGCCTGCGGGTACACGGCGCTGAACGTGCCCGCCAAGGCTACGGAGCCCGCCGGCAGGCGCGTGCGCGGCGTGGCGCGGCGCGGCACGTTGAAGCTTGGGTGGCCGCCCGCGAGGTAGCCGAAGCCCGGCGCGAAGCCCGTGAAGGCCACGGTGTATTCGCTGCCCGTGTGGCGGCGCACCACCTCCTCGGGCGTGATGCCGAGGATCTGCGCCACCTCGGCGAGGTCCTCGCCGTCGTAGCGCACGGGAATCTCGACGAGCGTACCGCCGCGCTCCACCTGCGCACTCACGTCGCGGCGCGAGAGCGCCTGCACGATGCCCGCCATGCTCTGCACGGCGGGGCGGAAGGTGATCAGCAGCGTGCGCGCGGCGGGCACGATCTCGTCCACGCCGGCGAGCGGCTCGCGCTGCAGCGAGGCCAGCAGCGCGAGCGTCTGCTCCAGATTGTCGAGCTCGACCAGGACCGCATTGAGGTTGACGGGCAGGAAACGCTTCATCGGCCGTGATCCCCGTTACGCCGCAAACGAGGCGATGGCGACGCCTTCCTGCTCGAAGCGTTCGCGCAGCCGGCGTGCGATGGCCACGGCGTCGGGGCTGTCGCCGTGCACACAGATCGAGTCAGCCTCGATGCGCACGATGCTGCCGTCGATGGCCTCGACAGTGCCCTCGCGCACCAAGCGCAGCATGCGTTCGGCGATCTGTTGCGCGTCGTGCAGCACGGCGCCCTTTTCGCGGCGCGAAACCAGCGCGCCCGTGGGCGTGTAGGCACGGTCGGCAAAGGCCTCGGCCACCACGCGCAGGCCCGCGCCGCGCGCCCAGCCGATCAGCGGCGATCCCGCGAGCGCCACGAGCACCAGGTCCGGGTCCACCGCGCGCAGGGCCGCGATCACATCGCGCGCCTGCCGCTCGTCATGGG
Organism: Acidovorax sp.; assembly: GCA_041913505.1. GTDB lineage: Bacteria > Pseudomonadota > Gammaproteobacteria > Burkholderiales > Burkholderiaceae_C > JAYSFC01. The sequence continues at coordinate 8,252 of JAYSFC010000003.1, forward strand.
CGATGGTGTTGTAGAGCGCGCCATGCGGCTTCACGTAGCGCACGGTGGTGCCGGCCGCTCGGGCCAGGCCCTGGAGCGCGCCGATCTGGTAGATCACGTCGGCCACGAGGTCGCTGCTTTCCACGTCCATGTTGCGGCGGCCGAAGCCCACGAGGTCGCGGTAGCCCACGTGCGCGCCCACCACCACGCCGCGCGCGGCGGCCTCGCGCAACGTGCGCAGGATACCGGCCGCATCGCCCGCATGGAAGCCACAGGCCACGTTGGCGCTGCTCACGATGCCCAGCATGGCCGCGTCGTCGCCCATGCGCCAGGTGCCCAGGCTCTCGCCCAGGTCGCTGTTCAAGTCCATCTTCATCATCATGTTCTCCGGGTGGGGTGTCAGTGCAGTTGCCCGGCCGTCTCGCGCACGTCCTCGCGCACGGTGAGCGCGGTGCGGATCAGGGCCTGCAGGGACTGCACCTGCGTGTCGAGCGCCATGCTCGGCGCTCCGGGGTGGCGTGCCGCCTGTTCGGGCAGGTAGGGCACGTGGACGAAGCCGCCGCGTGCCGCGCCACCCTGCTGCGCAAGGCGGTGCATGAGCGCATAGAACACGTGGTTGCACACGAAGGTGCCCGCCGTGTTCGAAACCGCTGCGGGAAAGCCCTGGGCCCGCAGGTCGCGCACGATGGCCTTGATCGGCAGCGTGGAGAAGTACGCCGCGGGCGCCTCGCACACCACGGCCGTGTCCACGGGCTGCTGCCCAGCGTTGTCGGGGATGCGCGCGTCGTTCACATTGATGGCCACGCGCTCGACCGACACCTCGGTGCGGCCGCCCGCGAGCCCCAGGCACACCACGAGCGCGGGCCGGTGCGCGGCCAGTGCCTCGTCGAGGCGTTCGATGGCGCGGTCGAACACGCAGGGCAGCTGCACCGCGCGCACGGAAGCGCCCTCGTGCCGCCAGCCGTCAAGCGCGCGCGCGACCTCCCACGAAGGGTTGACGGTATCTTTCTCGAACGGCTCGAAGCCGGTCACGAGCACATCCACAGGGGTCTCTGGCATGGCGGTCCTTTCCTCTCGCGGGCTCAGCGGAACATCAGAAAGTACAACAGGAAGACGTTGACCGTAAGCAGCGTCAACGCCGTGGGCACCTGCGCGCGGATCACGGCATTCTTGTCGATCTCGAGCAGCGCGGCGGGCACGATGTTGAAGTTGGCCGCCATCGGCGTGAGCAGCGTGCCGCAGTAGCCCGAGAGCATGCCCACAGCCGCCATCACGGCCGGGTCTCCGTGGTACACGCCCACGAGGATGGGCACGCCCACGCCGCCCGTCATCACCGGGAAGGCTGCGAAGCCGTTGCCCATGATGACGGTGAACAGCGCCATGCCCACCACGTAGACGGCCACGGCCACAAAGCGGATGTCCATGTTGATGTAGGTCGTGGTCACATGGGCCACGGCCTTGCCCACGCCAGCGTCGGAGAACACCAGGCCCAGCATGCCCAGCATCTGCGGCAGCACCAGGGCCCAGCCCAACGCGTCGGTGAGGCGGCGCGACTCGCGCAGGCCCTGCACGGGCGTCTCGCGCGTCAACCAGCAGGCAAGCGCCAGCGACAGCACACAGCCCACGCCCAGGCTCACCAGCGTGGTGTTCTTGGGATCGAGCAACGGCGCTCCGCCCACCGACAGGTACTTGGCTGAAAGCGTGCCCACCATGGTGATGAACGGAATCGCCAGGGCCGGAATGAACAGCTTGTTGCCCAGGCGCTTGGCGCTGGCCAGGTATTCGGCCGCGCTACGCGGCGTGTGACGGCCCGTGCCTACGCCGCCGAAGCCCGCGATCAGCGCCATCGCGACGGCGCCTGCGCCCACCCACACGGGCGGCAGCTGGTCGCCCACGAGGAACACCAGGGCGTACAGGCCCCAGAACAGCGCGCTCGAAAAGCGCTTGGGGTTGCTGGCATCGGCCACGGTCATCGCGGCCGTGATGGCCAGGATCGCGCCGACGAGGTAATACAGGTGCTGGAGGGTGAGTGTCATGCTCAGGCTCCCTTCGTTACGGCGGCAGCCGGGGCGGTCGGAGTGGGGCTCGTGGCCGCATGCTGCGCCAGCTCTCGAGCCAGGGTCTTGTCCAGTCGGCGCAGGCGCACGGCATGGATCACGAAGGCACTGACCGCGGTGGGAATGCCCCACAGCGCCACATGGATGGGTTCCACGTCGATGCCGGCTTCATGCAGGAAGGTGGTCATAAGCACGATGGCGCCGAAGGCCACGAAGATGTCTTCGCCGAAGAACAGGCCCACGTTGTCGGTGGCGGCCGAGAAGGCGCGCAGCTTGTGGCGGATGCGCTCGGGCAAGGTGCCGTAACGCGCCTCGGTGGCGCCCTCGGCCATGGGAGCGAGCAGCGGGCGCACCATCTGGGGGTGACCGCCCAGGCTCGTCAGGCCCACGGCGGCCGTGAGCTGCCGCGCCGCGAGGTAGACGATGAGCAGGCGCCCGGCCGTGGCCGACTTGATGCTGCTGATCCAGCTTTGCGCATGCTGGCGCAGGCCGTGGCGCTCTAGCAGGCCGATCACGGCCAACGGCAGCAGGATGATGAGCGGCAGGTTCCGCGTCTTGATGAAGCCGGTGCCGATGGTCGCCAGGATCTTGTCGACCGGAAATCCCGCCGCGAAGGCCGTGGCGATGGCCGTGACGATCACGACCAGCATCGGATTGAACCGCAGGATGAACCCCGCAATGATGACGGCCACCCCGATGAGCGGCCACAGATTGACGTCACTAAGCATGTTGATCCTTCACATTGAGCACACAGAAGACAGCCCGGGCCGCATAGGCATGCCCGCAGCCGCGAACACTCCGCCAGACCCTTTGCCGACGCGGTAGCGCCCACGGGCCCTTCAGCCCCTGGTGCGCCAGTCCTGCTCCGGCGGCAACCCGTGATGCAACATACATGCCAACTAGATGAACAAAACAATCACCATCAACCGGCATTGAATTTTGTTTTGTTCAACAAAAAACACTGTGTTGTTTCACGATTTGCCAATTTTGCCCAACAAATAGACATGTCACCCCCCCGTAAAAACCCGTAGGTATCGAGAAAAAAGCAGAGAAATCAGGGGCCTTGCACCTTGGCTGGACAGAGCGCAAGGCGAAACCGGTGCGAAATCTGCTACAAATCGTGACAGTCCACGACCCGCGATGCGGCGTGCGGCGCCCTTTACCATCCAGGCATGACCACCGAGCTCCCCTCCAGCGCGCAAACCCTCAACGACCGCATGGCCGAGCTGATCCGCCAGAAGATCGTGCAGGGCGAGTTCACGCCGGGCCAGCGCCTGTCGGAGGCGGCCCTGAGCGAAAACCTCGCTATCTCGCGCAACACCTTGCGCGAGGTGTTCCGCCTGCTGACCAAGGAAGGCCTGCTCAAGCATGAGCCCAACCGCGGCGTGTCAGTGGCCATCCCGAGCATCGCGGCCATCATCGACATCTACCGCGTGCGCCGGCTCATCGAGTGCCAGGCGCTCGCCCAGGCCTACCCGCGCCACCCCGCCAAGAAGCACCTGCGCGACGCCGTGGACATGGCGCTGCACTGCCGCGACAACGGCGACTGGCAGGGCGTGGGCACGGCCAATATGGAGTTCCACATGGCCATCGTGGAGCTGGCCGACAGCGAACGCCTGAATGTGATGTTCTCGCACCTGCTGGCAGAGCTGCGGCTTGCCTTCGGCCTGCTCAACGACCCCGAATTCCTGCATGCGCCCTATGTGGACATGAACGTGAAGATCGTCGAGCTGTTCGAGGCCGGCAAGCTGCAGGAGGCCGCTGCCGCGCTCAACGACTACCTCGTGCACTCCGAACGCATCGTCCTGGCCGTGTACGCGCGGCGCATTTCCGACACCGGCGCGGGCAAGTGACGCCCGAGCCTTCCTCCTCCCCTCACCACCACCGCATTCCCATGAGCGAGCACCAACCACCGGCCGCCTACGGCACCGAAGACATCCTGGTCAGCCTGTGCAACTCCATCACGCGCGTGCTCGGCGTGGCCACGCACAGCCAGATCCACTACTCGGCCATGGTCCAGCGCATCAGCAAGACCTGCCTGCGGCCCGACATCGGCTGCTTTGTGCTGTTCGACGGCGGCTTCTCGGGCCTCGTCATCATCAACTTCACGGCCCAGGCCGCGATGGAGCTGTACGAGCGCTACCTGCTCAACATGGGCATGTCGCGCGAGGATCTTGCCACCTCCTACACCTCGGATGAGGTTGCCAATGTGATGGGTGAGCTCATGAACCAGGTGGCAGGCGATTTCACGAGCAAGGTGCGCCGCGAGCTGCAGACGCACATCACGCAGAACCAGCCCAAGATGCTGGTGCTCAACAAGCAGGTGATGCTCAGCGTGGACGCCAACCTCGACAAGCCCGAGGCACGGCGCGTAACCTTCTACACCGACAACAACAACATCTTCTACCTGGAGCTCGCGATCGACCGCACCGAATTCGTGAAGCTCTACGACTTCGAGCCGCAGGAGCGCCCCGACCCCGACAAGCTCATGGAACAGGCCCACCAAGACGCCACGCCGACCACACCGCCGCCCACCGAGACCAGCGATACCGAGGAGCTGCTGCGGTCCCTGGGCATGTAGGAAGCCCCGCGCTGGTGGCCCATGCCGTGCTCGGCCACGAGTGCTTGAAGAACCATCTCGCGACGCTCCGGGGCCAGAGCTTTGCTCAACGACATCCGTTAAAGCGTGGCCGACGTCTTGGCATTCATCCAGCGCCGCGGCCTGCTGGGCCCGACCGGCGCCTTTAGCGCGTCGTAGAATACGCGCCTTCCCAGGAGACTTGGGTGAGTGGTTTAAACCAGCAGTCTTGAAAACTGCCGACGGGCAACCGTCCGTGAGTTCGAATCTCACAGTCTCCGCCAACAATGCCAAGCGCCGTGCGGCCTACATGCCCATGGCGCTTTTTTACTCCACTTTCTCCCCCCATTTCCAAATGTGCCGCGTTGTAGCGCATTGGGTGGATTTGCCTCCGGCAATGCTGACGCAAGACATCTCGCCCATGACTATCGCTGGTTTGCCCCCGCTGGGAGCCGTCGGCACGCTTTCGCAAGCGGCAAATTGGCGCAACCGTCACTCAACCCAGAGCACCTAGTTCGCTCTCAACCCGAGCGGGCGAGCCTATCGATGGCGCATCGACCGCTCGGGGCTCGATACGTGGATCAGCCGCGCATGCGCCACCACAAATAGAGCGCCGTGAAGGCCATGGTGGCAATCGTCACCGGCACACCGATACGGGCATGCTGCCTCCAGTCGATCACGACACCGCGACGCGCTGCTGCGTCGACGACGATGATGTTGGCGATGCTGCCGACGATGAACAGGTTGCCGGCAAAGGTACTCGCCAGGGCCAGCAAGGGGCCGGCGAGCGAGTGGTGCGCTACGGGAAGGAGCAACATCACGGCGGGAACGTTGGAGACGATATTGGACAGCACGAAGGCCGCCCCGAACAGCGGCGCCGGGTGATCCAGATGAAGGCCCTGCGCCGCCGAGTCAGCCACCAGCCGCGCCGGAACGCCCGTGCGCTGCAGCGCGTCGTTGACGACAAAGAGCCCCATGAAGAGCACGAGCAGCTCCCAGTCGACCAGGCCCAGCATCCGGCTGGAGTGCAACCGGCGGCTCATCAACAGCACACCGGCGGCGGCCAGCGCAACAACCTCTCTCGGCCACGGCGCAAACAAAAACGACAGAAGGATCGCGAGCGCCACCGCCAGGCCCTTGGTGGTTTGCCACCAATCCAAGGCTTGAGCCTCGACCCCTGGCTGAGCCTCGGGCGCTGTGCCCCCCACCAACTTCCACCGTCCCCGCACGCAAGCCGCGATCACAGCCCATGTCAGCACCAACCCAACAAGCACGGGCGTTGCCGCTTCGGCTGCATAGGCGGCAAAGGGCAAATGCAGTGTCTGCCCGATGAGCATGTTCTGTGGATTGCCAATCAGGGTCGCTGCCGACCCGATGTTGGCAGCACAGGCAAGCCCGAGCAGGAACGGAACCGGATCGAGGCTTCGGCGCATGCAGGCGTCCACCAGCACGGGGGCGACAGCCAGGCAGACGATGTCGTTACTGAACACAGCGGACAGTAGCGCGACGACCGTGATCAACACACCCAGCAACGCCGGCGGCGAAACGGGCAGCGCCGACAGACGAACGGTAATCCAGTCGTAGAAGCCGCCGAGGCGCATCTGCGCGGACACGACCATGAAGGAAAATAGCAGCAGCACCGTCGGCAGATCGATGGAGCGTGCAGCCTGCTCGACCGAGACAGCTTCTGTGACGATCATTGCGATCGCGCCAAGTAGCGCAATACCGGTGCGATCGAGTTGCAGGAACGGCAGCCCGCCCAAGATCATGCCGAGATACACCAGGCCGAAAATAACCAAGACAGTCGCAGTCATGCACGCATTGTCGGTGAGGTCTCATCCCAGAACACAGGGCCACGGCAAGCGTGGCGAGAGACCCTGAAAACGTCCAGTGAACTCCGTGCAGCCTCTGCGTACCCCTAACGACCGATCAACTAACGACGGTTACGGAACCGGTGCAGAAACTGTGCGCTCAGGAAAAGAGTCCTAGAACCAGCGCGCCACCAACGGCATCAGCAGGGCCGCCAGCAGCACTTGCAAACTTAACGCGAGGCCCGCGTATGCGCCCGCGTCGGCATTCACCTGCAACGCTCGCGCGGCGCCAATGCCATGCGATACCGTGCCCAATCCAAAGCCACGGGCGACCCAATCCACATCGCTCGTGCCAATGCCTAGGATCCGGAACAGTGAACGGGCGGACAAAGCGCCAATCAAGCCGGTTAGCACCGCGAACACAGCGGCCAGTGCGGGGACGCCACCGATTTTCTCTGCCACGCCCATGGCCACCGGAGCCGTGACTGACTTGGGAGCCAGGGAGCGCAAAACCTCGGCCGGCAGGCCCACGGCCCACCCCAGAGTCACAGCGACAAGGGCAGCCGTGGCCCCCCCCGCCAGCGCTGCCACCAGAAAGCGCCCCCAGTTGCGCTGAAGCGCGGCGCGGCGCTCCCACAGCGGAAATCCCAGCGCAACAACCGCGGGCCCCAGCAAAAAGTGGATGAACTGCGCACCAGCAAAGTACGTGGGGTACGGGACACGCGTGACCCACAGCGCAGATCCCAGGACCACTACCGACCATAGCACCGGATTGGCCCATGGCGCCTGGCCGGAGCGCACGTACAGCCCCTGTGCGATCACATAGACAACCAGTGTGGCCGTCAGCCCGAACAATGGCGCGGACGAAAGGTAGACCCAGAGCTGTACAAAATCAGGCATCGGTCGCACCTCCCTTGTTCGCCTTATCCGGGAGCTGGCCGCGCATCAAGGCTCGGACCAGCAACACCGTGACCCCCATGCCGACCCAGGTGGACAGGGCGATGACCAGCATTAGCTTGAGCCCGTAGTCGCGCAGCAAGTCCAGGTGGGTGATGACCCCGACCCCCACGGGCACGAACAGCAGCGAAAGATGCGACAGCAAAAAGCCCGCTGTCACATGCACCGGCTCACGCACCCGAGGGAATTGCAGCGCCGCCGCCAGGAGCAGCATGCCGACGACCGGCCCCGGGAACGGCAAGCCCAGCATATGCGCCAGGGCCTCACCGGCGAGTTGCAGTACCAGTAACCATGCCATGCCTTGCAATGCTTGCATTGGGTTAGAACCTTTCGAGGTCAAGAAACCTGATTTGACGAATGATCGTTGACTCCAAACACGGCTCCATGGGTGAAGAACAAGCGACTCAAGGTTTGATACCAAGGGATTTCCCAGGTCTTGATCGGAACTGCTCACCACGGCCATCAACGCCACATGGATGCCAGGCACACCGAGAGAGATTTGCTTCATGCAAGGCTCGCCAGTGCGGCATCGCGAGAAAGGCCATAGGCTGCAATGAAGAACTCGTAAATTGCGCCGGTGTCGGGATCCGCGGCCGCCGCAATGCCAATGGTGTCCAAAGCACCCTCAAGGGTTTGTGCCGCTTTCAGTGGCTTGGCATCGATCTGCTGAGCCAGTACATAGCTTCCATCGCCAGCGCGCAATACCACATCACCTTGCCGGTTCACGTTTTCGACAATGTTCCGCATCGCGTTCTCTTTCGTCCATCATGCCTTTCTCGCCCTGCTGGAGCAATGCTCCAGCGGGGCTTCAGGGCAGGTTTACTTAGAACCCGTCAACGTCGCATAGCTGGTGATCAGATTGCGATAGTCCGGGATGTGGTTGGAGAACAGCGCAGCCAAGCCCTCGACGTCGTTGCGCCAGTCGCGGTGCAGTTCGCAGGCCGCACCAAACCAGGTCATGAGCTGAGCACCTGCCTGCTCCATGCGGCTCCAAGCAGCCTGCTGGGTCATGGAATTGAAAGTGCCCGAAGCGTCGGCGATCACGAATACCTCAAAGCCTTCCTCCAGAGCCGAAAGTACCGGGAAGGCCACACAGACCTCAGTCACCACGCCCGCGACGATGAGCTGTTTCTTGCCCGTCGCCTTGACGGCCTTCACGAAATCCTCGTTGTCCCAGGCATTGATCTGGCCAGGGCGGGCGATATAGGGCGCAGTGGGAAATTTCTCCTTCAGCTCCGGCACCAGCGGGCCGTTGGGACCATTTTCAAAGCTGGTGGTCAGGATGGTTGGCAGCTTGAAGTACTCAGCCATATCGGCCAAGGCCAGCACGTTGTTTTTGAACTTGTCAGGGTCAATGTCACGCACCAGAGACAGCAAGCCAGCTTGGTGGTCAACCAGCAATACAGCTGCATTGTTCTTGTCGAGACGGACATAGGGTTTCTTGCTCATGGAAATCTCCTTTGAGAGCGTTGATGCCCATAAGGGCGAGGAAAGCCTAGCCCTTGCGAGGCCAGGAAACTGATGCTTGAAACGACGGAGAATCTGACTCAGTTCTTGGCCAAGGACCGGCGTCGATGGTGAACCGGGATGGCAGCCACGACCAAGCCTCCAACGAGGCTGACATGGTCTTGCACCAAGGCCTTTGCGAGAAAGCCCTCCGCGTGGATGGTGGGGTAGCTCAATCCTGTGCCACGGTATTGCGCACATGGCGTGTGGACTTATTGCCCGGTCGACCTGCAGCCCGTTGGCTCAGCATCAACCCCCCCCATTACCAGCGCAGCACCCACGACTTGCAGGCCAGTGGGTTGCACACCTTTGACAAGAGCATCAAGCACAAAGGCAGTTACCGGCACCAGTAGCATGAAAGGAGCCACAGCGACCGCACCGGCCCGCTCGATAGCGCCGAACCACAAGGCAAATGGCACAGCGGTCAAAGCCACGGCCAGCAGACCCAGACCCAAGACGTTGGCCGCATCCAGTTGCGAAGGCACATCATGGGCGATGGCAGCGACAGAAATCAGCTCTGCACCGGCGATCAGCAACTGCCAGCCGGTAAAACCCAGTAGCGGCATGGGAGGCTGCCCCCATTTGTTCAGCAGGACACCGCCGGCGGCGATGGACAGCATGCTGCCAATGGCCGCGGCAATGCCCAGCAAATCAAGCTGCGCATGGCTTGACAGCACGACGAGCGATACGCCCAAGGCCCCCAGCAAGACCGAGCCGATCTTGGTGACTGTAGGCCGCGCGCCCAGAATGCCCCATGCAATGAAGATCACGGTCAACGGCGTCAAGGCCTGGAAAATCGCGGCGACGCCACCAGGCAAGCGGGTGGCTGCCACAAAGAACAGGCCGAAGAACAGACCTGCATTCAGCGTACCCAGCACCGCGAGCCGCCCCCACCAGGCACGGTGCGGAACGCAGCGGACAATGGCCAGCAATACCAGTGCGCCTCCGAGAGCCCGAAATGCAGCCAGGAACAGCGGATGGGGCGGAAGCCACGTCGTGGTCAATACATAGGTAAAGCCCCAAAGAATGGCGGCGGCTGCAGCTGACAGTTTGGCGTTCATTTTTATCCCCAGTGGCGGCAAAGCTCTCCCATGCCTCGTGAACAGATACGAAGCACAGCTAGCGATGAGTGAAAAAAGAGGTGTCATGAAATCAGCCATCGGCTGATTCCATGCAGCGCGGTGCCTAGGCCATGGCGGCTTGGATCTGGCCGAACTTGCCGCTGTTGAAGTCTGTGATGGCCATGCGAATTTCTTCTTCGCTGTTCATCACGAACGGCCCATAGCCGACAATGGGTTCCGCGATCGGTGTGCCGCTGAGCACGAGCAACGTGCTGTCGTTGTTCGCCTCCAGCAGCACCTGCGACCCCTGCGTGCCCAGATGTGCAACCTGATCGGTGCGAACTGCATGCCGGCCGTTGATCACCACCGAGCCATGCAGCATCGCCACGGCCAACGTGTGCCCCTCGGGGATGTTCAGCGCGGCAGACTTGCCGGTGACCAGGCGAACGTCCCAGACATTGACGGGCGAGTAGGTGTGGGCTGGCCCGGCGTATCCTTGATGATTTCCCGCAATGACACGCACCCTTCCCGCGCTGTTGGGCAGGGGAACATCGGGAATTTGGTCGCTGGTGATCGACTGGTAGCCGGGGCGACCCATCTTGTCGCTCGCAGGCAAATTGACCCACAGCTGAACCATGTGAAAAGCGCCGCCGCGTTCCGCATAGCCAGGAGAATGGAATTCCTCATGCAAGATGCCGCTGGCTGCGGTCATCCATTGCACGTCGCCGGGGCCGATAATGCCGCCCGCGCCCGTGGAGTCCCGATGCTCGACCTCGCCGTCGTAGACGATGGTCACGGTCTCAAAGCCACGGTGCGGATGCTGGCCTACGCCGCGGCGCTGGGTGGTTGGGGCAAACTGATGCGGGCCGGCATGGTCGAGCAGCAAGAAGGGGCTCAGCCGCGTGCCGTGCTGGCTGTAGTGAAACAGAGAGCGGACAGGGAATCCATCGCCGACCCAATGCTGCTGCGGGGCACTGTAAATTCCTTGAATGGTCTTTTGCATTTGCTTCTCCTGGTGGGCGCAAGAGCGAAAGCGGGCTTGCGGACGTGTTGGAAGCAACTGTAGAGACGCGGCGATGTGCTGAATAGACGGGAATTTTTGCCACCAGCGTTCACCCGTTGGAACGATGACGGACAGCCCTCCAATCTAGGCCTGCGCTATTTCCTCCTGCAGGGCAGCGAACTCTGTTCCCAGAAAGTCGAGCAGCAGCCTTACCGAAGGCAGCAGGCCACGGCGTGAGGGAAATACCGTGTGCACAATGCCAGCGCGAGGCTTCCAGCCGGGCGCCACATCCAACAGGCGCCCGTTGCGCAGATCATCCAGAATCATCATGGCGGGCAACTGCACCACGCCTACCCCACGCAGAGCCGCCAGGCGCAGGGCGATACGGTCTTCGCAGACCATGCGCGGCTGGTAATGCACCTCGGCCATTGCGCCTTGCGGCCCCTGCAGTTGCCAGATTTCGCTACGTTGCAGCCTGCCGTCACCCAGGCTTGGCCACTGAGAGAGATCGGCCAGTTGCGGCATCCCTCCCATCGCATGCACGAGCATCGGGCTGGCCACCAAGAACTGGGTGCTTTCACCCAGCGTCTTCATCACCAGGCCGCTGTCCTCAAGGGGGGGAAAGCGCACGCGCAAGGCCATGTCGAGTCCTTCGCGGATCACGTCCACACGGCGATTTGTGCTGTCCACTTGGAGCTGTATGCGCGGGTACTTCACCATGAAGCGCGCCAACATGTCACCGACCTGATAGTCCAACAGCGCCAGAGGGCAACTCAAGCGCACGATGCCTTGGGGCTCCTCATGGGTTCGATCAATGACTTCCTGGGCTGCGTCGGCTTCCACCAGCATGGCTTGGCAGCGCTGGTAGTACTCCTGGCCAATCTCCGTCACGGCAAAGCGCCGGCTCGAACGCTGAAGCAGCCGCACGCCCAGGGATTCTTCGAGCAATGCGATGCGGCGGCTGAGTTTCGATTTCGGCATACCCAAGGCCCGGCCTGCGGGGGCAAAGCCGGCATGAGCTACTACTTGGACAAAGTAGTACAAATCGTTGAGATCACGCATGTGCAGTGAGGTGAGTGGCTTACCCAGAAGAAGCAAGCCGAAGACTTGCAGCTTGGCAGACTCTAGCAAGGCAGCTTGGGCACGCCCATGGCTCATCGGACTTTGACTGCATCGCCTTCCGGTAAGTAGAGCAATCGGACCTGGACGGCCCCAGCCTAGCCCCTTTCCTCAAACTAAAACGCGTTCAAACACCTCGCAACTGATGCACCCCAGATAGCCCATCCGCCGGGGAAGTGGGCGAGGATGTCTTGGGGGCGCGCGCGAAGGCCGAATTGGAAGATAACGGAATCGGGACGGGGATGCACGCCGGGGAATCTGGTCACGGTAAAAGTGTTCACACGGCAACATTACACGGTTTGCCAGGGTGCCACCTCTGCTGCAGGCCTGATTTTCAGAGGGGCCGCAAGAAAAAAGGGTTAGCAAGCGAATGCTTGCTAACCCTTTTTTGATTGGCGGAGAGGGTGGGATTCGAACCCACGGTAGTGTTGCCACTACGCCTGATTTCGAGTCAGGTACATTCGACCACTCTGCCACCTCTCCTGCATTTGTGTCGAAGCCTGTAATTCTAGCAGGTTTTTACCGTGCACCCAGCCAGCCCGCCGCCGTCTTCATTCCGCCGAACCTCCGCTCCGTGGTGATCTTGCAGTACACCGCAATCTCGTGCGTGAACTCCTCGAGGCAGTTCCCGATCACGCGCAAGCCCGTATCCTTGATCTGGCACCGCACCTCGGGGTTGACCAGGGCTCGCTAACCGATTCAGGCCAGCGAGGGAGTGCCGCGATGGGCAGATTGATGGGGCTGGGAGCGGCTATCAGACAGTACGGCGTTTGTATTGTTGATATCCTGAAAACTAAGCACACGTTCTAATACTTGCAGAGAAGCCACATTCATGACCCATAGCGCGATCTCTCAGTCAACCGGAACACCACCCCACCTTGAACTGCTGCAGGCGGCGGTGGAGCAGGCGTTTAATGCCGTAGTCATCACCACCGCAGCGCTTGATGGGGACGGCCCGCTGATCACTTACTGCAATCCTGCGTTCTGCGCCATGACAGGCTATGTGGCAGCGGAGTTGTTCGGCCGCTCTCCACGCCTGTTGCAAGGCCCACTGACCGACTCATCATTGCTGCAAAGGTTGCGCAAGTGCCTGCGACATGGGGAATTTTTCCAGGGCTCGACCTTCAACTACCGCAAGGACGGCAGCACCTACCTGGTGGAGTGGAACATCTCGCCCGTGCGTGATGCGCAAGGGAAGATTCAGGCCTTTGTTTCGGTACAGCAAGACATCACCCTACGAGTGCAAGCCCAACAGCGCCAGGCTTTGCTGGCCCGCGCCCTGGATGCAACCCAGGACGCCGTGCTGATTGCTGACCACCAAGCACACATCCTGTTTGTGAACCAAGCGTTTGAGCATCTAACCGGCTACAGCAGCGAGGAGGTGCTGGGGCGAACCCCGCAATTCCTGCAGTCCGGCCAGCACCCTCCTGCGTTCTACAACCAACTGCGCGAGACCCTGAGGCGCGGAGAGAGCTACCAAAGCACATTTACCAACCGCCATAAGAACGGCCATCTTTACTATGCCGCACAAACCATCACTCCACTCAAAGATGAGGACGGAAGAATCCTGAACTATGTCAGCGTGAGCAAGGACGTTTCTGAATTGGTGGCGCGCACGCAGGAACTGCGCAAACAGGCCAATCATGATGCCTTGACCGGCCTGCTCAATCGTCGCGCTGGCGAAAGGCAGCTGCAACTGTGCGAGCACCTGGCTCAGGCCGAGAAGCAGAGCTATGCCCTCGTTCTGGGGGATATCGATGAGTTCAAGCAGATCAATGACTGCTTTGGCCATGAGGTGGGTGACCAGATACTGCAACGCTGTGCTGCGTTGCTCAGCGCGTCCGTGCGCAGCGGGGATGCCGTTGTGCGCTGGGGCGGCGAGGAGTTTCTGATCGTGCTGCCGGGCTGTCCTCCGGGTGCAGCGCGAGAACTCGCTGAACGCATGCGCAAAGCCATCGCTGCGCAGGAGAACCCCGCCGTGGGCCGTAGCATCACCATGTCACTGGGTGTCGCCGTTTGGCAGCCGCCCGAAGACCGCAGGGAACTGCTGCGCCGCACGGATCAGGCGCTGTACCAAGCAAAACAAAATGGCCGCAACCAAGTGGTGATGGCAGCCTGAGAAGCTCTTCAGTCCGCGCGCCAATCAACCTCGGGTAGTTGCTCGAAAGCAGGTTTGGCAAACAAGTAGCCCTGGAAATAGTGAACGCCCAGCGCTCGCAGCGTTCGATATTCGGCCTCGTCCTCCACGCCCTCTGCGATTACATCGATGGACAGTGCCTGGCACACCCCCAGAATGCCCTGCACGATGGCTCGGCGCACAGGATTGCTGTCAATGTGGCGCACCAACTCCATGTCCAGCTTGATGATGTCGGGCTGGAACTCGGCCAGCAGGTTGAGGCCGGAATAACCAGCACCGAAATCGTCGATGGCTGTCTTGAAGCCACGCCTCCGGTACTCTTGCACGATGCTCTTGAGGTGTTCTTTATCGACCACGCGCTCGTTTTCGGTGATTTCGAAAATCAGCCGACTGGTCGGAAACTGGTGCTGCTGCGCTGCCTCCAGGGTCGTACGGATACAAGCGGCGGGCTCGTATACGGCATTCGGCAGAAAATTGATACTGACGTGGCAGGCAATGCCCAGGCGCGCGGCCAAGCTCACTGCCTTGACGCGGCAGGCCTGGTCGAATTGATAGCGGTTGTCGTCGTTCACCTGGCTAAGGATCTGGCTGGCGCTACTGCCATCCAGGCCACGCACCAGGGCTTCATAGGCGAACACTGCTTGGCTGCGGACGTCCACGATCGGCTGAAAAGCCATGCTGAAAGCCAGATCGAGCGGCGGACGATCCTGGCAGCCTTTGCAAGGCGCGGACAAGGACTTACTTTGCAGGAGCATTTCTGTATGTTAGCGCACCACCGCTTCTTGCAAGGCCGCGGGGGTCCGGACCTGGGCGCAGTCTCTGCAATTGCAGCGACGCACCAAACATCCCGACTCACGGCGCTGAGTGAGTCGCCCCCGGAAACGAACCACCCCCACAAGGCGGAAGGTCACGATTCCGCCGATTCCGCGTTGTCTCTCAGCCGATACCCGCACACTGCCACGGTTCGAGAGAGCATTGACTGATGGACAAGTTGCAGGCGTCGGTAGCCGGATGCAAGTCGAGTCATCAGAAGATCAAGGGCTTGCAAAAGCCTAGCATTTAGGCTATACTTGAAAAGTTGCAGTCATTTGCTTACCTTGATTGCAGCTAGTTTTGATCGGGCAGCGGTTCCCCCAACACCGCATACCTCCACCACGCTCCCCTAGCCTAGTTAGCTCAGAAGCGCAGCGGGTGGTCTGACTTCCGCCTTCGGCAAGCTTCACTCTGGCGAACACACGCTTTCGCCATGTCCATGCCGCGTATCGCTTGTGCGCGGACGTGGGCTCGGGCTGCACCAGCCTGACAACTACGGATTTCAATGTCATCCAACTCCTCGCTGCCGTTTTCTGATGGCCGATTTCGAATCACACCCCTGACCCGGCAACACCCTGCGGGTCATCACACCGCATCACTCTCCATCCGCAGGGGCAAAGGTACGCAAACGCATGATCGTATCTACACCTTCAAACCTGAATTCCCGAGCTCCGACAGCGCGCTGATGTATGCCGCCCTGCAGGGACGCAACTGGCTTATCAATCCCGCTTCATTGCCGTGATCTCGTAAACAACCCAGGAGCTCGAATGGCCAAAGAAGAACTGATTGAAATGCATGGCAAGGTAGATGAAGTGCTGCCCGACCTGCGCTACCGCGTGACGTTGGACAACGGCCACCAATTGGTGGCCTACATCGGGGGCAAGATGCGCAAGCACCGCATCCGGGTCCTCGCCGGGGATAAGGTGTCGCTGGAGCTTTCTCCCTACGATCTTTCAAAAGGTCGGATCACTTTCCGCCATATCGAAAACCGCGTACCGCGTGTCGGTGCTCCTGCGCAAAAACGCAGACATTGACCCGACAAGGTCCACCAAATATTTATCCGCGCCTAAGTTGGGCGCAACCATGAAAGTAATTCACATGAACAACAGACTCTACATTGGCAATCTGGCCTACTCGGTGCGTGACGACGATTTGCAGCAACTGTTCACTCCCTTTGGGCAAGTGCAGTCCGCCAAGGTCATGATGGAGCGCGACACCGGCCGCTCCAAGGGCTTTGGCTTTGTCGAAATGTCCAGCGCCGAAGAAGCCGAGACCTCGATCCAGGCCTTGCACGGCAAGAACATGGGCGGTCGTGATCTGACCGTGAACATCGCGCGGCCCATGGAAGCTCGCCCACCTCGCAGTGGCGGCTTCGGTGGAGGTTTCGGTGGCAACCGACGCAGCAACTATTGATGCTTAGACATTGAAGGTAAAAAGCCAGTCCACCGGACTGGCTTTTTTCATTCGCGTTGCCAACTCAACACTGGCATGTCTAAAGGGGAAGAGTCAACTCTGCCGCCCCTCTTGTCAGTCGATGCTGCGGTTCTAGCAAATTTTGGCCATGCACCCGGTCAGGCGAGGCATCGTCTTCATTCCGCCGAAATCCGCCGCTCTGTGGCGATCTTGCGGTACACCGCGTTCTCGGCCGCGATCTCGCGCGCGAACTCCTCGGGGCGGTTGCCGATCACGCGCGAGCCCGTATCCTCAATCTGGCGCCGCACCTCGGGGTTGGCCAAGGCGCGCTGCACGGCAGCATGCACGCGCGCAACCACCGCGGGCGGTAGTCCCTTGGGGCCGTAAACGCCGTAGAACGCGCTGCGGTTCACCTCCTCCAGCCCCAGCTCCTTGAACGTGGGTACCTGGGGCATTTGCGCCAGGCGCTCGGGCGCGGCCACCGCGAGGGCCACGAGGCGGCCCGCCTTGATGAAGGGAAGCGCCGACGGCAGATTGTCGAAGACGATGGGAATCTGCCCCGCTACGGCGTCATTGAGTGCAGGGCTCGATCCACGGTAAGGTACATGCGTGAGCGCCAGCCCCGTGCGGCTGGCCATCAGTTCCATGAGCATGTGGCCGATGGAGCCCGTTCCAGCCGTGCCATAGGCGTGCTTGTGCGGGTTCTTCTTCACCTCGTCGATGAAGGCCGCGAAGGTCTGCGCCTTGAAGCCCGGGTGCACAGCCAGCACGTTGGGCGTGGCGGCGATGTTGGTGATGGGCGTGAAGTCGGTCAACGGGTTGTAGGGCAGGCGCGCATTGATGGCCGGATTCGTGGCCGTGGTGGACACGGTGGCCACGCCAAGCGTGTAGCCATCGGGCAGGGCGCGCGCGGCCTCGTGCGCGCCAATCGAGCCACCGCCGCCGCCCTTGTTGTCTACCACGAGCGGCTGGCCCAGGGCCTCGCCCGTGCGCGGTGCGATGGCGCGCGCCACGATGTCGGTGGTGCCGCCCGCGGCGAACGGCACGATCAGGCGCACAGGCCGGCTGGGATAGGTATCGGCCGCGTGGGCGGCCGAAACGGCGCAGAGGGCCAGCATCAGCCCGCACAGCCGGGCGCGCGCGCCAGCGCGCAAAAGAGAGGTACGCATCAGGAATGTCTCCGGTGTTGAAAAGCGTGAGGGTCGGGCGCCACTTCAGGCGCAACGGCGCACGATGTGCTGTGGGCCAAGCTGCGAACAGGCCGTGGCGCCCAGCATGGCGAGGTTGCGGTCCACCTCGTCGCGCAATAGGGCAATGGCATGCAACACCCCGGCTTCTCCAGCCACGGCGGCGGCGTAGTTGAAAGGACGGCCCACGAGCACCATGCGCGCGCCCAGCGCAATGGCCTTGAGCACATCGGAGCCGCGCCGAAAGCCGCCATCGATGAGGATGGGATAGTCTGGCCCCACAGCGGCCACCACGGCCTCGAGCACGCGCATGGCCGAAACGGCGCCATCGAGCTGGCGGCCGCCGTGGTTGGACAGCACCACACCGTCGGCCCCCACACGCTGCGCTTGCAGTGCATCCTCCACGCTGAGTACGCCCTTCACAACGAGCGGCCCCTTCCAGCGCAGGCGGATGGCCTCCAGGTGGCTCCAGCTCAGGTGGTCTCGCGCCGAGAAGTCACGCAGCACCGAAGACGACACGATGGGCGCGCCACGTGTGGCAAACGAGTTCTCGAAATGCGGCATGCCGTGGCACAGCAGCGTGCGCAAAAACGTGCCCGCCACCCAGCGTGGCCGCACCAGGCCGTCCCAGGCCAAGCGCAGGCTGGGTTTGAGCGGTGTGGAAAAGCCGGTACGGATGTTGTTCTCGCGGTTGGCCGAGATGGGGATATCCACCGTCACCACGAGGGTGCGAAAGCCCGCACGTTCCACGCGGTCGATCAGCGCATCGATGCGCGCAGGGTCGCCCGGAAGATAGGCCTGGAACCAGGTGCCCGGGCTCTCGCGCGCCACTTCCTCCAACGGAATCAGCGAAGTGCCGCTCATGACCGAGGCAATGCCCGCGCGCCGCGCCGCGCGCGCCAGCACAAGGTCGCCCCGGTAGGTGGACAGCGCATTGATGCCCATGGGCGCGATGCCGAACGGGCTGCTGTAACGCTCGCCGAACAGCTCCACGGCCTGCGAGCGCTGCGACACATCGCGCAGCACGCGCGTCGTGAAGCCGTATTCGCCAAACACCTCGCGGTTGTCGCGCTGCGAGGCATTGTCCTCGGCCGCCCCCGCGATGTAGCCAAAGATGGGGCGCGGCAGGCGCCGCCGCGCAGCGGCCTCGAAGTCGTGCAGCGACAGCACGCGCCGCAGCGCGGCAGGCGGACGGGCCATGGGGGCCGCCGCAGAGGGGGCGGGCACGGCATTGGACGGGGATGCGGCGGTAGCGACCATGTGCGGACTCGATTGCTTGCAGAAACCAGCGTCACTGTAGATTTCTGGTGCAGTGAATGAAAGCGAAATATTTAGAATGAAATCATTCGCTTTTTTAGAAGATTCCATGGCCACTCCATCGGTCAAACAGCTCGAAGCCTTCTGGTGGGCAGCGTCCTGCAGCAACTTCGCCACGGCCGCGCAGCGTGTGCACCTGTCGGTGTCGTCGCTGTCCAAGCGCATCACGGAGCTGGAGGCGACGCTGGGCCAACCGCTGTTCGACCGCAGCGGCCACCGCGCCGTGCTCACCGAGGCCGGCGAGCGCCTGCTGCCCGCCGCGCTCGACGTGCTCAACGCCATGGCGGCACTGGGGCAAGCGCTCGATGCGCGCTCGGCGCTGGCGGGCCACTGCCGCTTCGGGGTCGGGGATTTGTCTGCGCTCACATGGCTGCCCGCCTTCGTGGCCGCCGTGCGGCAGGCGCACCCCCACCTTGCCCTGGAGCCTCACGTGGACGTGGGGGGAGAGCTGGAGCGCCGCCTGGCCGATGGCGATCTCGATTTCGCGGTAATCGCGGGCCGCTCGTCGCGCAGCGCCCTGCTCTCGCAGCCCGTAGGGGCCGCAGGCTTTGCCTGGGCAGCGGCGCCCGGCCTGGGCCGCTCCAGCCTTGCAACCCTGCTGCAGCGCCACCCACTGGTCACGCTGCCACCGAATGCGGGCACCACGCGGCTGCTGGACGATTGGCTGCTGTCGCACCACGTGGCCGTCCGCGAGCGTATCTTGTGCAATAGCTGGGGCGCAGTGGCTGGCATGCTGCGCGCCGGGGTGGGCGTGGGCTTCCTGCCAGCGGGTTGGGTGGGCGCGCTGGGCTTGCACGCCGTCGGGGCGCGCACACCGCTGAGGCCTTTGCACTATGCCTTTCAATGGCGGCGCGGCGATACCCGGGCATTGATCCCCGCCATGCAGCGCCTGGCACGCACATGGGTTGATTTTTCGGTTGCGCCCTGCCTCGAAGGAAGCTTGAAGAATCCTTAAAACGCGAACGTTTTTCCATGCCCTGTGGAAGGAACGCCACGGGTCCTGGCTGGCACGGCCCGCGCGCTTGTCGCGCCCCGCGTGCGTGGCTATGCTCCGCCCGGCGGGGCCCCGCACGCAGCGGCCGGCGCCATGTTCTGAAGGGGCCGTTGTCCATGAATGTTCCCACCGCCACCGAAGATCGCCTACCAGCGGATACGCTCGCTGAGGCTGCGCCGTCTGCCGAGACTGCGCCACACCCCGCACAGAGGGCCTCGCCATGGGCTTCGATCGCAGTGCCGTTGGCCAGTGCCGCATTGACCGCCTGCGGTGGCGGATCGGCCAGCACGGGCCCCGCTGGGCCGGTGAACTCCCCGGGAAAGCCCGCATCGCCCACCGATGCGGCACGGTTCCTGACCCAGGCCACGCTGGGTTTTTCCCGGGCCGAGCTTGACGACCTGATCCGCTCCGCCTCATACACCGACTGGCTGAACGCCCAGTTCGCCATGCCGCGCAGCCAGTCCCACTACGACTGGCTGGTGGCGAAGGGGTACAACAACGCGAGCAACCTGAACAATGCCCAGGGGCTGGACAACACCATTTGGCGCAAGTTCATTGCAAGCCCGGACGCGCTGCGCCAGCGCGTGGTGCTCGCGCTGTCCGAGCTGTGCGTGGTATCGGTGCTGGGCGTCAATACCTCGTGGCGCCAGTTCACGGTGGCGAACTACCTCGACATCCTGGAAGCCAACGCCTTCGGCAACTACCGCACTTTGCTCGGCCAGGTCAGCCTGAGCCCCGCGATGGGTTTTTACCTCACGTTCCGAGGCAACGCCAAAGCGAATCCGGCCACGGGCAGCGAGCCCGACGAGAATTACGCGCGCGAACTGATGCAGCTCTTCACCATCGGGCTGCTGCAGCTGAACCCGGACGGAAGCCCCCAAACCAGCGGAGGCAAACCCATCGAAACCTACACGCAGGCGGACGTGAGTGGGCTGGCCCGCGTCTTCACGGGCTGGGACCTCGACACCAGTGGCTTCAGCAGCCCGTTTCCGCCCGACGTACAGCGCCGCCCCATGGTCCAGATCGCGGGCCGCTACGAAACCGGCAGCAAGACGTTCCTGGGCGTGACCATTGCACAGGGAACTTCGGCAGTGGACAGCCTCAACACCGCGCTCGACACCTTGTTCAATCACCCCAACCTGCCCGTCTTCATCGGCCGGCAGATGATCCAGCGGCTGGTGACAAGCAACCCCAGCCCCGCCTACGTCACGCGCGTGGCCGCGGCGTTCGCCAACAACGGCAGCGGCGTGCGGGGCGACATGAAGGCGCTGGTGACGGCCATCCTGCTCGACCCCGAGGCGCGCGACGCCACGCTGGCCGCCACGCCCGACTTCGGCAAGCTGCGCGAGCCCATGGTGCGCTTCCTCAACTGGGCACGGGCCTACAAGGTCAGTTCCACCAGCGATGCCTGGGCGGTTGGCGATCTCTCGGACCCGGGCTCGCGCCTGGGCCAAAGCCCCATGCATTCGCCCTCGGTATTCAATTTCTTCCGGCCGGGCTATGTGCCGCCCGACACTGCGCTCTCGGCCCTGGGGCTGAGCGGGCCCGAGTTCCAGATCACCACGGAGGTCTCGGTCGCGGGCTACATCAACTTCATGCAGCAGGCGATCGGCAATTCGATCGCGGGCGACATGAGGGCCGACTACAGCACGCTGCTGCCGCTGGCCACCAACTCGGCCAACCTGCTGGCCGAGATCAACCAGGTGCTTGCCGCGGGCGCGGTGTCGTCCGCCACGCTGGCCCAGATCCAGTCAGCCGTCGACGCGGTGCCGCCTACCACGCAGGCCGCGCAGCTGAACCGCATCTGCATCGCGCTGACCCTCGTCATGGCGTCGCCCGAATACATCGCCCAGAAGTGAGTGCCACCATGCAGCATTTTTCCGGCATCGCACCCGACAACGCATCGCGCCGCGCGTTCCTCCAACGGGCATCGGCCCTGTCGATCGTGGGCAGCGCCACCCCCTGGGCACTGTCGCTGTCGGCCATGGCCGAGGCCGCCGCGGCCACGGCATCGGACTACAAGGCGCTGGTCTGCGTGTTCCTCTATGGCGGCAACGACTATGCCAACACCGTCGTGCCGTACGACCTGGCCAGCTACAACGCCCAGTACGCGGTACGCGGCAACCTGCGCATCGACCGCGACACACTCACACCCAATCTGCTCACGCCGACCGTGCCGCTGGCAGACGGCCGGCAGTACGCCCTCGCGCCGGGCCTGGACCCGCTGGTGCCGCTGTTCAACGCAGGCCAGATGGCCGTGCTGCTGAACGTCGGCACGCTCGTGCAGCCCACAAGCCTCGCGCAGTACCAGGCGCGGTCGGTGCCGCTGCCCCCCAAGCTGTTCTCGCACAACGACCAGCAGTCCTACTGGCAGGCCTCCTCGCCGGAAGGCGCGACTTCGGGCTGGGGCGGGCGCATGGGCGACCTGTTCGCGGCCAGCAACGCCAACGCCACCTTCACCAGCATCGGCGTATCGGGCAACGCGGTTTACCTGGCAGGCAAGAGCGCCGTCGAATACCAGATCACCACGCAGGGGGCTGTGCCCGTGAACGGTATCCGCGCCCCCCTGTTCGGCTCCCCCGCCGCCTCGTCGGTACTGCAGGCGCTGCTGTCCACACCGCGCAGCCACCACATCGAGAACGAATACGTGCGGGTCTGCAAACGCTCCCTCGATGCCAATGCGCAGCTCGGCAGCGCCCTCTCCGGCGTAAGCCTGTCGACGGCCTTCCCCACGGGCAACAGCCTGGCCGATCAGCTCAAGATGGTGGCGCGCCTGATTGCGGCCCGTGGCGCGCTGGGCGCCAGGCGGCAGGTGTTCTTCGTGTCGATCGGCGGCTTCGACACGCACGACAGCCTGCTCAAGGTGCACCCGGGCCTCATGGCCTCGGTGGGCAATGCCATGGCGGCGTTCTACCAGGCCACCGTGGAGCTGGGTGTGGCCAGCCAGGTGACGGCCTTCACGGCCTCGGACTTCGGGCGCACGCTCGTGAGCAACAACGACGGCTCGGACCACGGCTGGGGCAGCATGCACTTCGCGCTGGGCGGCGCCGTCAAGGGTGCGGCCTACTATGGCCGCGCGCCGGTCATCGCCAACGGCGGCCCTGACGATGTAGGCCAGGGGCGGCTGCTGCCCGGCCTTTCCGTGGACCAGTACGGCGGCACGCTAGGGAGCTGGTTCGGGGTCTCGGCAACGGACCAGGCCAGCGTGCTGCCCAACCTGGGCAACTACACCCAGCAGAACCTGGGCTTTCTGTGAACTCCGCGAAAGCAGCCCGGTCCATGAAAAACGGGCCGCAAGGGCCCGTTCGTGGTGGATGCGCGGCGCAGCAAGGGCTACCGCATCACGCCTTCAGCACGGCCTGTCCGCCCAGGTAGGGGCGCAGCGCCTCGGGCACGGTGATGCTGCCATCGGCATTCTGGAAGTTCTCGAGCACGGCCACGAGCGTGCGGCCCACGGCCAGGCCCGAGCCGTTGAGCGTGTGCACGAATTCGTTCTTGCCCTGCGCGTTCTTGAAGCGCGCCTGCAGGCGGCGGGCCTGGAAGGCCTCGCAGTTGCTCACGGAACTGATCTCGCGGTAGGTGTTCTGCGCGGGCAGCCACACCTCGAGGTCGTAGGTCTTGGCCGCACCAAAGCCCATGTCGCCGGTGCACAAGCACACCACGCGGTAGGGCAGGCCGAGCTTTTGCAGGATGGCCTCGGCATGGCGCGTCATTTCCTCCAGGGCCTCGTAGCTCTTGTCAGGGTGCACGATCTGCACCATCTCGACCTTGTCGAACTGGTGCTGGCGGATCATGCCGCGCGTGTCGCGGCCGTAGCTGCCGGCCTCGGAGCGGAAGCACGGCGTGTGCGACGTGAGCCGGATGGGCAGTTGGCTTTCCGCCACCACCTCGTCGCGCACGAAGTTGGTGAGCGGCACCTCGCTCGTGGGGATCAGGTACAGCGCCGCGTTATCGGGCACGGGCTCGCCGTCCTGGCCACCCTTCTTGGCGGCGAACAGGTCACCCTCGAACTTGGGCAACTGGCCTGTGCCCTTGAGCGATTCTGCGTTGACGACGTAGGGCACGTAGCACTCGGTGTAGCCATGCTCCTGGGTCTGCACGTCGAGCATGAACTGCGCCAGCGCCCGGTGCAGGCGCGCGATGCCGCCCTTCATCACGGTGAAGCGCGAGCCCGAGAGCTTCACGCCCATGTCGAAGTCGAGGCCCAGGGGCTCGCCCAGATCCACGTGGTCCTTTACGGCAAAGTCGAAGGCCTTGGGGCCTTGGTTGTCAGGGCTCCAGCGGCGCACCTCGACATTACCGGCCTCGTCACCACCCACGGGCACGCTGTCGTGCGGCAGGTTGGGCACGGCCGCCAGCATGGCATGCAACTCACCCTGGATCTGTTCCAGGCGGGCTGCGGAGCCGTCGAGCTCCTCCTTGATCGCGGCCACCTGGGCCTTGGCCGCCTCGGCAGCATCCTTCTCGCCCTTGCCCATGAGCATGCCGATCTGCTTGGACAGCTGGTTGCGCTGCGACTGCAGCTCCTCGGTGCGCGTCTGGATGGTCTTGCGCTCGGATTCGAGGGATTGGAACGCCTCCACGTTCAGGAAAGCCTGCGGCTTCTTGCGGGTTTCCAGCCGGGCGACGGCCGATGCGAGGTCTTTGCGAAGGAGGAGGATGTCTAGCATAGACCGCGATTTTAGTAGGGGAGCACCGCCCTCACGCGACCAACCCCGGATCGCAGTTGGCGCCGCAGAGGATGAGGCCTACGGTCTCGGCGGGCCTGGGGCGGTAGGCGCCCGTCTGCAGCGCCGCCAGCCCCAGCGCCGCCGCGGGCTCCACCACGAGCTTGAGCTCGGACCAGAGCCAGCGCTGGGCCGCCCGGATGGCCTCGTCGGGCAGCAGCAGGCTCTCGTGAACGTGGCGTTGCGCCACCTCCCAGGCAATGGCGCCGATGCGCCGTGCACCCAGCGAGTCGGCCGCGATGCCGCCCACCGCCACATCCACGGGCTCGCCTGCCGTGCGCGCCGCATGCAGCGTGGGCGCCCCCTCGGGCTCCAGCGCCACCACGCGCGCGCGGCTGTCCACCCAGGCGGCCACGCCGCCGATGAGACCGCCGCCGCCCACCGAGACGAGCAGGCTGTCGGGCAGGCGCCCGCCCTGGGCCTCGATCTCCTGCGCCACAGTGCCGGCACCGGCCACCACCTCGGGCTGGTCGTAGGCATGGGTGAGCAGCGCACCCGTGGCCTTCTGGCGTGCCAGGCATGCCTGTAGTGCCTCGGCATAGGCCGCACCAGTCACAACCACCTCGGCGCCCAGGGCGCGCAGGCGCGCGCGCTTGGCCTCGGGCGAGACTTCGGGCACGTAGACCTCGCAGCGAGCCCCCAGGGCGCGCGCCGCCGCGGCCGTGGCGATGCCTGCGTTGCCGCCCGAGGCCACGATCACCCCGCTGGCGGGCAGCGGCTGGCCCAGCAGGCGGTTGAGCATGCCGCGCGCCTTGAAGCTGCCGCCCACCTGCAGGTGCTCGAGCTTGAGCCAGACTTCGGCGCAGTCCACGCCCAGCGCCGGGCCCGCCAGCCGCATCAACGGCGTGGTGCGGACAAAACCCGGAAGGCGTGCAAGCCGCTCGTGGGCCTGGGCAATGTGGGCACGGTCGATCATGCGCGGGACTCCTGTCGATGGGGGTGGGCCAAAGCCAAAAGTCTGGCAGTGTAGGGCCGATAACATCGGCAGGTGGCGGCCGCGTCGGCCTCTCAATCAGGAGGGTGCATGTTCTTTGTCTTCGGCCCGCAAGGCCAGATGTACCGGGGCGGTGCGGACCAGCTGTCCCAGGTCTCGCCCGTGCGGCGCGTGCAGCGCCCCCAGGCCCTGCGCACGCGCGCGGCCGACGTGCAGGCCGCGCCACCGGGCGTTCTTCAGCCCGCCGCCGCGCCTGCGCCCAGCCTGCGCGCGCAAGGGGCCGTGGCAGCCTACGCCCAGACCGCACAGGGCCCGCAAGGTACGCGCCGGCCGCTCACGCGCGTACGGGACGTGATGACCCGGGGCTCGCTCGCCGTGGCGCCCGACACGCGCGTGAACGACGCCTGGCAGACACTGGCCGAGCACCGCATCGCGCAGGCCCCCGTGGTCAACGCGCAAGGCCAGGTTGTGGGCCTGCTGCTGCGCGCCGACATGGCGCCGCTGGACCTGCTGCCCGAGCCCGGCGCGGTACAGCAGGCGATCGATCTCGCGCGGCGGCCCGTGTCCGAGGTGATGGTGAGCCCCGTGCCGGCGGTGGACGAAGGCACCGAGCTGCGCCGCGTAGCCGGCGTGCTGCTCGAAACGGGCCTGCCCGGCCTGCCCGTGACCGACGAGGCCGGGCGCCTTGCGGGCTTCATTTCGCGCACCGACATCCTGCGCGCCGTGGCGTTCGATCCGCCGCTGGACCTGTGGAGCGGCCCCAGGCCTCAGGAAGGCATTTGAAGCAAAATTGGGCGGATGTGCACGACCACAGGTCGTTTTTAGCTACAAAAAGAGAAGCTTATCAATGCCCAGCGGGGCCTGTCTCGGGCAGGCGATCGGCAATCTCCAGGCCCGTGGCCGCATCGATCTTGAGACCCTTGGGCAGCGGGAATTTCACCGTCTCGGCAATACCGTCCATGGTGCGCACGGACACGGCACCCAGAGCCTTGATGCGCTCTATGACCTGGCGCACGAGAACCTCGGGCGCCGAGGCGCCCGCCGTGAGGCCCACGCGCCCAATGCCCTCGAACCACTCGGGCCGCAGTTCGGCGGCCGAATCCACCATGTAGGCGGGCACACCCAGGCGCGCGGCCAGCTCGCGCAGGCGGTTGCTGTTGGAACTGGTGGGGCTGCCCACCACGATCACCAGGTCGACCTGCGGGCTGAGGAGCTTGACCGCATCCTGCCGGTTCTGCGTGGCGTAGCAGATGTCCTGCTGCTTGGGCTCGCGCACACCTGGAAAGCGCGCACGCACGGCGGCCGTGATCTCGGCCGCGTCGTCCACGCTGAGCGTGGTCTGCGTGACCACCGCGAGCTTCTCGGTCTGCGCGGGCTGCACGCGGGCCACGTCCTCCACGTCCTCCACGAGGTGGATGCCGTGGTCGAGCTGGCCCATGGTGCCCTCGACCTCGGGATGGCCCTTGTGGCCGATCATGATGAACTCGTAGCCCTCCTTGGCCAGCTTGGCCACCTCGACGTGCACCTTGGTCACCAGGGGGCAGGTGGCGTCGAAGATGGAAAAGCCGCGCGCCTCGGCCTCGCGCTGTACGGCGCGGCTCACGCCGTGCGCACTGAAGACCAGCGTGGCACCCGGTGGCACGTCGGACAGTTCCTCGATGAAGATCGCGCCCTTGGCCTTGAGGTCGTTGACCACGTAGGTGTTGTGCACGATTTCGTGGCGCACGTAGATCGGCGCGCCGAACTTGGTCAGCGCGCGCTCGACGATTTCGATCGCGCGATCCACGCCCGCGCAGAAGCCACGCGGCTCGGCCAGCAGAATTTCCTGCGGTTTGTTCATGTCAGTGGTCCATGGCGCAGCGCCTCGGAGGGGGCCTCACAGCACCCCGATGAGCTGCACCTCGAAGGTGACCGGCTGCCCCGCGAGCGGGTGGTTGAAGTCGAACAGCACGGCGCCGTCCTCGCGCACCTGCATCACGGCGCCTGCGTAGCTGCCCAGCCCGTCGGGCGTGGGGAACTGCACCACATCGCCGACGTGGTACTGCTCGTCGGGGTCGCCCAGATCGGTGAGCAGCTTGCGCGCCACCCATTGCTGCATGTCGGGATTGCGCTCGCCGAAGGCCTCGCCTGCGGGCAGATCGAACGTGGCGCGCGTGCCCTCGGCCAGGCCAATCAGGCGCTGCTCCATGGCGGGCGAGAGCTCGCCCGTGCCCAGCGAAAGCGTGGCGGGCTTGTCGTCGAAGGTATTGATCACATCCCCCGCCGGGCCAGCCAGGCGGTAGTGCAGGGTCAGGAACGAGCCGGGCTGCACAGTGGCGGCGCCGGACGGAGTGGGGGCGGAAGTGGTCATGGAAGTCCCGATAAACTGCCCTCCATTGTAGAAAACCGGGGATTCCCCCACGGCCCCCAGGCAGGTGGGCCGTGGCGGAGGCCCTTTCCACCCATGGCCCTCAAAGACCTGCCCGCAGACGCCCAGCCGCGCGAGAAGCTGCTGGCGCGCGGCCCCGCCGCGCTGTCCGACGCCGAACTGCTCGCCCTGCTGCTGCGCACGGGCATGGTGGGCAAGGGCGTGCTGCAGCTCGCCCAGGAACTGCTCGACCCACCCGGAACGGACACCGCCACGGGCCGGCCCGCAGGCGGCTTCGGCGGCATCGCGGGGCTGCTGCACGCGAGTGGCGAGGATCTGAAGCGCATCAAGGGCCTGGGGCCTGCCAAGCGGGCCGAGCTGCAGGCCGTGCTGGAGCTTGCGCGCCGCGCGCTGGCCCAGCAGCTGCGCGAGCGCGAGGTCTTCGGGTCGCCCGAGGCCGTCAAGCACTACCTGCAGCTGCACCTGGCCGCCAAGGGCCACGAGGTGTTCGCCGTGCTGTTCCTCGACAGCGGCAACCGCCTCGTCGCCATGGAGGAGTTGTTCCGGGGCACGCTCACACAGACCAGCGTATACCCGCGCGAGGTGGTGCTGCGCGCCTTGCACCACCAGGCGGCGGCCGTGGTGCTCGCCCACAACCACCCCAGCGGCAGTGTGCGGCCGAGCCGCGCCGACGAGGCGCTCACGCAGACGCTCAAGACCACGCTGGCCCTGGTGGACGTGCGCGTGCTCGACCACGTCATCGTGGCGCCGGGCGCCGCGCTCTCGATGGCCGAGGAAGGGTTGCTGTGACCCGTGGCGCGGCATGCATCGCAGGAGGCGCCCTGGCCTTGCTACTGGTCGCCTGCGCGCCGCTGCCCCCTGCGGCACCCGCCGCACCGCAGGATGCGCACCGGCTGTGCCTCATCGGCACGGCCGCCCTGCCCTCGGGCACCGAATTTCTGGGCACCACGGTGGGCGGCCTCTCGGGCATCGACTACGACAGCGTGCACGACCGCTACCTGCTCATCAGCGACGACCGCTCCGAGCACCAGAGCGCGCGGGCCTACACCGCACGCCTGCGCTACACGGCCGATGCGCTGGCCGCCCCCGAACTCACGGGCGTCATCACACTGCGCCACGCAAGCGGCGAGCCCTTCGCCCCGGCGCGCCGGCCCCGCCCCGGCATGGACGTGCCCGACGCCGAGGCCGTGCGCTGGCGGCCCGGCGGTACGACCTTCCTATGGACCAGCGAGGGCGACTTCGCCCGCGGTTTCGGGCCGCAGCTGCGCGAAAGCCACGCCGACGGGGCGCCCGTGCGCGACATCCCGCTGCCAGCCAGTTTCCAGCCCGCCGCGGACCACGGCCCGCGCGGCAATGCCACGCTCGAAGGCCTGGCCCTGGCGCCCGGCGGCCGCACGGCCTGGCTCGCCATGGAAGCCGCATGGAAACAGGACGGCCCGCCGCCCACGCCCGCCACGGCAGGCGCCCCCGTGCGCTTCACGGCCATCGATGTGGCCAGCGGCCAGCCGCTGCGCCAGATCGCCTATGTGCCCGATGCCGTGCCCCGCCCGCGCCGCCTGCCCTGGGGCCCGCAGGTCAACGGCGTGAGCGAGGTGCTGGCCGACGGGCCGCACCACCTGCTCGTGCTGGAGCGCGCCTACAGCGCGGGCGCGGGCTTTTCGGCCCGGCTGTACCGCGTCGACACGCGCGAGGGCGGCGACACGCTCGCGCTCGACCGGCTCGTGCGCGGCAACCACACGCCTGTGCCCAAAGCGCTCGTGGCGGATTTCGAGGCCCTGGGCGTGACCCCGCTCGACAACCTCGAGGGCATGGCCTGGGGCGCCCCACTGCCCGGCTCCAGCGGCAATACGCGCGTGCTGGTCTTTGTAAGCGACGACAATTTCAACCCCGCGCAGGCTACGCAGTTCATTGCCGCCGCGTACCTGGAACCCGGCGCCGCGCGGCCACCGCGCTGCGCGCGCTAGCGCCCTGCCCACCGTGTTGAAAGCCCGTTCCCTGCAAGACCTCC
This sequence comes from Acidovorax sp., assembly GCA_041913505.1. Classification (GTDB taxonomy): domain Bacteria; phylum Pseudomonadota; class Gammaproteobacteria; order Burkholderiales; family Burkholderiaceae_C; genus JAYSFC01. The sequence goes on from JAYSFC010000003.1 coordinate 38,221, forward strand.
AGCCCCTGCGCCGCGCACTGGCCGATGCCGCCGCGCTGCAGGCGCAGCGCGCGCAGCAGCGGCGCGAGGCCGATCGGCGTGCGCGCGCCGAGCTCACGCTGTTCCGCGACGCCGTGGGCCCGGTCCAGGCTCTCAAGGGCACGGAGCGACGCTGGCATGCCCCCGCGCCGCCCGAGCCGCTGCCGCTGCAGCGCGAGCGCGACGAGGAGCGCGTGCTGCGCGAATCGATGAGCGACGAGTTCGACGCGAGCACGCTGCTCGACGTGGACGACCAGCTGAGCTTCCGCCGCCCCGGCATCGGCCTCGATGTGACGCGCCGCCTGCGCGCGGGGCACTGGAGCATCCAGCGCCAGCTCGACCTGCACGGCCTGCGCCGCGACGAGGCCCGCGAGGCGCTGGGCGAATTCATCCGCCTGGCGCACCGCACGGGGCTGCGCTGCGTGCGCGTGGTGCACGGCAAGGGCCTGGGCTCGCCGGGCAAGGAGCCCGTGCTCAAGGGCCGCGTGCAGTCCTGGCTCGTTCAGAAAAAGGAAGTGCTCGCCTTCGTGCAGGCGCGGCCCTCCGACGGGGGCGCGGGCGCGCTCGTGGTGCTGCTGCAGCCGGGCAAGCGCGCCGCCTGACGTGCAAAAAAAGCCCCCAGCGCCCGCAAGCGGGCGTGGGGGCTGTCAACACCGGAGTCCTTCATTCCGGTGCGCGGCGGGCCCGGGAGCCCGCCGCGCGTCGAACCGTTGCGCTTATTTCGACAGGTCCAGCTTGTACTTGGACTTGCCCGTGCCCGATCCGTCGTCGGCCGCGAGCAGCGAGACGTTCGCCAGGCCCGCGGCCTGGGCCACGCCCAGCGCGTTGGCACCCGAGCTGAACACCACGTCGCCCGCAGTCTGCACCTTGGTGAAGCGCCAGCTCTTGGCTGCGCCGTTGGCCGCGCGCGTGATGCTGGCGTTGTTGCGCACATAGCCGATCACCACGTCACGGTTGGCGTCGGGCGAGGCCCAGATCGTGCCCGAGCCGTCGAGCTTGTCGATGAAGCTCTTGCCGCTCGTGGCGCGGTAGTTGTTCGTGGCGATCACGAACTCCTTGGCCGGGTCAATGGGCTTGCCCAGGTAGGTCAAGTTCTTGATGCGGCTGCCCACGGCCTGCGTCACGTCGATCTCGTACTGAAGGTCGGCCGTGGTAAACATGTCGAAGTTGTAGCCCGGGAAGGTGCTGATGAGCTGCTGCTCGCCGGTCTTGGCCGGGTCGATCTGGTTGAAGCGCTTGGCTGCGGCTTCGAGCCAGCCCTTGATGTCGGCGCCATTCACCTTCACGGCATAGACCGTGTTGGGGTAGAGGTACAGGTCGGCGGCGTTGTAGATCGCCAGCGGCCCCACGGCCACGTCGGTGTAGTCGCCGGCTCCCTGGAAGCCCGACTTGAACGGTGCGCTCACCGACAGCACGGGCAGATCCTTGTACTGCGGCAGGCTGGCCTGGATGTAGGCGGCCACGTAGTCACGCTGGGCCTGGTTCACGATCTGGATAGCGCCGGGGTCACCCACATCGGCGAAGAGCGTGCTCATGCGGAAGTCCGTGGTGCCGATGGGCGTCTTCACGTACTGGATCGCGGCCTGGTGCTGCGGCTCGATCAGCGGCGCCACGGCGGGATCGGGGTCCACGTAGAGGGCCTTGCCCGCCGCGTCCTTGCCGGTCTGGATGCTGCGCAGCTCACTCTTGTTCGCCCCCTTGTTAACCACCCAGGCGTTGCCGTCCCATTGCAGCGACAGCCGGATCACGCCCAGCGCCTTGCCCCAGGAGCTGGCCATGACGGCAGGCACGCCGTTGATGGTGCCGGCCTTGTTGTCCACGCCAGGCTGCGAGAACGCGGGCGTGGCGGCCGTATCGGGAAACACGCTGTGCTGGTGGCCCATGACCATGGCGTCGATGCCCGCCACCTTCGAAAGGTACAGGCCCGGGTTCTCCATGGTGGACGTGTAAGCGCTGGCATCCAGGCCGCCGTGCAGCAGCGCAATCACGATATCGGCACCCTTGGCGCGCAGCTCGGGCACGTACTTGGTGGCAGACTCCACGGCGCCCTCGGTGTAGACCTTGCCGTCCAGGTAGCGCTTGTCCCAGTTCATGATGCCCGGCGTGGTGAAGCCGATCACGCCCACCTTGATCGGCAGCGTCACGCTCTGGCCGTCCTTGCCCGTGGCGGTGAGCTTGCGCTCGAGGATGGTGTAGGGCTGCACCAGCGTCTGCTTGGTCTTGGCGCTGTACACGTTGGCCAGCACGGCGGGGTAGCCGGCGCCCGCGCATTTCTGGCCCGGATCCACGCCGTCCACATTGAGGCCGCCGCCCAGCACCTGGTTCAGGAATGGCAGGCCGTAGTTGAATTCATGGTTGCCCAGCGTACCCGCGTCGAAGCCAAGTGCGCCCATGGCTTTGTACATGGACAGCTGCTGCGTGCAGGGGATGGTGCTCACCGTGGCTTCGTAGTCAGCCAGCGCCGTGCCCTGGATGGTGTCGCCGTTGTCCACCAGCAGCGTGTTGGCGAACTCCTTGCGCGCGGCGCGCACCAGCGTGGCCGTGCGCTCGAAGCCGTAGCTTTTGTCCTCGGCGAGCTTGAAGTAGTCGTAGCTGCGCACGTTGAAGTGCAGGTCGGTCGTGCTGAGCACCGCCAGCGTGGCCGTGGCGCCGGCATTCGAGGTGCCGCTGTCGCTGCCGCCGCAAGCGGCGAGCAGCGCGGCGCTGGCGACGGTGGCCAGCGCAAGCCGGCGGGACACGAAAAAGTCGAGGCGAGGTGTTCTGTCGAACATGCGGAGGGCCTGTGGTAATGGAAAGGCCCGAGTGTCCGAATCGACTTTGACAGGGCCGTGACGCCCGCTCGCGGAAGTTCGCCGCAACCCGTGTGCACACGCGCGCGGCGGGGGCATCACCCCCCGCGGTTGCGCATCCAGTCGGCCGTGCCCATGAAGCTCTCCTTCAGGCGCGTGCGCAGCGCCTCGGGCACGCCAGTCTCGCCCATGGCCTGGTCCATGCAGGCCACCCATTGGTCGCGCTCCTTGATGCCGATGGAAAACGGCATGTGGCGCATGCGCAGGCGCGGATGGCCGAAGCGGCTTTGGTAGTGGTCCGGCCCGCCCAGCCAGCCGCAGAGGAACCAGAACAGCTTCTGCCGCGCGTCGTGCAACGTGCTGCCATGGGTTGCACGCAACTCCGCGTAGGCGGGCTCCAGGTCCATGAGATCGTAGAACCGCTCGACGAGCGCATGGACCCTGTCCTCGCCCCCGATCCATTCGAAGGGGGTCTGGGGGGTGGGTGGCGTGTCCTCGGGCATGGCGGCGGTCTGTGGGCGAATGAAACCCTGAATTGTCGGGGATGCGGCGCGTGCGCACCGCAGCGTGGAGCGAAGCACCATGCGCCCCGGGGCATCCCGGCGGCCTTGCGCCGTTCCCACCGGGCCCCGGTTCCGGTACGCTCTGGGACAAACGCCCATGCCCTCTTGCCCCGATCCCTCCCTGCGCACAGCCCAAGCCCTGCGCCACCAGTTCCTAAGCCAGGGCGAAGGCCCCGTGGAGGTCGTGGAAACCCATATCTCCCGCATCCTGCTCACGCCCACCGCAGCGTACAAGCTCAAGAAGCCGGTGCGCCTGCCGTTCGCGGACTTCAGTACCGTGGCTGCGCGCAAGTACTTTTGCGAAGAGGAATTGCGCCTGAACCGACGCCTGGCACCCTCGATCTACCTCGGCGTTCTGCCCGTGCGCGGCAGCCCGGACGCGCCACGGCTGGGCACCGGGCACACGGCAGGCGAGGGAGACGACGCCATCGACTGGGTGCTGCACATGCGGCGCTTTCCCACGGGCAGCGAATTCGACGCGCTCGCGCGGCGCGGCGCCCTCGAACGGTCCGACATGGACCGCATCGCCCTGCGGCTCGCACGCTTTCATGCCAGCGCTCCCACCGCCCCTCCCGGCCAGGCCTGGGGCATGCCGCAGCAGGTGGCACAGACCATCACCGATGTGTTCGAAACGCTCGCCCCCCTGCTCGACCCCGCCCGCAGCGCGCGGCTGCAGCGGTTGCGCGCCAGCTTTGATGCGCTGCGGCCCACACTGGCGCCAAGTTGGGCCGAGCGCCGCGCCAGCGGCCACGTGCGCGAAGGGCATGGCGACCTGCACCTGGCCAACATCGTGCGGCTGGGCGACGACGTGACGGCGTTCGACTGCATCGAGTTCAGCCCCGCGCTGCGATGGATTGACGTGATGGCCGACATCGCCTTCCTCACCATGGACCTGCACGCGCACGGCCTCGGCGATCTGGCCTGGCGCTTTCTCGATACCTACCTTGCCGAAACCGGCGACTACGCAGGCCTGGCCGTGCTGCGCCCTTACGAGGCCTACCGAGCCCTCGTGCGTGCAATGGCCCAAGGGCTGCGCGACCAGCAGGGCGCCGCGCCGGTGGGCGCCGCGGCACGCCCCGACTATCTGGCCTGTGCCGAAGCCCTTGCTACACCCCGGCAACCGCGCCTGCTCATCACCTACGGCCTGTCCGGTTCGGGCAAGTCCACCGTGGCCGCCGCGCTGCTCGAGGTCGCGGGTGCGGTGCGCCTGCGCTCGGATGTCGAGCGCAAACGGCTCTTTGGCCTGCACGCCCTGGCCGACTCGAATGCGCGCGGCCTGGACATCTACACGCCCGATGCCTCGCAGCGTACGTTCGCCCGCCTGCGCGCGCTGGCGGGCGCTGTGATCGATGCAGGCTACCCGGTGATCGTGGACGCCGCCTTTCTACGCCAGGCAGAACGCGACGCCTTCCACGCACTCGCCCAGGAGCGCGGGGTGCCCTTTGCCATCCTGCACTGCCATGCAGCCGCAGAGCAGTTGCGCAAGCGCGTGGCGCAGCGCCTTGCTGCGGGAGGCGATCCGTCTGAGGCCGATTTGGGCGTGCTGGCCCACCAGCACGAAGTTGCCGAGCCGCTGGCGCCGCGCGAGCAGACCCAGGCCCTGAACCTGCCCACCGATAGGCCCTGGAACGCACAGACACTGTACGAGCGCTGGATGGCAAATTGATGCACATCAATGCCATGCGGGGCCCGCGTGGCATGCTGGTGGGCATGAGCACACCACTGACCGATTCCCAGCGCCTGCAATTGCAGGATCTTCTTGAGCGCCGCAAGGCCGCGTTGCTGGCCGAGCTTGGCGCCGTACAGCGCGACACCCTCGCCGTCCTGGGGGAGCGCGAAGGCCAGGAGCCCTCGGACGATCGCAAGGACCAGGCCGACCGCCAGGCGCAAGACACGGTGCGCGATGCCGAGGCCACACGCGACCACGATGAGCTCGTGGCGGTGCGAGCGGCCCTTGCCCGCATGGCGGACGGCAGCTATGGCGAGTGCACCGCCTGCGGCCAGGATATCGGTGCCGAGCGGCTGTTCGCCCAGCCCGCCGCCGCGCGCTGCATCGCCTGCCAGTCGCAGACCGAAGCGCGCGCGCACTGAATGGCGCGATGAGCGGCCCGGAACGGGCCCGCTACTGCGCCGCCCGGCGCAGGGTTTCGACCACGGGGCGGCGCAGCACCTCGCGCAGCCCCCACCAGCCCGCCAGCAGCGCCAGCAGCGCACCCACCACGCCACCGGCCAGCGGCACCAGCGGAGACGCGGTCCAGCGGAAATCGAACGCATAGCGCGCCAGGGCCCAACCCACGGCCACGGCCACCGTGCTGGCCAGCACGCCCGCCAGCAGGCCCACGCCGGCCAGTTCGGCGCGCTGCACCTGGCGCAGCAGGCTGGCGCGCGCGCCCACCGCGCGCATGATGGCGAACTCGCGGGCGCGCTCTTCCCGCGTGGCCGTTACGGCCGCGAACAGCACCACGAGCCCCGCCGCGAGCGTGAAGCCGAACAGAAACTCCACCGCGCGAATGACCTGATCCAGCACGCGCTGCACCTGCGCGATCGTGCTGCCCATATCGACGTTCGTAATGTTTGGGAACTGGCGTACGAGCGCATTGTCGAATCCCGCCACCTCGGGTGCCCGGTAGGCCGCAAGGTAAGTCACCGGCACATCGCCCAGGTGCTCAACGGGATACATCACGAAGAAGTTGGCACGCATCGAACCCCAATCCACCTTGCGCAGGCTGGTGATGCGTGCTTCGCTCACCACCCCGCCGATATCGAATCGCAGCGTGTCGCCGAGCTTGAGGCCCAGCGTCTCGGCAATGCCCTCCTCCACGCTCACCGCCCCTTGCTCACCTGGCGTCCAGCGGCCCGCCACGATCTGGTTGTGCGCGGGCGCCTGGGCGGCGTTGGAGAGGTTGAACTCGCGGTCCACGAGGCGTTTGGCGCGGTCCTCGGCATAGTCGGCCGGGCCCACTGCGTGCCCGTTCACCGCCACGAGGCGGCCTCGGATCATGGGGTACCAGTCATAGCGGCGCACACCGGCCTCACGCAGTGCGCGCTGGAAGCCATCGGCCTGGTCGGGCATCACGTTGATCACGAAACGGTTGGGTGCATCGGGTGGCGTGGCCTGGCGCCAGCTGCTGATGAGGTCGGTGCGCAACAGCACCAGCAGCACCAGCGCGAGCAGGCCCACTGCCAGGCTGCTGACCTGCACCACCGCGTAGGCCGGGCGCGCCGAAATCTGCCGTGTGGCCAGCACCAGCCAGCGCGGCGCCGTAGCCTCGTTGACGCTGCGGCGCAGCACCTTCACGGCGAGCCAGCTCAGGGCCGCGAACAGCGCCACGGCACCTGCGAAGCCGCCCACGGCGATGAGGCCGAGCACCAGGTCGCTGCTCACCGCCAGCAGCAGCGCAGCGAAGCCCGCCACGCCCAGGCCCAACACCGCAAGCGACGCGGGCTTGAGCCCGCCGAGGTCGCGCCGGATCACCCGCAGCGGTGGCACCTGCGCAAGCTGCAACACGGGCGGCAGCCCGAAGGCGAACAGCAGCGTCAGCCCGATGCCCATGCCGAAAGCCACAGGCCACAGGCTGGGTGCGGGCAGCGCCGTTTCGACGAGGCCCGCTAGCAACAGCACGAAGAGGTAGTGCACGCCAAAGCCCAGCAGCACGCCGAACGCACTTGCCGCAAGGCCCACGAGCGCGAATTCGACCACGTAGGCCAGCGCGATGGTACGTTGGCTCTGCCCCAGCACGCGCAGCAATGCGGCGGCGTCGAGGTGGTCGTTGGCGAAGCCGCGCGCAGCCAGCGCCACGGCCACGGCCGAGAGCAGCGCTGCGAGCAGCGCGACGAGGTTGAGGAATTTCTGCGCACGGTCCAGCGTCTGGCGCATCTCTGGCCGGCCACTGTCGAGCGACTCCACTCGCACGCCATGCACCTCGGGCCGCGCGGCCTCCTTCACTGCCCAGGCACTGAACGCCTGCACGGCCCCCTGCGCGCCCGCCACGGCAAAGCGGTAGGTCAGGCGGCTCGCGGGCTGCACGAGACCCGTGGCGGGCACGTCGGCCGCGTTCACCATCACGCGCGGCGCGAAGCTCGAGAATCCTGCCCCCCGGTCGGGCTCGATGGTGATGATGCGCGCGATGCGCAGTTGCGCGTCGCCTAGCAACAGCGCATCGCCCATCTTCAGGCCCAGGGCTTCGAGCAGCGACGCATCGACCCAGACCTCACCGCGCGCAGGGATGTCCCGCGTCGGGGCGTCGGGCGCGCCGGGCGCCGCCGCCACGCGCAGGCTGCCGCGCAACGGGTAGCCGCGCTCCACGCTCTTGAGCGCCACGAGCCGGCTCGCACCGCCTTGGGCGTCGCTCGCGCGACCCATGGTCGGGAAACCCATCGTCGTCACCGTGGCCAATCCCAACGCCCGGGCCTTATCCACAAAGGCCGCAGGCGTGGGGTTGTCGCTGGCCACCACCGCGTCGCCGCCCAAGAGTTGCAGCGCGTCGCGCTGCAAGCCGCCCTGCAACCGGTCGGCAAAGAAGCCCACCGAGGCCAGGGCCGCCACCGCCAGCGTGACGGCCACCATGAGCAGGCGCAGCTCACCCGCGCGCAGGTCGCGCCAGAGGGTGCTCCACCCCAGGCGTAGGAATAAGGCGTTCATAGAAGGCACACCTTAGCGCAAATCCCCCTGCGGGCCGGCAACGGGGGATTTGCCGGTGGCACGCTACGGCCGCGCGGCGGGCGCCTCGGCGTCCAGCCGCCGCGCCAGCATCTGGAGCATCGGGCCGATGCGTGCGCCAACGCGGATCTGCGGGTTGGAAAAGCCGTCGGACTTGCCGGCCTCCACCTCACGCTGCGCGATGAGGGGAACGGCCGTCTCGAACGCCTCGGTGAACGAGCGCGTGCGGCGCAGCTGCTCGTCGAACACGGCCCGCCCGAAGAAGGTGAGCTCGGAACGGCTGCCGCAACCGTACGACGTGTGCGTGGCGTCGGCCGCCGTCATCACGAGTGTGTCTTCGTTCGCGAGCGGCTCCACCCAGCCACCCGAGTAGCACGCGGAAACGGCAATTACCCGGTGGCGAATGCCCGCCGCATCCAGCACGGCGCGCAACTGCTCGGGGGCGATGGGCGGCACCTCGAGTGGCCAGTGGCGCGCCGCAAGCTGGTGGTCGCTCGCACCGTGCGATGTCAGGTAGACCACAAGCAGGTCTTCATCGCGGTTCATGCGCGCGCCGAGCGCTGCGACGGCGCGCTCCAGATTCTGCGGCGTGGCCCAGACATCGGTCTGTGCCGTCTCGGCATGGTTGAGCAGGCGCAGCACGCGGCCCTGGGCCGCGAAGCGCTGCTCGAGCACCTGCTTAACCATGGCACTTTCGTTGCGAAACACCTCCTCGCCCGCGTAGGGCGCGAACACGAGACCGTACACATCGACCACACCATCGGTCTGCCCCGCAAGCGCCTGCACCTGCCGCTGCCACAGTGCCTGTTGTGCCTCGAACACCGTTTGCGAAAGGTGCACCCGCGCGGGCTCGGGCTGGCGGATACCGGGTGCGCCCAGGTCCTCTTCCCAGGGCAGGTCCGGAAACTGCCAAGTGCCCAGGGCCATCACGGCCACCGAAGCCGCCCCGAAGACTGTGCTGCGCCCGCGGTGCGCAATGCAGCGCGCGCTGACCACGACCAACGCCGCGATCATCCACAGCGCCAGCGCGACATACACCCCCCAGAACACGGCCGACCAGGGTGCGGCCTGCCAATGTGCAGGCCATCGCACGGCCCAGAGCTGCAGCCCGTACGCCAGCAAAGTCGGCGGCAAAGGTGCCCAGGTCGCGAGCACCCACCAGGCCGCCAAGCCTTGCCGCTGCCCGGCGGCCAGGGCCCACCACCCCACCCACAGCAGCACGAGGCTGCTCCACCATGGAGCCAGCCATCCCCGCACACTGAATGCGGCCGGTCCTTCGACATGGCCGCGCGCCACGGCCACCACCAGGCCACTCGCGATGAGCACCAGTGCAGCGAGCTGCCAGGGCGTGGGGGCTGCTGTGCCCGTGCGCGGTGTGCGCAGCAGCGTGGCGCGCAGTCCTTCGCGCATCCAGCCCCAAAGCGAGAGGCGGGCCACCTCAGGCTGGGTGGCGGGCGTGGGCGACTCGGCAGCCACTGCTACCACCGCAGCGGGGCGCGCGACAATGGGCTCGGTATCGATCCAGGCGTTGTGGAGGGCATGCATGGCGCGCATCATGCCACCCGGGCCCCACCCGGCGCTTACATCAGCGCGGCATCATGCGCGCCCCGGCCCAGACTCGGCGGGCTGTACCAACCCGGGCTGGAGCACCAGGCGCTCGGGCGCGCTGTAGCAGACGAAGCGCCGGTTCGTGGCACGGCCAATGGCGCACAGACCCAGTTGCTGCGCCACCGCGTGGCCCATCTGCGTCATGCCGCTGCGCGAGACCACGATGGGCACTCCCATCTGTGCCGATTTGATGACCATCTCGCTCGTCAGCCGGCCCGTGGTGTAGAACACCTTGTCGCCGCCACCCATGCCGCCAGGCTGCATCCACATCCAGCCCGCAATGGTGTCGATGGCATTGTGCCGCCCCACGTCCTCCACGAAAGTGAGTAATTCCTCGCCGTGAAACAGCGCGCAGCCATGCACCGACCCCGCCGACTTGTAGGTGCTCTCCATGAGGCGCATGGCGTTCACGAGGCCGTAGAGCTCGGCCTGCGTGATGCACGCGGGCGGCAGGGCGATGCGGTCCACCTCGTCCATGAGCCGGCCGAACACGCTGCCCTGGCCGCACCCCGTGGTGACGACCTTGTGTGCAGTGCGCTGCTCGATGTGGTCGATGCCACCGCGCGTGACCACAGCGGCGGCGTTCACCTCCCAGTCGACGGTGATCGACGCAATCTCATGCACCGATTCCACCAGCCGCTGGTTGCGCAGGTAGCCGAGCACAAGCAACTCGGGCTGCGCGCCCAGGGTCATGAGCGTGACGATTTCCCGCTTATCCACATAGACGGTCAGCGGCCGCTCGGCCGGAATGTGCAGGCGCTCGTGTTCACCATGCTCATTCACAACGTCCACGGCATGGGTCAAGGGAGCCTGCGCCTGCGACAGCGAGGGCAGCGCGCCTACGAGCGCAGCGCGGGAGGGATCGGCGGAAACGGACATGGGGGCAGCGTACACGCAAACGGCCCAGACATGCCTCCAAACACGAGGCATGGGCAGCGTGCGGGCCTGCTCAGGACTTGGGCGCGGGTGCCGCCTCAGCCGGCTTGGGCTCAGGCGGCGTGTAGACGAACGGCCCCGGGTCAGCGCAGGCCGGCGTGGCGACGGCGGGCTTCGCTTCCTTGGCGGTGCGCCGGTACGCAGCCGCCGCCCGGTCCTGCGCGAGGCAGAGTTTGTAGTTGTCCACCTTGCCGGCCCAGGCTGCCTTGGCAGATGCCTCCTGGGCCTTGGCGGCAGCCTCGGGCGAGGGAGCAGGCAGTTTGGCGCTGGCGAGCGAGGCCCCCAGGAGGGCTGCCAGGCAGCCCAGCGCGCGAACGGTAGGGAAAGGCATGCAGGGGCCTCACACTTGTACGGGTTGACTGGATGTGCCCGGGGCTTGCGGGCCCTGAGCGCTGCGCTGCGCGGGGATCTTGCCGGCGCGGATATCGTCGGCCCAGAGTTCGTGGTGCTCATGGGCCCAGGTCTCGCTCACATAGCCCGTGCGCATGGCCTTGTAAGCGCCGCGCATGCCCACGGTGCCCATATAGATGTGGCCCAGCAGCAGCGCCATCATCCAGAGGGCCAGCGTGGCGTGGACCATGTGCGCGATGTGCATCTCGCCGCGCAGCAGGCCCCAGCCGGGGATGAGCTTGTCGAGCACCAGGCCCGAGAGCACGACGAACACACCAGGAATGGTGATACCCCACCAGAACATGCCTTTCTCGCCCGCGTTGAAGCGGTGCGAAGGCACCTCATGGTCGCCGCCGAGCATGCCGCCGCCCTTGAGCAGCCAGGTCACATCGGCGCGATTGGCAATGTTGTCGCGCACAAAGGTCACGATGATGACCAGCAGCGACACCGCGAACAGCGGCCCCATGAAGTTGTGCAGGTTCTTGAGCGCATAGGTCAGCCAGCCAAACAACTGGCCGCCCAGCACGGGCAGCAGGAAGAACTTACCGAACGCCATCACGATGCCCGAGACAGCCAGCGTGCAGAACGCAATGGCGTTCGCCCAATGGGCCGCGCGCTCGAAGGGCGTGAAGCGCTCGATCATGCGGCCCGTGTCGGGGTGCTCGCGGCCCATGGGCCCTTTGGTGAAATAGAAGATGGCCAGGGCCAGCAGCACGATGCTGAGCAGTGCGCCGCCATACGGGATGATCCAGCGGTTGCGCACTTGGCGCCAAGCCTCGCCCGCGTTGGTCACGCGCGAGCCCGGGTACTGCACGAAGGGCTGGATCAGGTTGCCCGCCTCGGGCGCCTGCGTTAAGGGCAGGCTGCTGTAGCCTGTCACGCCCTGCCCCACCTGGCGCCACATGGGCGCGTTGTTGCCGGGCTGAACCTTCGCGCGCTGGCCGTTGGTCTGCTCTGCATAGCCAGGGTCCTGGCTCGCATCGGGCTTGACCTCGAAGATGCTCTGGCCCTGCACGCCACCCGGCGCGGTCACGGCCGCCGCGGGTGCGCTGGCGTCCGGCGCAGCGGGTGCCTGGGCCCAAGCGGCCCCCCAGGCCAGCAGCAAGGCACACACGGCATGTTTCATGGCGGTCCTCGCTTCTTTCAGTGGGTACGCGTGTACTCGTTCTGGCCGTACTGCTGGCGGCTGCGCAGGTGCTGCTCCCAGCTGGTCTTGTCGTCCACCTTCCAGCCAGGGGCCGTGAAGGGGCTCTGCGGCCCCGCATAGGAGGGCGCGCCATGTTTTCCACCGCCGGCCGTCTGCGGCTTCTCGCTGCAGGCCGCGAGCGCGACCAGGGCCGACAGCGCCACGAGGGTGCGAAGTACCGCGCTCATGACTTGGCTCCCGCCGGCGGCTGGCCCGCCTGCTTGGAACCGTAGGCGGTGCCCCAGCCCCAGACCTCGGCGCCCTTGCCGCGCTGCACCACGCGGTTGCGGAAGATGTCGGCCACCACGTCGCCGTCGCCAGCCAGCAGCGCCTTGGTCGAGCACATCTCGGCACAGGCGGGCAGCTTGCCCTCGGCCAGGCGGTTGCGCCCGTACTTCTCGAATTCGGCCTGGCTACCATGCTCCTCGGGGCCACCGGCGCAGAAGGTGCACTTGTCCATCTTGCCGCGCACGCCGAAGGTGCCCTGCGAGGGGAACTGCGGCGCGCCGAACGGGCAGGCATAGCTGCAGTAGCCGCAGCCGATGCACACGTCCTTGTCGTGCAGCACCACGCCCTCGTCGGTGCGGTAAAAGCAGTTGACGGGGCACACGGCCATGCAGGGCGCGTCGCTGCAGTGCATGCAGGCCACCGAAATGGACTTCTCGCCCGGCACGCCGTCGTTGAGCGTGACCACGCGGCGGCGGTTCACGCCCCAGGGCACCTCGTGCTCGTTCTTGCAGGCCGTGACGCAGCCGTTGCACTCGATGCAGCGCTCGGCGTCGCAGATGAATTTCATTCGTGCCATCTAGGTCTCCTTAGGCGCGTTCCACGTTGCAGATCGTGGTCTTGGTTTCCTGCATCATGGTCACACTGTCGTAGCCATAGGTGGTCGCGGTGTTCACCGCTTCGCCGCGCACCAGCGGGGCCGCGCCCTGCGGGTAGTAGGCCAGCAGGTCCTGCCCCTGCCAACGGCCCGAGAAGTGGAACGGCATCCAGCAGGTATCGGGGCCCACGCGCTCGGTCACCAGGGCCTGCACGTTGAGGCGCGCGCCCGTGGGGCTCAACAGCCATACGCGGTCGCCGTTACGGATACCACGCTCGGCGGCCGCCTTGGGGTTGATCTCGACGAAGGCCTCCTGCTGCAGTTCGGCCAACCAGGGGTTGGAGCGCGTTTCCTCGCCGCCGCCCTCGTACTCGACGAGACGGCCCGACGACAGGATCAGCGGGAACTTCTCGGACACCTTGTCGGCCACGTTCTTGTCCTGCAGCGACTTGTAGAGCGTGGGCAGGCGCCAGAAGGCCTGCTTGTCGGCGTGCGTGGGGTACTTGGCCACGAGGTCCGGGCGCGTGCCGTACAGCGGCTCGCGGTGCTGCGGAATGGGGTCGGGGAAGTTCCAGACCACGGCGCGCGCCTTGGCGTTGCCGAAGGGGTGGCAGCCGTGCACCTGCATGACCACGCGGATGATGCCGCCCGAGGGGTCGGTCTTCCAGTTCTTGCCCTCGGCCGCCTTCTTCTCGGCGTCGGTGAGGTCATCCCACCAGCCGAGCTTCTTGAGCAGCACGTGGTCGAACTCGGGGTAGCCCGTGGTGATGTCGGCGCCCTGGGAGTGCGAGCCATCTTCGGCCAGCAGGTTCACGCCATCCTTTTCCACGCCGAAGTTGGCGCGGAAGTTACCGCCGCCGTCCATGACGTGCTTGGAGGTGTCGTACAGGTTGGGCGAGCCCGGGTGCTTGAGCTCGGGCGTGCCGTAGCAGGGCCAGGGCAGGCCGAAATAGTCGCCCGACATGTCGTAGCCGGTTTCCTTGTCGACCACCTTGCCCTTGCACTTGAGCGTCTTGACGTCGAAGGCCGCCATGTTGCGCATGTGGGCCTTGAGGCGCTCGGGGCTGTGGCCCGTGTAGCCGATGGTCCAGACGCTGCGGTTGATCTCGCGCAGGATATCCTCGATGACGGGCTCGTCCATGCCCTTCACCTTCTGCAGCTTGTAGTTCTTGACCAGTTCCTTGTCGAAGCCGAGCTTCTGCGCGAACTGGTACATGATCATGTGGTCGGAGCGGCTCTCCCACAGCGGCTCGATCACCTTCTCGCGCCACTGGATGGAGCGGTTGGACGCCGTGCACGAGCCGCTCGTCTCGAACTGCGTGGCCGCGGGCAGCAGGTAAACCGCACGGTTGGGGTTCAGATCCTCGCTCTTGCCGGGCATGGCGGCCATGGCAGCGGTGGCCGACGGGTACGGGTCGATCACCACGAGCAGATCGAGCTTGTCCATGGCGCGCTTCATCTCCAGCCCGCGCGTCTGCGAGTTGGGTGCATGGCCCCAGAAGAACACGCCGCGCAGGTTGGAGTCCTGATCGATGAGCTCGTTCTTCTCCAGCACGCCATCGATCCAGCGCGAGACCGTGATGCCGTTCTTGCTCATCATCGCGGGCGAGGCGTAGCGGCCCTTGATCCAGTCGAAATCCACGCCCCAGGCGGCCGCGAAGTGCTTCCAGGCCCCCTCGGCCAGGCCGTAGTAGCCGGGCAGCGAATCGGGGTTGGGGCCCACGTCGGTGGCGCCCTGTACGTTATCGTGGCCCCGGAAGATGTTGGTGCCGCCGCCGCTCTTGCCCACGTTGCCCAGCGCAAGCTGCAGGATGCACGAGGCGCGCACCATGGCATTGCCGATGGAGTGCTGCGTCTGCCCCATGCACCAGACGATGGTGCCCGGGCTGTTCTCGTGCAGCATCGTGGCGACCTTGAGCACCTGCGCTTCGGGCACGCCGCAGGCCTCCTCGACCTTGTCGGGCGTCCACTTGGCAAGTACGTCCTCGCGCACCTTGTCCATGCCGTAGACGCGGTCGTGGATGTACTGCTTGTCTTCCCAGCCGTTCTTGAAGATGTGGTACAGCACGCCGAACAGGAACGGAATGTCGGTGCCCGAACGGATGCGCACGTACTCATCGGCCTTGGCAGCCGTGCGTGTGAAGCGCGGGTCCACCACGATCATCTTGCAGCCCGTCTCCTTGGCATGCAGCATGTGCAGCATGCTCACGGGGTGGGCCTCGGCCGCGTTGGAGCCGATGTACAAGGCGACCTTGCTGTTCTGCATGTCGTTGTACGAATTGGTCATCGCGCCGTAGCCCCAGGTGTTGGCCACGCCCGCGACGGTGGTCGAGTGGCAGATGCGCGCCTGGTGGTCGCAGTTGTTCGAGCCCCAGAAGCTCACGAACTTGCGCAGCAGGTAAGACTGCTCGTTGTTGTGCTTGGACGAACCCACGAAGTACACGCTGTCGGGGCCGCTGGCCTTGCGCAGCTCCTGCATCTTCGCCGTGATTTCGTCGAGGGCCTGATCCCAGCTGATGCGCTGGTACTTTCCGTCAACGAGCTTCATCGGGTAGCGCAGGCGGTATTCGCCATGGCCGTGCTCGCGGACCGAGGCGCCCTTGGCGCAGTGCGAGCCGAGGTTAATGGGCGAATCGAACACGGGCTCCTGGCGTACCCAGACACCGTTCTCGACCACGGCATCGACGGCACAGCCCACGGAGCAGTGCGTACACACCGTGCGCCGCACCTCGATCTTGCCGCCGGCACCCGCCTTGGCGCCTTCGGCGGCGTTGGATTTCTTGACGAGCGTGAGCTGCGAGGCCGCCAGCCCCACGCCCACGCCCAGGCCCGATCGGCGCAGGAAGGCGCGGCGGTCCATGGTGGGCAGGGCCTGCGACAGGCCACGGCGCAGGCTGTGGACAAACGAGGACGGAGACTGGATCACCCCCTGGGAGGCGGGGGCTTCTTTCTTGGTGAGCAGCATGGCGTGCCCCGGGTCAGAGTTGGGTGGTTTTGTAGTACCGCCGGACATGGGCCGACAGGTGGTAGCCACCGCCGCGCTCGGGGGCGGGGCGTGCGCTCTCCTGCGCCACGGCGGGCTCGCCGTCCATGCGGGGCAGGACGGTCACCGCCGCCGCTGCGGCACCGAGGGTCGCGGCACCCGCGAAGAAACCCCGGCGGGACGATGGATTGGGCTGGCGGTCCTGCATGCGCTGTCTCCAGGAAGCTGGCGGTTATGAAATGGCTTGCATACAGTCTATTTCACCCTGCGCAAGGACGCAATCCCACCCCGACCGAAGCACTCGCCTTTTCATAGCATCTGATGCACTGCACAAAAGCGTTGCGGCATGCAGCATGCCTGCCCCGCCCTGCGAGCCTGCATCAATCCAGCATGTCGAAGCCTTGCGCCTCCACGGCCGCGAAGGCACGCGTGAACTGCGCCACGGCCGCATAAAAGCGCGCCGCCGGATGCGCCTGCAGCGCATCGCACATCGCTCCCCACCAGGGCTGCAGGTGGTCCGAGAAAAAAGAACGCTGCCGCGTGAGATTGCACACGGCGGCATCGCCTCCCGCGATGAGGTAGCGCATGACCTCGCAGCCATAGGCCACGTGGTCCTCGGTCTCGGACATGGCCTCGCTGCGCGCAAGGCCCAGCGCCGCCAGGTCGTCGCGCAGGCGCACGAGCGGCTTTTCGTTCAGGAAGCCGCTCAGGTAGTGCGAGCCGTACAGGAACACCTCGGGTTTGCCCACGCCGCCAAACAGGCGGTCGTACTCGGCGGCGACTTCGGCGTCGCTCTGCGCGCGCGCCGCGCCCACCAATTGCTGCCACGGCTCCTGCAGGAAGGCTCCTGCCACGGGCGCTTCGGTCACGGCCGCGCGCAGCAGGCCCAGCAGATCAGTGGCAGGCGGGGCGTAGTAGAGCTGGGCCAGCAGACCGTAGATCTCGGCGCGGGCGGTTTCCTCGTCCAGGGCCGACGTGGCGGGGGCTGCGGCAAGGGAAGCTTCGGAGAGGCTCACAGGTCGGTCACTTTCGTCTCGTTCTGCGCGGAGTACAGGTCGATCACGCGGCAGTCGCCGCACATCTTGAGGCGCTCCAGCGCCTCGCCCTGGAACATGGGATGGCCCGCGAGCTTGCCGAGCATGGCCTCGATGGCCTTGAGCGTGCCAAAGGGCTTGCCACAGCGCACGCAGCTCCAGGGCGCGGTTTCGTTGAGCACGCGCGGCTGGCGACGCTCGGGCGTGAGCAGCAGTCGTGGCACGAGGTCGATGGCGTTTTCCGGGCAGGTCTTCACGCACAGACCGCACTGCACGCAGTTCTGTTCAATGAAGCGCAGTTGGGGCGCCTGCGGGTTGTCTTGCAGCGCGCTCGCGGGGCAGGCGCCCACGCAGCTCATGCACAGCGTGCAGGCATCACGGTCCACCTGTACGGTGCCCAGCGGCGCGCCGGGCGGCAGGGCGATCGCCTCGGGCCGGTCGGCGGCGGGCAGCGGCGACTGCGCCGCGAGGTGTTCGATCGCCAGCTCCAGCGTGCTGCGCTTCTCGGGCGCGATCGCGAACCGCGCACCCTGCGCGGGCACGCGCTGGCGCGTGGTGCCAAGCAGTTGCAGGTGGGCATCGAGGTCTGTGGCCGTGGCGGCGCGCACCACGCGCAGGTGCGAGCCGGTGTAGCCCAGGCCGTGCAGCAGGGTCTGGGCGGCCTCCATCTGGGCCTGCAGGGCGTCGAGATACTGCGGCGCCTCTTCATCGGTGGCGAGCACCACGACCTGGCTCGCGCCATAGGCCACAGCGGCCAGCCACAGGTCAATCCCCA
The DNA here is from genome assembly GCA_041913505.1 of Acidovorax sp. GTDB lineage: Bacteria > Pseudomonadota > Gammaproteobacteria > Burkholderiales > Burkholderiaceae_C > JAYSFC01. The sequence continues at coordinate 55,986 of JAYSFC010000003.1, forward strand.
CGCTGGCCGCGTGCCACAGGGCCACGGGAATCACGTTGGCGGGCACGCCCTGCGCCACGCCCAGGCGCGCCGCGCGGCCCAGCTCCTGCACCAGGGCCTGGCCGCGCTCCTGGCTGTGCAGCAGCAACACGGCATCCCGTCCGCCCGCCGCCGCGTAGGTGGACAGCAGCGCGCGAAACTTGCGCCCCTGGTCGGTGGCGCGCGGGTAGGCGTAGGCCAGCGCGCCCGTGGGGCACACGGTGGTGCAGGCACCGCAGCCCACGCAAAGGTTCGGGTTCACCACGATGCGCTGGTGCGGCGCGTCGCTTGCGATGGCTTCGGCCGAGCAGATATCCACACAGGCCCGGCAGCCCACGGCCGTGTTGCGGCTGTGGGCACAGAGCTTCTGCTGGTACTCAAAGAAACGCGGCTTGTCGAACTCGCCCACGAGTTCGCGCAGGCGCAGCAGCGTGGCCAACTCCGCGCCATCCCAGCGGAAATAGCCCTGCGGCGGGGCATGCTGCAGGAAGGTGGGCGTGGCGTCGGGCGCACGCAGGTCCAGCACCAGGTCGAACCGCTCGCGCTGCACGGCGGCGGCGCGGCCGAAGTCGATGGCGCCGGCCACGCCGCAGGCCTTCACGCAGGCGCGGTGGCTCTTGCACGCGGCCAGATCCACCTGGTAGTCCAGGCCGATCGCGTTCTCGGGGCAGGCCTCCACGCAGGCGTTGCAGCGCGTGCACAGGTCCAGGTCGACGGGGTTGTCGGCACGCCACTCCACGTCGAAGGCGCCCAGCCAGCCCGTAAGCCCCGTGAGCCGCCCGCCCAGCACCGGGTAGCGGCGCTCCTGCGCGCCGCCGGCCGTGCCGGGCCCTTGCGCGAACACCGTCACATCGAGCACGTCGGCCACCAGCGCGGCCGCGCGCTCGGCCGCATCGACCGGGCCGATAACGAGCAACCGGCCCGCGCTGCGGAAGGTGACCGTGGGCACGGGCTCGGGTTCGGGCAGATGGGCCGCGGCGAGCAGGGCCGCGATCTTGGGGCCGGCGTGGGCGGCGTCGCGGCTCCAGCCGCCGGTCTCGCGGATGTTGACGAAGCGCACCGGGGCCACGGCGCCCTCGGTCTGCGCCGCCACCTCGCCAAACAGGCGCTGCTCCTGCGTGCACGCCACCACCACGTCGCCGGGCTGGCGCAGGGCCTGCTGGAAGGCCCCCGCTTCGCGCCGGCACAGCGTGGAGTGGAGCGTCAGCTCTTCATGAATCGCCGCGCCCAACGCTTTCGCGTCGAGGGGCATGGTCTGGTTGCAATCGCAGATCAGCGTGGGCATGGGGGTCGTGGCTGGCGGGCGGGGCTGGCGTGTCCAGGGAAAGCGCGCCGTCTGTCGCCTGCGGGCTAGGAACGGCGGTGCATAAGTGGGACTGTGCCACATCCACGGGGGGCCGTGCCGCTTCGCCGGCCGATGCCGCAGCGCCTTGCGGGGGCGTAGACGGCGGAGCAGGCGCGGCTTCATCCTGCACCAGCCCCAGCGCGCGGGCGCTGGCCATTTCCTGCAGCAGCCGCGCGGGCAAGGGCGTGGGCCGGGAGTAGTCCTCGATATAGATATCGAGCCCGTCCATCACGTTGAAATGCGGGTCCGCGAAGAGCTTTTTCATGGCCGCATTGCGCACCTCGGGCGCCACGCCGCGCGCAACGAACGGCGTGAAGTCGGACTGCGGCGTGAGCGCCTGCGCTTCCAGCAGCGTGGGCGGGGGAGGCTCGTGCGGCACGGGCCCGGCCACAGCCGGCGCCACCGTGGCGGGCGCGGGTGTGGGCGCGGCTGGTGGCACAGCGGCCGGTGCGACCGGCCGTTCGGGCTCCTCCAGCGCCTTGCCCTGCTGCGCATCGAACTTGCGGCGCGACCAGCGCCCGAGGAATCCGTCAGCCATGGCCGCCTGCGCCGCCGCGCTGCTTTTCGGTGGAGACCGAGGCCGGGTTGCCAAAGCGGTCCGTCAGCGGGCGAAAACTCTCGGGCCGGCGCCGGCGCTTGGGCTCGGGCGCATAGTGCTCCTGAACAAAGGCCTGGACCCATTCCCGCACCGGCTCGGGCGCGGGCACCTGGTCCACGTTCTCCTGCGCATCGAGCCAGCGGCCCGCGTCGTGGTAGCTCAGGCTCACATCAACGGGGCGCGCGAGCACGTGGCCGTCGGCGCCGGGTTCCTCGTCCAGGCGCCAGTGCACAAACCAGCAGGGCGCGGGCGCGCTGAGGTTGAGGTGGTAGCCCTCCACATCGTCGCGGAACAGTTCCACGGCAAACGCGGGGAACAGCCAGCGCTCCTCGGCCCCGGTCTGCAGCAGCAGGCGTGGCGCGGTGCCGAACACCTCTTCGTGCGGCACCACGTCGGCCAGGGTCCAGCGCCAGGGTTGCCAGCGGTTGTCGATGCGCTCGCGGCGCATGACCACGGCGACGGAGATGGAGGGGCGGGACGACATGCCCGCCACTTTACGCCGGAGCCGGTGCGTCCTCGGCAATACCCTGCACCGCCACGGCGCAATACTTGAATTCGGGGATCTTCCCGAACGGGTCCAGCGCCGCGTTGGTGAGCAGGTTGGCCGCCGCCTCCACATAGGCGAAGGGCATGAACACCGCGCCGCGCGGCGTGCCGTCGTCGCGGCGCACACGCACCCGCACGGCGCCCCGGCGCGAGCGGATCGCCGCCCAGTCGCCCGGGGCGAGCCCCAGGCGTGCCAGCTCGTCGCCGTGCAGCGAGGCCGTGGCGTGCGGCTCGATCGCGTCGAGCACGGCCGAACGCCGCGTCATGCTGCCCGTGTGCCAGTGCTCGAGCTGCCGGCCCGTGATGAGCACCAGCGGGTAGTCGGCGTCGGGCCGCTCGTCGGCCGGGATGATGTCGGCCGGCACCAGCGTGACGCGGCCCGTGGGCGTGGGAAAGCGCTCGGTGAACACGATGGGCTGGCCCGGATCGTCGGCCGAGAGGCAGGGGTAGGTCACGCTGGATTCGCGTTCCAGCCGCTCCCAGGTGATGCCCGCGATGGCGCCCGCCATGGCCTGGCGCATTTCTTCGTACACGGCGGCCACACCCGCCTCTTCGCCCTCGTAGGCCCAGGCCAGGCCCATACCCTTCGCCATCTGCTGCACGATCCAGAGATCGGGCCGCGCGTCACCGGGCGGGCTCAAGGCCCGCCGGCCCAGCTGCACCATGCGGTCGGTGTTGCTCACGCTGCCGGTCTTCTCGGGCCAGGCGCTCGCAGGCAGCACCACGTCGGCCAGCCAGGCGGTCTCGGTCAGGAAGATGTCCTGCACCACGAGGTGCGAGAGGCTCGCGAGCGCATGGCGCGCATGGTTCAGATCGGGGTCGCTCATGGCCGGGTTCTCGCCCATGATGTACATGCCGCGAACCTTGTGCGGGTCGCGGTCGTCGGCCAGGGCCTTGTGCATGATCTCGACCACGGTGTAGCCAGGCTGGGCGTCCAGCGGCATACCCCAGAAGTTCTCGAACCACGCATGCGCCTCGGCGTTGTCCACGCGCTGGTAGTTGGGGAACATCATGGGGATCAGGCCCGCGTCGCTCGCGCCCTGCACGTTGTTCTGGCCGCGCAGCGGGTGCAGGCCCGTACCGGGCCGGCCGATCTGGCCCGTGACGGTGGCCAGCGCGATCAGGCAGCGCGCGTTGTCGGTGCCGTGCACGTGCTGGCTCACGCCCATGCCCCAGAGGATCATCGACCCCTTGGAGGTGGCGAACGCGCGCGCCACCTCGCGCAGCGTGGCAGCCGGCACGCCGCAGATCGACTCCATGGCCTCGGGGCTGTAGGCGCGCACGTTCTCGCGCAGGGCTTCGTAGTTGAGGGAACGCTCGCGGATGAAGGCCTCGTCGGCCAGGCCCTCCTCGATCACGGTGTGGATCAGCGCATTGAGCATGGCCACGTCCGTGTCGGGCTTGAACTGCAGCACGCGCCAGGCGTGGCGGCCGATGTCGGTCACGCGCGGGTCGGCCAGCACGATCTTCGCGCCGCGCTGGGCGGCGTTCTTCATCCAGGTGGCGGCCACCGGGTGGTTGGCCGTGGGGTTGGAGCCGATCACGACGATGACCTCGGCATGCGCCACGTCGCCTGCCGGGTTGCTCACCGCGCCCGAGCCCACGCCTTCGAGCAGCGCAGCCACGCTGGACGCATGGCACAGCCGCGTGCAGTGGTCCACGTTGTTGCTGCCGAACCCCGTGCGCACGAGCTTCTGGAACAGGTAGGCCTCCTCGTTGCTGCCCTTGGCCGAACCGAAGCCCGCAAGCGCCTTGGGCCCGTGCGCGTCGCGCAGCGCGCGCAGGCCGCCCGTGGCGAGCGCCAGGGCCTCGTCCCAGGTCGCCTCGCGGAACACCTCGCGCCAGTCGTCGGGGCGCGCCTGGCCCTGCCAGTCCTTGGGCACGCCGGGTTTACGCACCAGCGGCACCGTGAGGCGCTGTGGGTGGTGGGCATAGTCGAAGCCGAAGCGCCCCTTCACGCACAGGCGGCCATGGTTGGCCGGGCCGTCGCGGCCCTCCACACTGATGATTTTTTCGCCCTTCACGTTGTAGGTGACGAGACAGCCCACGCCGCAGAACGGGCACACCGAATCGACCTTGCGGTCCACCTTCTGCGGGCCGATGTGGGTCTTGGGGCTCAGCGCGCCCGTGGGGCAGGCCTGCACGCATTCGCCGCAGGCCACGCAGCTGCTCTCGCCCATGGGGTCGTCGAGGTCGAAGACGATTTTTGACTCGGCCCCGCGCAGCGCGTAGCCGATCACGTCGTTGACCTGCTCCTCGCGGCAGGCGCGCACGCAGCGGTTGCACTGGATGCAGGCGTCCAGGTGCACGGCCATGGCCGGGTGGCTCAGGTCGGGCGCGGGGGCCTCGCGGCGCAGCGCGGCCAGCGCCGGGCGCACGCCCACGCCCAGCGCGTCGGCCCAGGCGCTCAGCTCTCCATGCTGGCCCACGGTCGGCTCTTTGGAGCCCGATTGGCCGTCAGTGCTTTTCCGTCGGTCGATTTCAGCTATCTTTTCAGGAGCATCATTCCACTTGTAGCCCACATCGGGCATGTCCGACAGCAGCAGCTCCAGCACCATCTGCTGGCTCTTGCGCGCGCGCGGGCTGTGGGCCTGCACCCGCATGCCGGGCGTGGGGGCGCGGCAGCAGCTCGGGGCCAGCGTGCGCTCGCCGTTGATCTCGACCACGCAGGCGCGGCAGTTGCCGTCGGGGCGCAGGCCGTCGGTGTGGCACAGATGGGGAATCTCCACGCCGTGGCGCCGCGCGGCCTGCCAGATGGTTTCGCCCGGCTCGGCCTGCAGGGCCTGGCCGTCGAGCTCGAACGCAATGGGGTTCGACGGGCTGCTCATGGCTGTGCCTCCCCTGGCTGGGTGGGTGGAATGCGCTCCGTGAGCACGCCGCGGCGCGGTCGGGGCAGGTCGCCGGGCCACGGGCCCTCGCCCACTTCGTGCGGGAAGTACTTGTGGATGCAGCGGATCGGGTTGGGCGCCGCCTGGCCCAGGCCACAGATGGATGCATCGCCCATCACCAGCGCCAGGTCGTCCAGCGTTTCCTCGTCCCACACGGGGGCCTCCATGAGCTGTGCGGCCTTGGCCGTGCCCACGCGGCAGGGCGTGCACTGGCCACAGCTCTCGTGCGCGAAGAAGCGCATGACGTTGAGCGCCGCATCGCGCGCCCGGTCGTTCTGGCCGAGCACGATGATGGCCGCCGAGCCGATGAAGCAGCCGTGCGGCTGCAGCGTGTCGAAGTCGAGCGGAATATCGGCCATGCTGGCGGGCAGGATGCCGCCCGACGCGCCGCCCGGCAGGTAGGCGTAGAGCTCGTGCCCCTCGGCCATGCCGCCGCAGTACTCGTCGACCAGCTCGCGCAGCGTGATGCCCGCCGGCGCGAGCTTGACGCCGGGCTCCTTCACGCGCCCGCTCACGCTGAAACTGCGCAGGCCCTGGCGCCCATGGCGGCCGAAGCCCGCGAACCACTGCGGGCCGCGCTGCACGATGTCGCGCACCCAGTACAGGGTCTCGAAGTTGTGCTCCAGCGTGGGCCGGCCAAACAGGCCCACCTGGGCGATGTAGGGCGGGCGCATGCGCGGCTCGCCGCGCTTGCCTTCGATGCTTTCGATCATCGCGGACTCCTCGCCGCAGATGTAGGCGCCCGCGCCGCGGCGCAGCACGATGCGCGGCAGCGGGCACGGCGGATCGGCCCGCAGTTCGGCAATCGCGGCCTGCAGGAGGGCGCGGCAGCCGTGGTATTCGTCGCGCAGGTAGATGTAGCAGGCCTCGGTGCCCACGACCTGGGCGGCGATGAGCAGGCCTTCGAGGAAGCGGTGCGGATCGCGCTCCAGGTAGGTGCGGTCCTTGAACGTGCCGGGCTCGCCTTCGTCGATGTTCACGGCCATCAGGGCCATGCCCCCACGCTCCCCCGCCCCGCTTGGGGCGGCCCGGCGCTTGGCGAGAGCCGCCTGCTCGCGCACGATGCGCCACTTGCGCCCCGCCGGAAAGCCCGCGCCGCCCAGGCCGCGCAGGCCCGAGTCCTCCATGGCGGCGAGCACGGCGTCGGCCTGCACGCGGCCCTGGGCCAGGTCGGCGGCCAGAACGTAGCCGCCCTGCGCACGGTAGGCGGCCAGGCCCACCCAGGCGGGCGCCACGCCCTCGCCGCCAAGCGTGATGGCGGTTTCGGGCTGCGCTTCAAAAACAGGAGCTACTGGCGCTTGCGGATGCCGGGCCAGAGCCCGATTTGGCATCAAATCCACCTGGGCCAGCACCGCATCCACCGTGGCATGCGGCACGGGGCACTGGTGCACCACGGCCACGGGCGCCTGCTCGCAGCGGCCCACGCAGGGCGCGGGCTCCACCCGCACGTCGCCATAGCCTGCGGCGCGCAGGCGCCCGGGCAGTTCGGCCAGCAGTTCACCCGCGCCGGCCATGCTGCAGCCCAGGCTGTCGCACACGCGCAGCACCAGGCGCGGCGCCGCACCGTCGCCCTGCACGATCTCGAAGTGGTGGTAGAAGCTCGCCACCTCGTAGACCTCGGCCATGGGCAGATTCATGAGGCGCGCCAGCGCGACCAGGTGGCGCTCGTGCAGCGCGCCGTGGTGGTCGTGGATGGCGTGCAGGTGCTCGATGAGCAGGTCGCGCGCATAGCCTGCGGGCGGGCGCGCCCCGATGAGGGCCTGCACCTCGGCCAGCGCGGCGGCTTCGGGCTGGCGCCCTTTGAGGCGGCCCTTGCGGCGGATGCGCTCGCGCAGGTCGTCCACCGTGGCCACAGGCACGGCGGGAGTTTCGGTTCGGGAGATCATGGAAGCCGGAAAAATCGTGGGGAGAAACGGGCGCAGGCAGTGTGCGCTGCCCCCCTTGCGGCGTCAATGCGCGCCGTCCCACCTCGCAGGAATGGCGCACGCGGGCCTGCGCTTCCCAATTCTCCCCCCATCCCCATGGCCTTGTGCCAGGCCGCAACGTCCTCAGAACGGGCCCGGTAAAATGCGCAGCCTCCCCAGGCCGCGCCCCGCTCCATGCGCCCGCCCGGCCACGCAGGACCACGCCACCGCACCACTATGGAATTGCGGCACACGCGGGCCCCGCTCTGCCCCACCCTTCCCGACGCTTTCTTGCTATGCAAACGACTTTCCGATCGCGTATCGCGCTGATCGCCGCCCCGATGCTGGTCGGTCTGGGCCTGGCCGCTCCGGCCCTGGCCCAAGACCTCACGCTGCGTGGCGCGGGCGCTTCCTTTCCTGCCAAGGTGTATGCCCAATGGGCGACCCACTATGCCCAGGAGCGCGGCACCGCCATCCAGTACGAGGCGGTCGGCTCAACCCAGGGCGTGCGGCAGATCAAGGCGCAGCAGGTGGACTTCGGCGCCACCGACATCCCGCTGCCCCCCCAGGAACTGGCCAAGCACCACCTGATCCAGTTCCCCACGCTGGTGGGCGGCGTGGTGCCCGTGGTCAACCTCCCGGGCATTTCCAGCGGACGCCTGCGGCTGGATGCGGACGTGCTGGCGGGTATTTTCGCGGCCCGCATCGACAACTGGAACGACAAGGCGATCGCGGCGCTCAACCCCGACCTGAAGCTGCCCAACCAGCCCATCACCCGCGTCGTGCGGGCCGATGGGTCGGGGACGACCGAGGTGTTGCTCACCTATCTGCAGCAAGCCGCCAAATCCACCGCCAGCGCCATCACGACCAAGGACGGCCGCGCCACCTGGCCGGCGGGCGGCCCGGTTCAGGCCGTCGAAGGCTCGGGCAAGCTGGTGGCCGCCGTGAAGGCCACCCCGGGCAGCATTGGCTATGTGTCGTCGGACTACGTGCAGCGCGACAACCTGGCGGCCGTCACGCTGCGCAACCGGCGCGGCGACTGGGTGGCGCCCACGATCGACAGCTACCGCGCCGCCGTGCGCGGCGCCAGCCTGTTCCGCGACAGCCTGAACGCGCCGCCGCTGGTGGACGTGGACAGCCCCATGGCCTGGCCCATCGTGTCGGCCACCTACATCGTGATCGACAGCAAGTCCGCAGCTCCGGAGCGCACCGCCCGCGCACTCAACTTCTTCTACCGATCCTTCCTGATGGGCGACCGGGCGGTGGCCGGCACCGGCTTCGCGCCGCTGCCCATCGAGACGCAGGCCCGCGTGGTGGCGCTGCTGAGCAGCGTGCGCTCGCCGGACGGCAAGCCGCTGCCCGTCATGGGCGAGGCGGGAGCCCCCACCCAGGTGGCCCGGCGCTGAGGCCGGGAGCCCCACCGTCCGCTCAGGTGTTCTTGCTGATGGAAATGGTGGGGAACTTGGCCGAGAAATCCTTGGCCTTCTGCGCAATCGTCACGGCCACGTCGCGCGCAACCTTCTTGTAGATCTGCGCCACCTCGCCGTCGGGGTCGGCCACCACGGTGGGCTTGCCGCTGTCGGCCTGCAGGCGGATCTGCATGTCCAGCGGCAATGCGCCCAGGTAGTCCATGCCGTACTCCTGGGCCATCTTCCGGCCGCCGTCGGCGCCGAAGATGTGCTCCACGTGGCGACAGTTGCTGCACACGTGCACGGCCATGTTCTCCACGATGCCCAGGATGGGCACGCCCACCTTCTCGAACATCTTGATGCCCTTCTTGGCGTCGAGCAGCGCGATGTCCTGCGGCGTGGTGACGATCACCGCGCCCGTCATGGGCACACGCTGGGAGAGCGTGAGCTGGATGTCGCCCGTGCCGGGCGGCATGTCGATGATGAGGTAATCGAGGTCTTTCCAGTTGGTCTGGCGCAAGAGCTGCTCCAGCGCCTGCGTGGCCATGGGGCCGCGCCAGATCATGGCCTCGTCCTGGTCCACGAGGAAGCCGATGGACATGACCTGCACGCCGTAGTTCTCCAGCGGCTCCATGTTCTTGCCGTCCAGGCTCTCGGGGCGGCGGTTGATGCCCAGCATCATGGGCTGGCTGGGGCCGTAGATGTCGGCGTCCAACACGCCCACGCGGGCGCCTTCGGCCGCCAGCGCCAGCGCCAGGTTGGCGGCCGTGGTGCTTTTGCCCACACCGCCCTTGCCCGAGGCCACGGCGATGATGTTCTTCACCTGCGGCAACAGCTGCACGCCGCGCTGCACGGCATGGGCAATCACCCTGGTGGTGATGTTGACCGACACGTTCTCCACACCCGGCGCGCCCTTGGCGGCCGCCACGAACTGGCGGCGCAGCTCGGGCACCAGGCTCTTGGCCGGGTAGCCCAGCTCCACGTCGAAGGCGACATCGCCGCCGCTGATCTGCACATTGCGCACCGCGCGCGTGCTCACGAAGTCCTTGCCCGTGTGCGGGTCCTGGACGCCGGCGATTGCCGCCAACAGTGCCTGTTCTGTCAAAGCCATGGTTGTGTGGTTTGCTGAGGAGAAAGTCGAAGTCTAGCCAAGCAGCCTTGGCACTCCGGCGCCTGTGCCTTTCTTTGCCTACAGCCCGCGCAGCTGGCGCACCACGCTGCGCAGCATGCCGATGAAGGCCAAAAGCCAGGCCAGCAGCGCCACGGCAAAGAACAGCCGGGGCAGCGCATTCAGAAAGCCAAAGTCCATGGCCTGGTCCATCTGCCGGGTGCAGGCCGCGTACATGCCCAGCGGAAACACCGCGCCCCAGTACAGCGGGTCGTAGCGCAGCGGAAAACGGCGCACGCCATGGCGCCAGATGCCCAGCAGCACCAGCATGGGAATCCACCAGGTGCCCGCGGCCCAGTAAAACACCGTGAAGCCCTTGAGGAACGGCAGCAGCGACACCAGGAACGGCGCCTGTGGCGCGTTCAGGATCAGCAGCGATCCGGCCAGCGTGGAAATGGCCATGGCCCCCATGTTGATCCAGTACGGCGGAGACAGGTCGCCGGGCGAGAAGGGAAAGAACAGGTAGCGGTAGAAGATCAGCGCCATCATCCAGATGTAGAGCATGCCGCCCCACAGCCACATGGACAGCGCCACCAGATTGAGTTCCAGCCGCAGCGGCTGGCCGATGCGCGCGGCCAGCAGGGCGCTGGACACGGCCAGCGCCTGCGTGGACACCACGGCCAGCAGCCAGGCGCCGCTGATGCCCTGGTCCAGCGCGGGCTTGTCCCTGCGGATGGTGAAGGCCGTGAAGATGGTGTAGGTCAACACCAGCCACAGCAGCGCCGCCAGCGCCCACAGCGCAAAGCCCAGCGTCAGGTCGCCCAGCAGCACGATGCACTGGCTGGCCATGATGCCCGTGGCCGCCACCATGGTGAAATAGCCGGTCCCGCGCGCATGGTCCACCATGTCGCCAAAAAAACGCTGCGGGTAGCGCCATGCGCGCAGTCCATACAAGGCCCACAGCACCAGGTACTGCACGGCATTCAGGGCCAGCAGGACGCGCGCCAGCAGCGGATGGCCCAGCATGTCCGCGGCCAGCGAGACGATGCCCGTGGCCATGACCAGGCCAAAGTAGGCCGGCGACAGGTCGCGCAATCCGTGCTGCCCCACCACCGCCCCTACACCCCGCCACCCACCACGGCGACGGAGACTTCCGGCAACTGGCGAGAAGGGGCAAGCTGCGCGCCGGCGGCCTCGCCGTCGGTGCCGAGAACCAGCCGTTCGATGCCGCTTTCACCCGCGGGCTCCACCTCTACCTGCAGGCGGTTGGTGACGACCCGGAGATCTGTCCTGCCACGCAGATGGCGGGCCAGCGCAGCCGCAGCGCGCCCTACCGCGTCCTTGCGGGCCTTGTGCAGGTGCTTGCGCTGCGCAAGGCCCAGTTCAGGCGGCCAGCTTCCCGCAGGTACGGCGCCGCCATAGGTGGTCCGTACCAACCTCCCCTGCGAGGGCGGCCGGTTCAGGTCTCTGCGGATCATGATCGGCGCCCCCCGGTTGACGGCTCAGGGTCCGCGTCGCGGGTTCCGGAGAGGACGGCGTTGATCCGTGCTTCGAGCCGAAGATGAACCTTGTTGGCCATGCAGGCAATCTACAACAGATCGCGCACCGCGAGCTCGCCACCGCCTGGCATGGCGCCGAGCAGGCCGATGTGCGTCGTCACATGCCCCCCGCAGGCGCGGGGCCACCAGCAGCATCGACACCCCCGGCATGCGCAACCGTCTTGGCGATGCAGATAGCCGAAACGGTCAATTTCTTGGCACGGCGTGAGGCATCCGCCGGCCCGGTGCTCCTCGCACGAATAACCCTACCCCAAGCCCCGGACAACCTCGGGTACGCTCGCCCCACAAAAACACCCCCAAGGACACCCCTGTGAAATTCAAGATGGCCCCGAACTCGGGCTTCGCGATCCTGCTGCGCTCGCCCTGGTGGGTCAGCCTTGCCATCGCCGCCGCTATCGTGCTGGCCTGCGGCGCGCTGCTGCCGGCCCACCTGGCGCCGTTTGGCGCCGTGGGTGCGTTGCCCATCGTGGTCGTCGGCGGCATCGCCGCCTGGCGCCAGTGGCGCGCGCCCAGCGCCGCGCGCGTGCAGGCCGTGCTGCAGGCCGCGGCTGCCATGCCCTGGCGCGACTTCGCGGGCGCCCTGGAGCGTGCGTGGCGCGCCGAGGGCCACGAGGTGCGGCGCACCAACGGCCAGTCTGCAGACCTGCGTATCGACAAGGACGGGCAGTTTCTCCTCGTGGCCGCGCGCCGCTGGAAAGCCGCCACCCACGGCGTGGAGCCACTGCGCGAACTGCAGGCCGAGGTGCAGCGCCAGGGTGCGCGCGGCGGCGTGTACGTGGCGCTGCAGGGCGTGGTGAGCGACACCGCACGCGACTTTGCGCGCGACAACGGCCTGGTGCTGCTGGAAGCAGACGCGCTGGCCACGCTGCTGCTCAAGGACCCGGCCGGCCAGACGTAGCGCACCGCGCCCCACCGCCATGCCCACCCCCGCCACACCGCCCAATGCCAGCACCGGTCTGGTGCTCACCGGCGGCGGCGCGCGGGCCGCCTACCAAGTAGGGGTGCTGCAGGCGATTGCCGGCGTGCGCGCGGCCTGCGGCGAGCAGCACGGGCCGGCGCCCTTCGGCATCCTCACCGGCACATCGGCCGGCGCCATCAATGCCGCGGCCCTGGCCAGCGGGGCAGACCGGTTCGACCACACCGTGCACCGCATCGCCCGCGTGTGGGCCAACTTCCATGTCCAGGACGTCTACCGCACCGACGCACTGCACGTGATACGCCGCGGCGGTGCGAACTGGCTCACGCTGCTGTCGCTGGGCTGGGCGCTCGCGCGCTGGCGCCGCACGCACCCGCACTCGCTGCTCGACAATGCGCCGCTGGCGCAGCTGCTGGCCAGGCTGGTGCCGCTGGCCCGCGTGCCGCACCTGATCCGCGCCGGCCACCTGCACGCGCTGGCCGTCACCGCGTCCAGCTACGACTCGGGCCAGCATGTGGCCTTCTTCGACGCCGGCGACGCCCAGCAGCCCTGGGCCCACCCGCTGCGCAAATCTGCGCGCGGCCCCATCACCGCCAGCCACCTGCTGGCCTCGTCGGCCATTCCTTTGGTGTTCCCGGCCGTGTCTCTGGCCATCGACGGGCGCATGGAGTACTTCGGCGACGGCTCCATGCGCCAGACCGCGCCGCTGGCACCCGCCATCCACCTGGGTGCGCAGCGCCTGCTGGTGGTGGGCACCAGCCGTACCTATGAGGCCCCGCCGCCCGGCCCCGGCGCCGCCGACACCCCGCAGCCCTATCCATCGCTGGCGCAGGTCGCGGGCCATGCGCTGTCCGACATCTTTCTGGACGCGCTGTCAATGGACATAGAGGGCGCCCAGCGCATCAACCAGATCCTGGCGCTGATCCCGCCGCAGGCCCGCGATGCCAGTGCGCTGCGCCCGCTGCAGCTGCTGGTGCTGGCGCCATCGCGCAGCCTGGACGAGATGGCCGCACGCCACCTGGGCGACCTGCCGCTGCCCGTGCGCGCCCTGCTGGGCACCCTGGGGGTACGCGCCAGCAGCGGGAACGCCAGCAATGGCGCCCTGGCCAGCTACCTGATGTTCGAGCGCGGCTTCACGCGCGAGCTGATGGCCCTGGGCCGCGCCGACGCGCTGGCGCGCCGCAGCGAGATCTGCGCCTTCTTCGGCTGGCGCGACAGCGGCAACCCCGTGCGCCGCCCCCGGTACTGACACGCCCTAAAATCGCGGGTTCCGCCCCGAAATCCCGGGGCGACTGGAGAGCCGCCCCGATGACCGCACGCAAGATCTTCGTCACCACCGCCCTGCCGTACGCCAACGGCAACTTCCACATCGGCCACATCA
>JAYSFC010000004.1:0-60640 GCA_041913505.1 Acidovorax sp.
CTGGTTCTTCGGCCACCCCGAGGTCTACATCATGATCCTGCCGGCCTTCGGCATCATCAGCCAGGTGGTGCCCGCCTTCAGCCGCAAGAAGCTGTTCGGCTACGCCTCCATGGTGTATGCCACCTCATCCATCGCCATCCTGAGCTTCATCGTGTGGGCGCACCACATGTTCACCACGGGCATGCCGGTCACTGGCCAGCTGTTCTTCATGTACGCCACCATGCTGATCTCGGTGCCCACGGCCGTGAAGATCTTCAACTGGGTGGCCACGATGTGGCGCGGCTCCATGACGTTTGAAACCCCCATGCTGTTTGCCGTGGGCTTCATCTTCGTGTTCACCATTGGCGGCTTCACGGGCCTGATCCTGGCCATGGCGCCGATCGACATCCAGCTGCAGGACACCTATTACGTGGTGGCCCACTTCCACTACGTGCTGGTGGCGGGCTCGCTGTTCGCCATGTTCTCAGCCTACTACTACTGGAGCCCGAAGTGGACCGGCGTGATGTACTCTGAAGCCCGCGGCCGCATCCACTTCTGGGGCTCGCTCATCACCTTCAACGTCACCTTTTTCCCCATGCACTTCCTGGGGCTGGCCGGCATGCCGCGTCGCTATGCCGACTATCCCATGCAGTTCGCCGACTTCAACATGGTCGCCTCGATCGGTGCCTTTGGCTTCGGTCTGATGCAGGTGTACTTCTTCCTGGCCATCGTGCTGCCCGCCATCCGCGGCAAGGGTGCGAAGGCGCCCCAGAAGCCCTGGGAAGCCGCCGAGGGCCTGGAGTGGGAAGTGCCCTCGCCTGCGCCGTTCCACACCTTCGAGAACCCTCCGAAGCTCGATGCCACCGCTACCCGCGTGATCGGCTGAAGGACTTTCCCACCATGACGACGCCCGAGCAAAAAAAGAGCAACCTGCGTATGGCGCTGATCCTGGCGTCGGTGGCCGTGGCCTTCTTCGTGGGGTTCATGGTCAAGATGGTTCTGCTGTCGTCGCATTGAGGAGCTGGCCGCCGTGAGCATGCAGCGCGAAAACGTCAAGATGGTGGGCAAGCTGGCCGTGATCGCGGCGGGCATGTTCGCCTTCGGCTACGCGCTCATCCCGATCTACAAGCACATCTGCGAAGCCACGGGTATCAACATCCTGTCGCTCTCCGAACGCCAGGTGCCTGGCAACGGGCCGGCCGGGCGCGACGTGAAGGTGCCCGCCAATACGCAGGTGGACATGAGCCGCACCATCACCGTCGAATTCGACGCCAACGCGCGTGGCCCCTGGGAGTTCAAGCCCGCGCTGCGCTCGCTGAAGGTGCACCCGGGCGAGCTGGCCACGGTGATGTATGAGTTCCAGAACGTGCAGAACCGGCGCATGGCCGCACAGGCCATTCCCAGCTATGCGCCGCACCAGGCGGCGGCGCACTTCAACAAGCTGGAGTGTTTCTGCTTCAACCAGTACACGCTGGAGCCCGGTGAGAAGAAGGAATGGCCTGTGGCCTTCGTGATCGATCCGCGCATTTCCAAAGACGTCACGACCATCACGCTGTCCTATACCTTCTTCGAAGTGGGCGGCAAGACGCCGGCCGCACCGCAAACCACGGCTGCAGTGGCCGCAACCAGCGGGGCCGGTTCATGATCCAGCACACCGATGGCGGCGAAAAATCCGTGCTCGCACGCAAGGGTTCGATCTGGCGCACGGTCAAGGCCGTGGCGTGGTCGTTCATCGGCCTGCGCAAGGGCAGCGAGTACCGGCAGGATATCGAGAAGCTCAACCCGCTGCACATCGTGCTGGTGGGGCTGGTGGCGGTTTTCCTGCTGGTTCTGGCGTTGATGACCGTGGTGAAGTGGGTCGTTTGACCTCCTGCCGGAATCACCGCCTACCGACCGACGACAACAAGAGACTTTGAGAATCAGAGGAGCTGAAATGAGTGCAACGACCCCTGGCACAACCCCGTACTACTACGTGCCTGCCGACTCGCGCCACCCCGTCATGGCGGCTGCCGGCCTGTTCTTCGTGATTCTCGGCGCAAGCCAGTGGATCAATGGCCACGAATGGGGCAAGTACTCGCTGGCCCTGGGCATGGTGTGGTGGCTCTTCGTGCTCTACCAATGGTTCCGTGATGCAGCGCACGAGAGCGAGGGCGGCCTCTATGGCCACAAGATCGATCTCTCGTACCGCTGGAGCATGAGCTGGTTCATCTTCTCGGAGGTGATGTTCTTCGGCGCCTTCTTCACGGCCCTGTGGTGGGCGCGCTCGCACTCTGTGCCGGCACTCGGTAACCTCGACAATGCGCTGCTCTGGCCCGATTTCAAGGCCGTGTGGCCCAGCCTTGCCGCAGGTGCCACCGCTTCGCCGGCCAACATCGTCGAGCCGTTCCAGACCGTGGGGCCCTTCTGGCTGCCGACCATCAACACGGCGCTGCTGCTGTCGTCGGGCGTCACGCTCACCATCGCCCACCATGCGCTGCGCGAGAACCACCGTGCCAGGACCATCGGCTTCATGTGGATCACCGTGGTGCTGGGCTTCACCTTCCTGTGCGTGCAGGGCTACGAGTACTTCCACCTCTACACCGACCTGAATCTCAAGCTCAGCTCGGGCATCTTCGGCTCCACCTTCTTCATGCTCACGGGCTTCCACGGCTTCCACGTGTTCGTGGGCATGCTGATGCTGTTCTTCATCACGCTGCGCCTGCAAAAGGGGCATTTCACGGCCGAGCGCCACTTTGGCTTCGAGGGCGCTGCCTGGTACTGGCACTTCGTGGACGTGGTGTGGCTGGGCCTGTACGTACTGGTTTACTGGATGTGAACGGGCCTGCAGCCTGGCCTAGAAAAAAAGCGCCTCGCGGCGCTTTTTTTGTTGCAGCGGGCGTGGCCGCCGCTCAGTGCCCCACGGGCAGGCCCGTGGGCTGGATGTACCCGAGCTTCCAGGCCAGCAGCAGGCAGACAAAGAGCACAATCGACAGGCCCACACGCACGGCCAAGGCCCGCACCATGTGGCTGCCTTTGGCCTGGTTGGCCTTTTCGTCGCGTCCGTTGCGCATCATGAAGAACAGCGCGGACGCCAGGCTGGCCAGGATGCCCAGGAACGCGATGAGCACGAGGAATTTCATGGAGCGCATTATCCCGTGACCCCTGCAACGATGCACAGCCGCTGGCGCTTCTGGCTGGTGACCGTCGCCGCCGTGGCGGCGATGCTGGCGACCGCCTCGCTCGGGCGCTGGCAACTGGGGCGGGCCGCGCAGAAGGAGGCCCTGCAGGCCGCGATCGATGCCCGCCAGCACATGCCTGCCCTGGACGGCGCGCGCCTGGGCACAGTGGACGCTGCCGCAACCGAGGCCCTCGTCCATCGCTCCGTTGTGCTGCGAGGCCGCTGGCTTGCGCAGCATGCGGTCTACCTCGACAACCGGCAGATGAATGGGCGGCCCGGCTTCTACGTGCTCATGCCGCTGCAGCTCGATCCTGGCCCAGGCGTGGTGCTCGTGCAGCGCGGCTGGGTGCCGCGCGATTTCGAGGTGCGCAGCCGCCTGGTCCCTGTCGACACGCCGCGAGGCGAGGTGCGCATTGTTGGGCGGATCGCGCCGCCGCCGTCGCGGTTGTACGAGTTCGCAGGGGCCGATGCGGGCCTGGGGTCTTCGCGCATCCGGCAAAATCTCGACCTGAACGCCTTCCGCGCAGAAACGGGCCTGCAGCTTGCGCCGCTGACCGTATTGCAGACGGGAGAACCCAGCGAAGGCCTGTTGCGCGAATGGCCGGTGGTCGGCACCGGCGTCGAAAAGCACTACGGCTACGCATTCCAATGGTTCGGGCTCTGCGGCCTGATTGCACTTCTCTATGTCTGGTTCCAACTTGTCCGACGCCCCCGCAGCCCGCATGCTGCCTGACCGCCAGGGCATGCAGCCCCTGGGCCTTACGGTGCATACCCTGCCTGCGGCGGAGGATGCGCTGGCGGCGCAGCGCTCGCGCCAGGGCCGCTGGAAGATGCTGGGCGTGATGCTGGTGTGTGCGGCGCCTGTCATCGCCTCGTACTTCACCTACTACGTGGTGCGGCCCGAAGGGCGGCGCAGCTACGGCGAGCTCATCGAGCCGCAGCGCGCCATTCCCGATATCGCGGCGCGCACGCTCGCGGGCGGCGCGCAGCGCCTTCCGGCATTGCAGGGGCAGTGGCTGCTCGTGAGCGTGGCTGGGGGCGGCTGCGATGCGCAGTGCCAGAGCAACCTCTACCTGCAGCGCCAGCTGCGCGAGAGCCTGGGCCGGGAGAAGGAGCGCGTGGACTGGGTCTGGCTCGTCACCGACGACGCGCCGCTGCCGCCTTCCATCCAGCCCGGGCTGCAGCAGGCCATGGTGCTGCGCGTGGATGCCGCAGAGCTCGCGCGCTGGCTTGCGCCCGCGCAGGGACATGCGCTGTCCGAGCATCTTTATGTGGTCGATCCGCAGGGGCACTGGATGATGCGCTTTCCGGCGCGCATGGAGCGCGCCCAGGCAGCCCAGGCCAAGCGCGATCTCGACCGCCTGCTGCGTGCCTCGGCCGCCTGGGACCCACCGGGCCGCACGGAGCACCCCTGATGGACGCCGTGCAGCCCCTGTACGACCTCGCGCCGCTGGCGCGCGTCATGCTGGTGGGCGCGGTGATCGCGCTCGGGCCGCTGGCCTGGGTGTGGCTGCGCAACCGGCACCACGCCCCGGAGCAAGGGCCCGTGCGGCGCTGGCAGGCGCTGGCGGTGCTCACGCTGTTTCTCACGTTCGATCTGGTGCTGTTCGGCGCTTTCACGCGGCTGACCGACTCGGGCCTGGGCTGCCCCGACTGGCCGGGTTGCTACGGCAACGCGAGCCCGGTGGGCGCGCATGCCGAAATATCGGCCGCCCAGCAGGCCCTGCCCACGGGCCCTGTCACGCACGGCAAGGCCTGGGTGGAGATGGTCCACCGCTACCTTGCCACGGGCGTGGGCGTGCTCATCATTGCGCTCACCGTGGGGGCGTGGCGCCAGCGTCTGCGCGGTGGTGCGCGCGCACCCGTGGCCATGAGCCCCTGGTGGCCCACGTTCACGCTGCTGTGGGTGTGTCTGCAGGGTGCGTTCGGCGCGCTCACGGTGACCATGAAGCTGTTTCCCGCCATCGTCACGCTGCACCTGATCGGCGGCATCGTGCTGCTCGTTCTGCTGTGCATCCAGGCCGTGCGCCAGACGCAGGCCGCCCAGGGCGTGGAGCCCGCCGCCGTGCCGCGCGCGCTGCGCGCGGGGCTCGCGGGCGCAGCCATCCTCGTGGCCGTGCAGATCGTACTCGGAGGCTGGGTCAGCACCAACTACGCGGTGCTGGCGTGCACCACGTTCCCGCAGTGCCAGGGCAGCTGGTGGCCCGACATGGCGTTCAGCCAGGGTTTCCAGGTCTGGCGCGCGCTGGGCCTGCTGCAGGACGGCAGCCACATCAGCTTCGCCGGCCTCACGGCCATTCACTACGTGCACCGGCTCGCAGCCTATGGGGTGCTGCTTGCGCTGGCATGGCTCGTGTGGCGCCTGCGCGCCGCGCCGGCGCTGCGTCCGCAGCGCCGCTGGCTCGCGCTGCTGGCTGCTCTGCAGTTCGCCACGGGGCTGTCGAACGTGGTGCTCGACTGGCCCCTCGTGGCGGCCGTGCTGCACACGGGCGGCGCGGCCGCGCTGGCCGTGGTGCTGACCTGGGCGCTGTGCGCGAGCCGCGGCACCCGGACCGTCTCCGTTTCCTCCGCGCCCCAGGGCGCATCCCGAGTTCCCGCATGAGTGTTGCTCCCGCCCTTCCGGCGCCTTCGCGCCTGTCCCAGTTCTACGCGCTGACCAAGCCCCGCGTGGTACAGCTCATCGTGTTCTGCGCGTTCATCGGCATGGTGCTGGCCGTGCCGGGCCTGCCCAGCGCCGCGCAGTGGGGCCGCATGGCGCTGGCGAGCCTGGGCATCTGGCTCGTGGCCGGCGCGGCTGCGGCGTTCAACTGCCTCGTGGAGCAGCGCATCGACGCCAAGATGAAGCGCACGGCCTGGCGCCCCACGGCCAAAGGCGAGCTTTCCAACACCCAGACGCTGCTGTTCTCGGCCCTGCTGTGCGCGGCGGGCTCGGCGCTGCTCTATGTGTGGATCAACCCCCTCACGATGTGGCTTACCTTCGCCACCTTCGTGGGCTATGCGGTGATCTATACCGTGATCCTGAAGCCGCTCACGCCGCAGAACATCGTGATTGGCGGCGCTTCGGGTGCCATGCCGCCGGTGCTCGGCTGGTCGGCCATGACGGGCGACGTGGGGCCCGAGGCCATGATCCTGTTCCTCATCATCTTCCTGTGGACGCCGCCGCACTTCTGGGCGCTGGCGCTCTACCGCGTGGAGGACTACCGCAAGTCGGGCCTGCCCATGCTGCCCGTCACGCACGGGAACGAATTCACGCGGCTGCAGGTCTTTCTCTACACGCTGATCCTGTTTGCCGGCTGCCTGATGCCCTTCGTGTATGGCATGAGCTCGTGGATCTACCTGGCCGCGGCCGTGCTGCTGGGCCTGGGCTTTTGCTGGTACGGCTGGCGCCTGTGGCGTTCGTACTCGGATACGCTGGCGCGCAAGACCTTCCGCTTTTCACTGATCCACCTGAGCGCACTGTTTGCAGCGCTGCTGGTGGACCACTACGTTCTGTGAGTGCCTGTGCATGAATAAACGCAATGCTCTTCAATTGATAGCTGCTGGTGCCCTTTCCATAAGCACTGTGGGCCTGTTGGGTGCCTGTTCCGAGAAGAAGCCCGAGTTTCGCGGCGTGGACATCACGGGGGCCGACTACGCGCGAGACCTGCCGCTCACCGACCACAACGGCCAGCAGCGCAGCCTGCAGGACTTCCGCGGCAAGGTGGTCGTGGTCTTCTTTGGCTACACCCAATGCCCCGACGTGTGCCCCACGTCGATGCAGGAGCTCGCCGAGGTCAAGCAGATGCTCGGCCCCGATGGCGCTCGGCTGCAGGGCATCTTCGTGACCGTGGACCCCGAGCGCGACACGCCCGAGCTGCTCAAGGCCTACATGGACAACTTCGACCCTACGTTCCTCGCGCTGCGCGGCTCGCCCGAGCAGCTCGCCGCCGTGGCCAAGGACTTCAAGATCTACTACAAGAAGGTCGACGGCAAGACCCCCACGAGCTACACCATGGACCACTCCGCGGGCAGCTACGTGTACGACCCGCAGGGGCGGCTGCGCATCTACCACCGCTACGGCAGCGGCGCGCAGGCGCTGGCGGACGACGTGCGCGTGCTGCTGCAGGAAAAGTCCTCCTGACGGCGCGGGCGCCAGCGGCCTGTCGCGCTGGCGCCGCAGGCGATTGAACGAACTGCGAAGCGCGTCACATTGGCGCGCGATAGTGCGGGCCGCGCGGGGTTTCCGTCATGCGCGTCGGGGCATGAGTCTCTAGAGTGGATCGGCCGGGCCGAACGGCCCGAACCGTAACACCGAAGGAGGCCTGCATCCATGCGCCGGAATGTGCACACCACACAGCGCGAGTATTCCCTCGAAGAAAACGAGACCCTGTTGTCCGCCACCGACCTCAAGGGCCGCATCGTCTATGCCAACGATGCGTTCATCCGGGTCAGCGGTTACGAACAGGATGAGCTCTACGGTAAGGCCCACAACGTGGTGCGCCACCCCGACATGCCCCCCTCGGCCTTTGCCGACATGTGGGCCACGATCCAGCGCGGCCTGCCCTGGACGGCCCTCGTGAAGAACCGGCGCAAGAACGGCGACCACTACTGGGTGCGCGCCAACGCGAGCCCGCTGCGCCGCGGCGGCCAGGTGGTGGGCTACCTCTCAGTGCGCACCAAGCCTTCGGTGCAGGAGGTGCGCGAGCACGAGGCGGTCTACCAGCGCATCAACGCCGGGGCCCGGCACCTCACGCTGTACCGGGGATTCGCCGTGCGCTGCCAGGGGCTGCGCTCGTGGGTAGCGGGCCTGCGCTTCATGACGGTGGGCGCGCGCGTGCTGGGTGCGCTGGGGGCGCTGGCGGGGCTGGGCGCCCTGGGCCTGCTGGCAGTGGGCACGCAGGGCGCAGCCCTTCCAGCGGTGCTGGCGCTGTGGCTCGGGGCTGGCGCGGCCCTGGCCTGGTGGCTGCACCGCAGCGTGGTGCGGCCCTTGGGCGCCGTGCTCGAGCAGGCGCGCGCCGTAGCGAGCGGGCAGCAAGCGCGCAGGCTTTATGCGGAGCGCGGCGACGAGATCGGCGAGCTCATGCGCAGCGTGCAGCAGGCGGGGCTCAACCTCATGTCGCTCGTGGATGACATCAAGGGCAAGGCCGGTGCGGTACGCGGCTGCGCGCACGATCTTGAAGGCGGCAACCAGCACCTCGCGGGGCGCACCGAGGCCGCCGCTGCGAGCCTGGAGCAGGCCGCGGCGGCCATGGAGCAGCTCACCGTGGCCATCCGCGCGAACAGCGACAAGGCCGGCCAGGCGGCCGACTGCGCCGCGTCGGGCGTTGCGGCCGCGGGCCAGGGGGCCGAAGCCATGGCGCAGCTGGGGCAGAGCATGCAGGGCATCGCGCAGGCCAGCCAGCGGGTGTCGGAGATCAGCAGCCTGATCGATGGCGTGGCGTTCCAGACCAACCTGCTCGCGCTCAATGCGGCCGTCGAAGCCGCACGCGCGGGTGCGCAGGGGCGCGGCTTCGCCGTGGTGGCCACGCAGGTGCGGGAGCTCGCGCACCAGAGCGCCCAGGCGGCGCGCGATATCAAGGCGCTCATCGAGGCGTCGCAGGTCCAGGTGCGCAGCGGCTCCGAGGCCACCATGCACGCGGGCCGGACCATGCAGGGGGTAGTGAGCTCCATGCAGCGCCTTGCCACCTACGTGCAGGAAATCCGCGGCGCGAGCCAGGAGCAGGCCGAGGGCGTGGGCCAGATCCATGCGGCTCTGGCGCAGCTCGAGCAAATGACCCAGGAAAACGCGTCCCTGGTGCGGCGCAGTGCCGACCTGAGCAGCACCCTCACGCAGCAGGCTGTGCGCCTCGACGCCGCGGCGTCGGTCTTCCAGACGGGCGTGGCCGCATGACGGCGCGCACTTCCGAACCCCCCGGCTCCCACGGCATGGTCCGGCTGGATGCGGACGCCGCGCTCGAACGCGCCGCAATGGATGCCGCGCCCGACGGCATCCTGCTCGTGGACCGCACCGGCACCATCCGGTACGCCAACACGGCCCTGGCCACGATCTCGGGCTACGGGCTGGCCGAACTGCGGGGCGCCTCCCTGCACATGCTGCTGCCACCCGCGTACCGCAGTGCCCACATGGGGCAGGTCGACGGCTACTTCGGCAGCCCCTCGCGGCGGCCCATGGGCATGGGGCGCGACCTGTGGCTTGCGCGCAAGGACGGCACCCAGGTGCCCGTGGACGTGGCGCTGGGCCACACGGACCAGGGCAGCGGCGCGGCCGTGGCCTTCGTGCGCGACATGACGGAGCTGCGCCGGCTCGAAGCCCGCATGCACTACCAGGCCACGCACGACACGCTCACGGGCCTGCTCAACCGCTGGCAATTCGGGCAGCGGCTGGAGCAGGCGATCGCCGAGTCGGCCCGTATGGGCGAACCGTTCGCGCTGCTGCTGCTTGACCTCGACGATTTCAAGGCCATCAACGACGGCTACGGCCACGCAGCCGGGGACCAGGTGCTCATCGAGGTGGCGCGCCGCCTCAAGGGCGCGCTGCGCACGAGCGACACGCTGGCGCGCCTGGGGGGCGACGAATTCACCGTGCTGCTGCAGCCCCTGGCGGGCCCGCAGGACGCCGAGCGGCGCGCGGCCGAGCTGCTGCAGGTGCTGTGCCAGCCCTGCCGCATGCACGGCTTTGAGCTCAACTTCGGCGCGAGCCTGGGTATCGCCATGTACCCCGCCGACGCTCCGGATGCCGCGACGCTGCTGCGCTACGCCGACATGGCCATGTACCAGGCCAAGGAGCGGGGCCGCGCCAACTACGCGCTCTACACCGAATACATGGGCCGCAGGATGGCCGAGAAGATCCTGCTGCACGAGCGCCTCAAGCTGGCCCTGGCTTATGGCGGTCTCACACTGCATTACCAGCCGCAGGTGGGCGTGGCCACCGGCCGCATGCAGGCCGTGGAGGCGCTGCTGCGCTGGACCGACCCGGAGTTGGGCGACGTGTCGCCCGAGCGCTTCATCCCCGTGGCCGAAGCCACGGGCCTCATCCTCGCGCTCGGCGCCTGGGTGCTCGACGCGGCCTGCCGCCAGATCGCGCAATGGGTGCGCGCGGGTTCGCCGCTGCGCGTGGCCGTGAACCTCTCGGCCCAGCAGCTGCGGCAGACGGACCTGGTTGATCAGCTGCGGCGCAGTCTGGCCGAGCACGGGGCGCCGCCTGAACTCCTGGAACTGGAGGTGACCGAGTCCGAGACCATGGCCGATCCCGAACAGGCGCGGCTCGTGCTGTGCAACCTGCAGGCGCTTGGGGTGTGCGTGGCGCTCGACGACTTCGGCACCGGCTACTCCTCGCTCGTGCACCTCAAACAGTTGCCGGTGTCGCGCATCAAGATCGACCGCGAGTTCATCCGGCCCCTGCTGCACAGCACGGCTGACGCGACGATGGTGCGCGCCATCATCGGGCTCGCGCAGACGCTGGGCCTGCATGTCGTGGCCGAAGGGGTCGAGTCGGTGGACCAGCTGCGCTTTCTGGCCCAGCACGGCTGCGATGCCTACCAGGGCTGGCTCTACTCCAGGGCCGTGCCCGCGCCGCAGGTGCTGGCCCTGCTGCAAGGGGGCGATGCCGAGCCGGTCAGCATGCCGGCAGCACTGGCTTGATGGGCCAAAATGACTGGTGGTGCTTGCCCTGTGGTGTTCTATTGCTATTGTTTTTGAATATTGGCCCCACCCGCGGCAAGCGCCGTCAGCCGCGCGCGGTGGATCTCGCAATGCCACCGGTCGCGGCGCACCACGCACTGCTGCACATCGAGCTGGCGCAGCGTGCGCGCGATGGTCTCGCGCGTGGTGGCCAGCAGCGCGGCCAACACCGTGTGGCTGGGCAGCCGCACCAGGGTGCTGCGCTGCAGGCTGGCCAGCTGCAGCAATGTGCCCGCGAGCTGCCCCGCCACGCTGCGGATGCGCGCCACGCGGGCCCAGTCAGCCAGGCGCGCGTTGGTCTGGGCATAGGCCAGCGCCAGGTCGCGCAGGAATTCGGTGTTGACCAGGCCCTGCTGGCCCACGGCGGCCACGGTCACCTCGCACACGCGCCCGGCTGTGAGGGCCTGGCACGACAGGGCCGCCGGCTGCTGCAGCAGCGCCGTGCTGCCCAGCAGCTGGCCGCTGCCGAACATGCCCACGGGGCGCTCCACGCCATCGTCGCCGCTGCGCAGCGCGAGCGTGGTGCCTACCTTGATGACCTTGAACGTGGGGGGGGTCTGGCCCTGTTGCAGTAGCAGATCGCCCTTGCGGAACGCGCGCTCGGTGACATGCGGGGCCCAGCACTGCCGCACGGCCTCGCGCTGGCAACCCAGCAGGCATTGGGCTTGGCAGGCACAGGCCGGGCAGCCCTTGCTGGAGGGCGCTCGATCAGGGGTCATGGTGGCAGGGGCCGTGGTGCCGGCCCTGGTCAAGGGTTGCGGATCAGGGGCCGGGCTGGGGCCCGGCGAAGCAAACCTTTAACACTATCTGCGTTTACACCAAGGTGCAACAAAATGTAGGAGCTTTGCTGCGCTGGATCATTCCGCCTTGATCTGGCGCGTGCGGATGACCTCGCCCAGCGTCCGGGTGTCGGCTTGGATGCGGTTGGCCAGACCTTCGGCCGAGGTGCCCACCACCTGCCAGCCTTGCTGGAACAGCTTGGCGCGCACGTCAGGGCTGCGCGCGATGTCGGCGATGATCGCCGACAGGCGGGCGCGCACTGGCGCGGGCAGGGTTGCGGGTGCGGCGAAGGCGTTCCAGATCTCGAGGTTGAAATTCTTCACGCCGGCCTCGGCCAGGCTCGGCACCCCGGGTGCGAGCGCGCTGCGGCCCGCGGACGTGACGCCGATCAGGCGCAGCTTGCCCGCGCGCTCCTGCGAGAGTGCGAGCGCCGGCGGCAACAGCGCCATCTGCAGCTGCCCGCCCAGCATGCCCGTGGCGACCTGCGGATAGCCGGGGTAGGGCACGTGCACGGGGTTGATGCCCGCGCGCTCCTTGAGCAGTTCGGTGCCCAGGTGGCCCACGGTGCCCACGCCGGGTGTGCCGTAGCTCCAGCGGTCGCCCGCGCGGCGCGCGGCCTCGAGGAAGGCGCGCGCATCGGCCTGGGCCGGTACGCCGGGCTGTGACACGGGCGCCGCAAGCACCAGCGGCGACACGCCGATCAGCGACAACGGCGCGAGATCCTTGTGCGGGTCGTAGGGCACGCTGGGGTTGATGAGGCGCGCGATCGTCATGTTGCCGTTGATGAACAGGCCGATCGTGTGTCCGTCGGTGGCCTTGGCCACGGCGTCGGCGCCGATATTGCCACCCGCGCCGACCTTGTTCTCCACGATCACCGGCTGGCCCAGCGCCTGCGACAGCGGCTCGGAGAAGGTGCGTGCCGTGAGGTCGGGCGAAGAGCCCGGCGGAAAGCCCACGATGATGCGCACCGGCTTGGCGGGCCAGCCCGGCGTGGCGGGTGCGGCTTGCGCCAGGGCGCTGCCGCCGAGGCTGGCGAGCGCGAGGGTGAGCAGGGTACGGCGCAAGGGGCTGGGGCGGTGCATGGGCGTGGATCCTGGAGGCGTAAAAAAGCGCGCAACCCATTTCAGGGGTGCGCGCCCGGGATTATCGGCTTCGGCTCAGGCGTATTCGGCCAACGCCTTCTTCATCTTCTTCATGGCGGCGGCCTCGATCTGGCGGATGCGCTCGGCGCTCACGCCGTATACGGCTGCCAGCTCATGCAGCGTCATGCCGCCCGAGCCGTCGTCGTTCACCTTGAGCCAGCGCTCCTCGACGATGCGGCGGCTGCGCTCGTCCAGGCTGGCCAGGGCCGTGGCGATGCCGTCGGTCGCCAGCACGTCGCGCTGGCGCGACTCGATCATGGCCGTGGGCTCGTGCGCGGCGTCCGACAGGTAGGCGATGGGGCCGAAGGCCTGCTCGCCGTCCTCGGCGGGCGCGGGGTCCAGCAGCACGTCGCCGCCGGCCATGCGCGTCTCCATCTCCAGCACATCCTCGCGCTTGACGTTGAGCTGTGCGGCCACCTGGTCGATCTCGTGGTCGGTCAGCGTGCTGCGGTGCGTCTCCAGCGCTGCGGCGTCGGCCTTGAGGCCCTGCTTCATGGAGCGCAGGTTGAAGAACAGCTTGCGCTGCGCCTTGGTGGTGGCCACCTTGACCATGCGCCAGTTCTTCAGGATGTACTCGTGGATCTCGGCCTTGATCCAGTGCATGGCATAGCTCACCAGGCGCACGCCCTGGTCGGGGTCGAAGCGCTTGACGGCCTTCATCAGGCCCACGTTGCCTTCCTGGATCAGGTCGCCGTGGGGCAGGCCATAACCCAGGTACTGGCGCGAAATCGAGACCACCAAACGCAGATGCGACATCACGAGCCGGCCCGCGGCGTCCAGGTCGTTATGTTCCTTGAGGCGCCGGGCATAGGTCTGCTCTTCCTCATGGGTCAGCAGAGGAAGACGGTTGACGGCCGAAATATAGGCATCCAGGTTGCCCAGGGGGGGCACCAGGGCCCAGGGGTTGGCGGGCGCCAGGGTCGTCACGGTGGTTCCAGATTGAAGGGCCATTCCAGAAATCCTTTCTTCCATGTCGGTCATGTTAGCACTCCATTGGAGAGAGTGCTAAAGGCGGAGTTCCCGTAAGGGTGTAGGAATTGACGGACGTTTGGGGCCGCCGCTCAGAGATCGACGAATGTGTATAGATGTGAATATTGGTGTGTGGCGGTAACTTGATGTGAATGTCAAATTCCACGGCGACATCAGCACTGCGTCCAGTACATGCCTGCCTCGCCCCCTGAACACTTGATCGCCGTTGTGAACGGCGGTGGGGGCGGGCATGCGCCTTTGCTGCCTTCCTGTAACGGCCAGGCACCGCGCGGGTGTTTCGTCCGGCCTGCGGGCACGGGCGCATTGGGTACGGGAGCACGGTCCCCGTTGCGCCGCCGGATGGCTGCCCTGGCCACGCGATGACGATGCGAGTCCCGCAGGAAGTCACGCGGGCACGGGCTTTCACCGTGCCGAGCACCGCATGCGTTCCTCTTGCCTGGGGGCTCGTATCCACGTCTTGAATCCACGGCCCGCCCAAGGTCGCTGGCTACACAACGGTGCGCGTGCACCGGCTTACCGAGAAAAGAGAGGAATTTCCATGCAACTTGCAAGAACCCTTGGCTGCGCGTGGAGCGCAGTTGCGAAAAGGGTCGGTTGGGGAGTGGGGTGCGCGCTTTTGTGGGTGGGGGCAGCCAGTGCGCAGTCCGTCACTCCCAACACATGGAACGTCATCGGCTTGCAGAGCAACGATGTGACCAGTGGCCCCAACACGTTTCCCATCGGCGCAAGTGTGTGTGCAGGCAGCACGGCGTTGCCGGCGGGCGCGCGGGTTAACTTTGAGTGGATCGATCGCGCGACAGGCAATCCCACGGGCTCGGCGGAGTCCCCTTATATCTCCCTGGTTAGCGCAACGCCGGTCCCCCTGGCGCTGGCTGCCAATACCTGCCAGGACGTATTTTTCAACGTTCAGGTGGCCAGAAATGCGGCTGCCTTTGACACGAAGGCCCCTTATCGCATCACGCTCACGAACGGAGCCACCATCCTGGCCCAGACGCCCGCCAAGCGTGAACTGTATATCGAGCATTTGATTGCGCAGAACCGCAACAGCATCCTGGGCTACACCTTCAAGGGCGGGTCCATCAACCCGGGAGGTGCCATCAGCGTGGATGTGGGGGGGCGTCTATGAACTGACGCTGCGGGGCCAGACCGCCACGCAAGGCTATGAGCAGCTGGAGAAATTCCTGACGCTGCCCAGCGATCTATTCCAGGTGATCAGCGTCAAGAGCACCTACACCGCCAACTCCGGCACGGACCCCAATGCCACCAGCCGGGTGTATGCCGACGGTTGCGGCTGGGTGAACGATTACACCAACCCGAACTACCACACGAACCTCTCGTGCACCAGTACAGGCAAGTACGGCGGCAAGACAGATCTGACCTATGTGTTCAAGGTGCTGGCCGCACCGGCAGGCAACAGCTATCAGTCGACGGCCGTTCTGTACGACTTTTCCGGCTCCAGCTACCACTACAACGCCGATGCGATGACGGCTGGGATCACTTTCAATTTCTTGCAGAATCCACCGCCAGCCATGGCGGATCTGAGCGTGGTAAAAACCGGCTCCACCAGCACGCCGGGCAACAGCACGTTCATCATCACCGTGACCAACAACGGGCCGGATGCCGCATCGAACGTCGTGGTTCACGACCCGCTGCCGAGCGGCTACTCGTACAAGAGTGGCGCCAACGCACCTACCACGACGAAAGGCACGTACAGCACGAGCACCGGTGACTGGACTATCGCCTCGCTGGCCAATGGCGAATCGGCCACCCTGACCATGGGGGTGGCCGTGGGCAGCAACTCCGCGCTGAACTACAACAACGTGGCGACGGTTTCGTCGTCCACGCTGGATCCAGTGCAAGGGAACAATACCTCCAGCCTGGCACTCCCGCAGGCATCCGCCGACCTGGGCGTGACCAAGGTACTGACCACTCCCAACCCCATCACCGTGGGCAGCACCGTGGTGTTCGCCATCTCAGCGTCCAACGCCGGCCCCAACGCGGCCGCCAATGCCGTGGTGTCGGATATTTTGCCCTCGGGCCTGACCTACGCTTCCCACACCTGCGCAGCGGGGTGGACCCGGGCTGGCAATGGCAGCGCGGCCACGCCCGCAACCTGCACCATCGCATCCTTTGCCGCGGGGCCGTCTTCCGTGGTCATGACGATCACGGCGACGGTGGCTGCGCCGGCCAGTATTACGGACGCCTCGATCTACATGAATCCGGCGACCATCTCCTCTGCGACCGTGGACCCGAACACAGGCAACAACAATGCCGCAGCGGGTGCGACGCCCACGTTCATCACGGTCAAGAAAACGGCAGACAAACTCCAGTACAACCAGAACGAGGCGGGCACCTACACGCTCACGGTGACCAAGTCCGGCGTGAGCGCTGACCTGGGAACCATCAGCGTGCAGGATGTGCTGCCCGCAGGCGTCACCCTGAACGGCACTCCGTCCGGGCCGGGCTGGACATGTAGCAGTGCCTCGGCATTCACCTGCACCCGTGCGGACGGCGGCGCGCCGATCGGCCCCTACCCGGACATCACGGTGAATGTCATCTTCACCCAGGCGGGCTCGCCGCAGAACCTTGCCATCGCGACAGCCACGGATTCCCTGAACAACGTGTTGTCCTATGACGATACCAGGCTGCAGGTCAAGGTCGGGAGCATCTACGTAGTGGCTGCCACGGTGGATCCGGCCAGTCCCTTGGGCAGCGGCGCCGCGTCTTGCACTCCCGGGACCGTGACGGGGGTGGCGCCCGACACCACGAGCGTTTGCACGGCGGTGCCCACCACCCCCGGCTTCCGCTTCAAGAGTTGGAGCAGTGGTGCCTGTGCGGGCCAGACGGCCACCTGCACGCTGAGCAACATCTCCACCGATCTGACATCCGCCGCGCTGTTCGAGGCGATCCCGAGCTATACGGTCACAGCCCAATTGTCGGACCCTGCCGCTGCTGCCTTGCCCACCTGCAATACGGCCTGGGTGTATGCGGGCGATGGGGACGCCTGCACGACCGGTGCCACCAGCCCCGGCTACATCTTCACGGGCTGGACGCTGGTGAGCGGCAGTTCGGTCATGTGCAGCCCGGCCAACACCGCTACCTGTGCCATCGCCAATGTGCAAAGCAACGTGGTGCTGCAGGCGAACTATGCCTACAGCGTGACGGCCTCGGTGATCGGCGGCAATGGCTCGGTCAGTTGCTCGCCCAATCCGGCGGCCAGCGGCGTCAATGCCTCCTGCACGGCTGTGCCCAATGCGGGCTACCGCGTCAAGAACTGGACGGGCGACTGCGCTGTCGCTGGCGCAAATGCCGTCTGCTCTCTGCCGGGCGTTACGGCTCCCAAGTCCTCGTCGGTAGTGTTCGAGCCCATTCCCTGGAACGTAACGGCCGTGGTCTCGCTGGCCGGCGCAGGCACGGCAAGCTGCACCGCTGCAACGGTGCCGAATGGCTCTGGCGACTCCTGCTCCGTGGTGCCCAATCCGGGCTTCACCTTCACGGGGTGGACGATCAGCGGCACCGCTGGCATGTGCAACCCGGTCACAAGTACCACCTGCGCCATCAGCAATGTGACAAGCAACGTGACCCTGACGGCCAGCTTCACCTCCAACAGCTACCCCATCGCGGTCTCGGTCGATGGTGCCAGCCCTCCCGCCAGCGGCACGGCTTCATGCAGTCCTGCGTCGGTGACCGGCGTGGCCCCTGATGACACCAGTCTTTGTACGGCCACCCCTCAGCCTGGCTTCCGCGTGAAGAGCTGGACGGGCGACTGCTCCGCCACCGGGACAGGCGTGACTTGCCCGCTTTCTGGCATCGGAAGCGCCAAGTCGTCCACGGTGGTCTTCGAGTCGATGCCCGCACCGGCGGCGATTCCAACGCTCTCCGAATGGGGGCTGATGTTGATGACAGCCTTGATGGCCATCTGTGGCCTGGCCATGGTGCCCGCTATTCGCCGCCATTGAGGGCACGCGCGGACACGTTTTCGCAGGGCGCGCGCTGGCGGTGAGCCGCGCGCGCTTCATTCTGTG
This sequence comes from Acidovorax sp., assembly GCA_041913505.1. Taxonomy (GTDB): domain Bacteria; phylum Pseudomonadota; class Gammaproteobacteria; order Burkholderiales; family Burkholderiaceae_C; genus JAYSFC01. Next base: position 17,733 of record JAYSFC010000004.1, read on the forward strand.
AGATGGGCAGAGGGGAGGGGCAGGTGTTGCCCGTTACCCACTACCCGCCCGGCACCCCTTACTGCAGGGGAGTGAATTCAATACAATCGAGAATTAATATCATTACTACTATTATTTTTCGATGTTTGCGATCCCACCAGGGAGGGGGTACCTCCGTGCGTGCTCTGCGGTTTTGTGGGCATTGCCCATCGCGTGGGCTTTGACGGCCTGTGGCGGCGGGTCTTCCTCCGCGGGAACGGGTGGCGATGCGGCCGACGGGACGTTGTCTCCGGTTGCCGCTCTTGGCCAGAAGATCTTCCAAGATCCTTCGCTGTCCGCCTCGGGCCGCCAGTCGTGTGCCAGTTGCCACAACGCGACCTCCGCCCATGCGCAGCCCAACGACTTGGCCGCTCAGCTCGGTGGTCCGGGGTTGGACCGGCAGGGAGGCCGGCAGTCACCGACGATACGCTACCTGGCTTCCAACAAGGCATTCTTCTTCGCCGCCGATGGCACGCCCACGGGCGGTTTCTTCTGGGACGGCCGGGCAATCTCGCTGCAGGACCAGGCGGGCAAGCCCTTCCTGAATCCCGTCGAAATGGCCAACGCGAGCAAGGCCGAAGTGGTGGGCCGACTGGCTGCGGCCCCTTACGCAGGCGAGTTCAGGCGGGTGTTTGGCGATGGGGTCCTGGGTGACGTGGACGGCGCGTTCCAACGCATGACTCTGGCGCTGCAGCAATACCAGCTCGAGGACCCGGACTTCCGGCCCTATTCGAGCAAGTACGACGCATTCCTCCTGGGCAAGGCCAACCTGAACACGCAGGAGCTGCGCGGCCTGGCGCTTTTCAACAACCCTGCCAAGGGCAACTGCATCGCCTGCCACCCCTCGGGGCGTGGCGCGGACGGCAGCCTGCCGCTGTTCACCGATTTCACCTACGACAGCCTGGGCGTGCCGCGCAACCCGGAACTGCGGCAGAACGATGACCCCGCCTTCTACGATCTGGGCCTGTGTGCGCGGGAGGGCGGCGACCTGGCCGCGCGGACCGACCTGTGCGGGCTGTTCAAGGTGCCGACGCTGCGCAACGTGGCGCTGCGCCACGCGTACTTCCACAACGGCCGATTCAAGACGCTCAAGGACGTGCTGGCCTTCTATGTGCAGCGCGATACGAACCCCGAAAAGTGGTACCCGGTCAACGCCGATGGCAGCGTGCAGAAGTTCAACGACCTGCCCGAGCGCTACCGCGGCAACGTGAACGTGACCGAGGGGCCCTACAACCGCAAGCCTGGCGACGTCCCCGCACTCAGCGATGACGAGATCGACGACGTCATCGCCTTCCTCAAGACGCTCTCCGATGGTTACCAGCCCTGACGGCGGGCCTTCTCTTCGTTTCCTCACTTCACCCGACTTTCCATGAAACCGACTTTCAAACGCAGCAGTGGCGCACTTGCCGCCAGTGCGCTGGGCCTGACGTTGGCCCTGGCTGCCGCGCCGGCCCTGGCGCAACAGGCGACCCCTGCGGCTGCCTCGCAGGCGGATCTGGCCCAGAAACTCGAACAGCTCGCGGCTGAGCTGGCGGAGGTCAAGGCGCAACTCGCACAGCTGAAGGCGCAACCGCCGCAGGCCGCCGCAGCGCCGTCGGGGGGCTGGAATGGGCCTGCTGGCAGTGCGCCGGCCGCTGCGGCAGCGATGGACGCCACGCCCATGGCAGCGTCGACCCCCCAGGGGCCCGCCACCGTGCTCACGGGCTATGGCGAGATCAACTACAACCGGCCTACCAAGTCCACCGACAGGACGCAGCTAGACTTGCGCCGCTTCGTGCTCGGGCTGCAGCACCGCATCAACGACCGCACCAAGATCGTCGGTGAACTCGAGGTGGAGCATGCCGTTACGTCGGCCAGCGACCCGGGCGAAGTAGCGCTGGAGCAGGCCTACATCGAGCACCAGCTCACCCCCCTGCTGGCTGCGCGCGGCGGCCTGTTCCTCATGCCGGTGGGGTTGCTGAACGAGACCCATGAGCCCACAGCCTTCTACGGCGTGGAGCGCAATTTCGTAGAGACGGCCATCATTCCCACCACCTGGCGCGAAGCGGGTGCGCAGGTCATCGCCAATTTCGACAACGGCCTCACGCTGCAGGGCGGCATCAGCACAAGCTTCGACCTGACCAAGTGGGATGCCACCTCGAGCGAGGGCGCCGAGTCGCCCCTGGGCTCCATCCACCAGGAAGCCGCCAAGGCCAAGGCCCGCAACCTTGCGTGGTTCGGCGCCGCCAACTGGCGCGGCGTGCCGGGCCTGCTCGTGGGTGCGTCGCTGTTCAGCGGCAACGCTACCCATGGTCAGCCAGGCTTTGCCAACGCGCGCGTCACGCTGGCCGATGTGCATGCGCGCTGGACGCCCGGGCGCTGGGATCTGTCGGCCCTGTATGCGCGCGGCAGCATCTCCAACACCGACAGCCTGAACCTCGCGCTGGTCGGCAACCCGACGCTGATTCCCAAGTCCTTCGATGGCTGGTACGTGCAGGGCGCCTACAAGCTCTGGCAGCAGGGGGACTATGCGCTGAGCCCCTTCGCGCGCCTGGAGCGCTTCAACACCGCGCGTGCCTTTGCCGACCTGGGGCCGGCCTTGACTCCCATGGCGGCCGAGACCGAGCAGGTCGCCACGGTGGGCGCCAATTTCTGGATCACGCCCTCGGTCGTGCTGAAGGCGGACTACCAGCGCTTCCGGGTCAACACGCAGGCCAATCGCGTGAACGTGGGCCTGGGCTGGAGCTTCTGATGCGCCTGGCGCTGTACCCGTCTGCCGCCGTGGTTGCCCTCGCGCCCGCGGGCGCGCTGGCCGTGGACTACCTGACCGCCGAGCAGGCGCAAAAGCTCATGTTCCCGCAGGCCGATGCCTTCGAGCTGCGCGACCTGCCGCTCGACGCCGTGCTGTCGCAGCAACTCGCGTCCGCAGGCATTAGGCCCGTGGCGCCACGGCTGCAGGTGCGCCTGGTGCGCCAGGGTGGCGCCGTGCTGGGCTTCGTGGTGGTGGACGAGGTGATCGGCAAGTTCGAGCGCATCACCTATGCCGTGGGCGTGGAGGCCGATGGCCGGGTGCGCCAGGTCGAGGTGCTGTCGTACCGCGAAAGCCACGGCCATGAAATCCGCCTGCCCGCGTGGCGCAAACAGTTTGCCGGCAAGACGGCCGCGTCACCGCTGCGGGTAGGCGACGACATCGCCAACATCAGCGGCGCCACGCTCAGCTGCACCCACGTGACCGAGGGCGTGCGGCGCAATGTGGTCTGGCTCGATCTGCTGCGTCGCAGCGGCAAGCTCGCATGACCCCCTGGCTGCGCCGCGCCCGCCCGCTGCTGGGCACGCTGGTGGAAATCGGCGTGCAGGGGCAGGACGGGGCCGAGGCCGCTATTGATGCCGCTTTCGCGGCCGTGCAGCGCGTGCAGTCCTGCATGTCGCGCTTCGAGCCGGACAGCGATGTTGTGCGCTTCGCGGCGCTGGCCGCCGGGGAAACCATGGACGTCGAGCCCGAAACCGCCGAAGTGCTGCAGGCCGCATGGGCCCTGCAGATGGCCAGTGGCGGCCTGTTCGACATCACCCAGGGCCGGGCGCCGCAGGGCTGGCATTGCGAGCAGCGCCGCCTGCACAAACGGGCGGGGGCTGCGGCGTTCGACCTGGGCGGCATCGCCAAGGGCTATGCCGTGGACCGCGCCGTGCAGGCGCTGCAGCACCTGGGCTGCGCCGGGGGCTGGGTCAATGCCGGGGGAGATCTGCGGGCCTTCGGCCCCGTGCAGGTACCGGTGCTGCTGCGCGACGAGGAGGGCGGCGGCGCGCGCCCATTCGCGCAGCTGGGCGATGGCGCGCTGGCCACGAGCTGTCTGGGCCCCCGCCGCCGCAGTCAGGTCTGGGCCGGGGGCGGCCGCAGCGTGACGGCCCACGTGAGCGTGGCCGCACCGAGCTGCCTGTGGGCCGATGCCCTGACCAAGGTCGTGGCGGCCTGTGGTGATGCGCAGCTCCCCCTGCTGCAGGCCTACGGGGCCCAGGCGTGGCTGCATTGACATGAACCATCTCAAAGGCTGGCAATACCGCGCTCTGTACGCGACCGTGGGTGCACTGGTGCTCAGCGGCGCGCTGTGGCTGGCCATGCATTACCTCTGGGGTGCGGGGGCGGATCTTCTGCCGCATCCGCTCGAGCCGTGGCTGATGCGCCTGCATGGCGCGGCCGGGTTCGCGGGCTTGTTCATGGCCGGCGTGCTGGCTGCTGCCCACGTGCCGCAAGGCTGGCGCATGACCACGCGCAACCTGCGGCTGCGCCAGCACAAGGCCAGCCAGCGCCGCACGGGCCTGGCGCTGTGCGCCCTGGGTGCCCTGGGCGCGTTGAGCGGCTACCTGCTGTACTACTTTGCACCCGAGAACCTGCGTGCGCTGATGGGCTGGGGCCACGCAGTGCTGGGGCTTGCGCTGGCGGTGCTGCTGCCGCTGCACGGCCTCCGTCGGGCGTGAGCGGCACCCGCCGCGCATGTCACACTGGCGGCATGTCCGACGTTGTCTTGATCGCCGTGGTGACTACCACGGTCGCCAGCGCCGCCGAGGCCGAGCGCCTCGCGGCCCAGGCCGTGCAGGCGCGCGTGGCCGCTTGCGTGCAGGTAGAGCCCATCACCTCGCACTACATCTGGCGGGGCGCGCAGCATGCCGACGCCGAATGGCGCCTCGTGTGCAAAACCCTGCCCCGGGCCGTGCCTGCGCTACGCGCCTGGCTGCGCGCGCACCACCCCTACGAGGTGCCCCAACTCCTCACCCACACCGTAGAGGCCGAGGCCGACTACGCGCAGTGGGTGGCGCAGCAGGTGGACGGATAACGCTCAGGCCAGCAGGGCCTGGGCGAATTCGCGCGCGCTGAAGGTTTCGAGGTCTTCGAGCTTTTCGCCCACGCCGATGAAGTAGACCGGCACGGGCCGCTCCTGCGCGATCGCGGCCAGCACGCCGCCCTTGGCCGTGCCGTCAAGCTTGGTCACGACCAGGCCCGTGAGCTGCAGCGCGTCGTCGAAGGCGCGCACTTGCGCGAGCGCATTCTGGCCCGTGTTGCCGTCGATCACAAGCAGCACCTCGTGCGGCGCCGTGGCGTCGGCCTTGGTGACCACGCGCTTGATCTTCTGCAGCTCTTGCATCAGGTGCAGCTGCGTGGGCAGGCGGCCAGCCGTGTCCACGAGCACCACGTCCTTGTTGCGCGCCTTGCCGGCTGACACGGCGTCGAAGCTCACAGCCGCCGGGTCGCCGCCTTCCTGGCTCACGATCTCGACGGTGTTGCGGTCGGCCCAGACGCCGAGCTGCTCGCGCGCCGCTGCGCGGAAGGTGTCGGCCGCCGCCAGCAGCACAGACGCGCCCTCGCTGGCCAGGTGCTTGGTGAGCTTGCCGATCGAGGTGGTCTTGCCCGCGCCGTTCACGCCGGCCACCATGATGACGGTGGGTGTGTGCTCGCCGATCACGAGCGGTTTCTCGAGCGGGCGCAGCAGGTCGGTGAGCGCATCGGCCAGAAGGCCCTTTACGGCGGCCGGGTCGGTGGCCTTGGCCTCCTTGACGCGGCGCTTGAGGTCGGCGAGCAGGTGCTCCGTGGCCTTCACGCCCGTGTCGGCCATGAGTAGGGCCGATTCGAGCTCTTCGTACAGATCGTCATTGATCTGCGTGCCTGTGAACACGGTGGCGATGCTCGATCCGGTTTTGCGCAGGCCAGCCTTGAGGCGGTCGAGCCAGCCCGTGCGCTCGGGTGCGGCCGGGGCAGGTGCCGTGGCCGGCACGGGTTCCGCAGGCAGGGCGGGTGCGGGTGCGGGCGTGGGCGCTGCTGCGGCCACTGGTGTCGGAGGAGCGACGGGCGCTGGTGCGGGGGGCTGTGGTTCAGCGCCCGCTTCAGGGGGCGACGCAGGTGCAGGCTCCGCGCTCTTGCCGCCAAAGGTGCTGCGCAGCCAGCCGAAGGCGCCCGACGTGGGAGCGTGGGCAGGGGCCTCGGGGGCGGGCGGCAAAGGGCTCGGGGCGGCCACCGGCGCGGGCGCGGGGGGCTGTGCGGCAGGGGCGGTGGGCGCTTCGCTCAGCGGTTGGGGAGCGGGCGCCGCAGGTTTTTTCTTGAAGAAACTGAACATTGGCGGGTTCTTAGAATCGCAGCATTCTATGAAACGCGCTCTTACCCTCCTGGGCCCTGTTGCCTTCGCGGCCTGCCTGGCCGGACCGAACGCGGGGGCCCAGACCCCCGCTCCCGCTGCATCCCCGTCCCTGGTCGCTCAGGTGTCTGCGGGCGCCACCGCCTCCGGGGCCCAGCAGTTCACGCTGAAGAACGGCATGCAACTCATCGTGAAGCCCGACCGGCGCGCACCCACCGCCGTGCACATGGTGTGGGTGCGCGTGGGCGCCATGGACGAGGTGGATGGCACCTCGGGCGTGGCGCACGCGCTCGAGCACATGATGTTCAAGGGCTCCAAGGCCGTGCCGCCCGGCGAGTTTTCTCGCCGCGTGGCGGCGCTGGGCGGGCAGGAAAACGCCTTCACGGCCTGGGACTACACGGGCTATTACCAGCAGATTCCGGCCGCGCGGCTCGAGGATGTGATGAAGCTCGAGTCGGACCGCTTCGCGCACAACCAGTGGCCCGATGCCGAATTCAAGAAAGAGATCGAGGTCGTCAAGGAAGAACGCCGCATGCGCACCGAGGACCAGCCGCGCGCCTTGCTCATGGAGCAGCTCTATGCCGCGAGCTTCATCGCCTCGCCGTACCACCGTCCCATCGTGGGCTGGATGAGCGATCTGGACGCGATGACGCCCCAGGACGTGCGCGCATTCCACCACCAGTGGTACGTGCCCGGCAATGCCGTGGTGGTGGTCGCGGGCGACGTGGATGTGCAGCGCGTGCGCGCCTGGGCCGAGAAGTACTACGGCAGCATCCCTGCGCGCGCCGTGCCCGCGCGCAAGCCGCGTGATGAGCCCGCTCAGCTCGGCATGCGCCGCATCGACGTGAAGGCGCCGGCCGAGCAGGCCTATGTGGCACTGGCCTTCCATGTCCCGCGCATCCGCCGCGTGGACGCCATGACCGACGAAGATCGCGATGCGCTGTCGCTGCTCGTGCTCTCGGCTGTGCTCAGCGGCTACGACGGCGCGCGCCTGGAGCGCGCGCTGAGCCAGGGGGCGCAGCGCGTGGCCGACAGCGCCGACAGCTCGGCCTCGGTGCTGGGCCGGGGGCCGGGGCTGTTCCTGCTCACGGGCGTGCCCATCGAGGGCAAGACCGCGCAGGACGTGGAGCAGGCGCTGCGCGCCGAGGTAGCCCGCGTGGCCCGCGACGGGGTCGATGCCGCCGAACTCGAGCGCGTGAAGACGCAGTGGATCGCCTCGAACATCTACGAGCGCGATTCGCTGCAGAACCAGGCCCAGCAGCTGGGCAGCTACTGGGCGCTGGGCATGCCGCTCGACGCCGAGGAACGCCTGCTCGCCCAGCTGCGTAGTATCACACCCGCGCAGGTGCAGGCGGTGGCCGCCAAGTACTTCGGCGACGACGCGCTCACTGTGGCCACGCTGCGGCCCCAGCCCGTGTCGGGCCAGCCGCGCCCTCGCCCCGCGCCGGCCGCGGGTTCGGTGCTCCATTGATGCGTGGGATGTTTGCGATGAATGCTATGAAAAATAGAGCTATCAAGACCCTGCTGGCATGCACTGTCTGGCTGTTTGGTGCCAATTCCGCCTGGGCGCTGTTGCCCATCCAGCACTGGAGCGAGCCGAGTGGCGCCCAGGTCTGGCTGGTCGAGAGCCCGGCCATTCCCATGGTGGATGTGCAGATCTCGTTCGATGCGGGCAGCCGGCGCGACCCGGCGCCGCAGGCGGGCCTGGCCAGCGCGATGGCGCTCATGACCGCCAAGGGCGTACGCGCGCAAGGGGAACTGCCTGCACTTGACGAGAACGCGCTCGGCGAGGCCTGGGCGGACCTGGGTGCGCACTTCGATGCGCAGGCCGACCGCGACAGCTTCGGTTATGCGCTGCGCTCGCTCACCGACCCATCGCTGCTCGAGCGCGCCGTGCGCCTGGCCGCGCGCCAGCTGGCCGAGCCCAGCCTGCCCGAGACCGTGTGGGAGCGCGAGCGCGCGCGCTGGAGCGCCTCGATCAAGGAGGCCGATACACGCCCCGCCACGGTGGCGCGCAAGGCCTTTGCCGCCGCCGTCTACGGCAACCACCCCTATGGACAGCAGCCCACGGAGGCAACGCTCGCGCGCATCGGCGTGGCCGACCTGCAGGCCTTCCACGAGCGCAGCGTCGTGGCCTGCCGCGCGCGCGTGAGCATCGTGGGCGCCGTGAATCGCGCCCAGGCGCAGGCGCTGGTGGAGCAACTGCTGGCCCGCCTGCCCGCGCAACCACCTGCGGGAACGGGGGCTGAATGTGCACCGCCGCCGGCCGTGCCCGAGGTGCAGCCGCTGGCCAAGGCCGTGCAGGAGAGCGTGCCTTTCGCCTCGGCCCAGGCTCAGGTGCTCATCGGCCAGCCGGGCATTGCGCGACGCGACCCCGACTTCCTCGCGCTGCTCGTGGGCAACCACATCCTGGGCGGCGGCGGGCTGGTGTCGCGCCTGACCGAAGAGGTGCGCGAAAAGCGTGGCCTCAGCTACAGCGTGTACAGCGACTTTTCCCCGGGCCTGAATGCGGGCGCCTTCGTCGTGGCGCTGCAGACCCGGCCCGATCAGGCGGCGCAGGCCGTGCAGGTGGCGCGCGATACGCTGGCGCGCTACGTGGCCCAGGGCCCCACCGAGGCCGAGTTGCGCGCGGCCAAGGCCAACCTGATCGGTGGCTTCGCGCTGCGCATTGACAGCAACCGCAAGCTGCTGGGCAACGTGGCCAATATCGCCTGGAATGGCTTGCCGCTCGACTACCTGGATCACTGGACCGACCGCGTGAACGCGCTCACCGTGGCCGATGTGCGCACGGCGCTGCAGCGCCATCTGCAGCCCGATCGCATGGTCACCGTGGTGGTAGGAGCGCAGCCTTGAGCCGCGCCCCGAGCCGCCCAGCCTCCGCTGCGCCCAAGGCCCCCGCCGCGCACCGCGGCGCGGGCGAGGTGCGCATCATCGGCGGCCTGTGGAAGCGTACGCGCCTGCCCGTGGCCCAGCGCCCGGGCCTGCGGCCCACGCCCGACCGCGTACGCGAAACACTCTTCAACTGGCTCGGCCAGGACCTCACGGGCTGGCGCTGCCTCGATGCCTTCGCGGGCACGGGCGCGCTGGGGCTCGAGGCTGCCTCGCGCGGCGCAGCCTCGGTGCTGCTCGTGGAGCAGGACCCGGGCCTGGCCGCGCAGTTGCAGGCACTTCAGCAGCGCCTGCAGGCGAGCGCTGTGCGCGTGCAGCGCGGCGACGGCATTGCGGCCCTGGGCCAGGCTGCACCGCGCAGCCTGCACCTCGTGCTGCTCGACCCGCCGTTCGATGGCGCCGCGCTGTTTGCGCCCGCGCTGCAGGCCGCCGCGAGGGCTGTGGCCGAGGACGGGTTCGTGTACCTGGAGGCTCCCGCCGAATGGGACGCGGCGGCCCTGGCCGCCTGCGGGCTGCAGCCCTACCGCCATCTCAAGGCCGGCGCCGTGCATGCCCACCTGGTGCGCCCTGCATAATCCCCGCATGCGGCTGGCCTTTGGGAAGGCCGCGGCAAACAACCATCGCTTCAGCAGGAGACACCCCGCCATGCCCCCCCACGTGATCGCTGTCTACCCCGGAACTTTCGACCCCATCACGCTGGGGCATGAGGACGTGGTGCGGCGCGCGGCACAGCTGTTCAGCGAGGTGATCGTGGCCGTGGCTGCGGGCCACCACAAGAAGACCCTGTTCAGCCTGGACGAGCGTGTGGCCATGGTGCGCGAGGCCGTTAAGCCCTACCCCCAGGTGCGCGTGGAGAGCTTCTCGGGCCTGGTGCGTGACTTCGTCGTGGCGCGCGGTGGCAAGGCCATGGTGCGCGGCCTGCGCGCGGTGACCGACTTCGACTACGAGTTCCAGCTTGCGGGCATGAACCGCAGCCTCATGCCCGATGTGGAGACCGTGTTCCTCACGCCGAGCGATCGCTTCCAGTTCATCAGCAGCACCTTCGTGCGCGAAATCGCCACGCTGGGCGGCGAGGTGGACAAGTTCGTCTCGCCAGCAGTGCTGGAGCGGCTCCAGGCCAAGGTTCGCGGCGCTGCAGCCTGACGGCGTGTCCGCGCGGCTTCAGGCCATGCGCTGGCGCACGAGATCGTGCACGAAGCGCAGCTTGGCCAGCGCGCCGGCGGAGGGCGCGAACGGGTAGGCGTCCTGCTGTCCCAGGCTGCGGTTCAGGCTGTTGAGCATGAGCGTGAGCGGCACCCATTCGCGCACCATCGCGTCGAAATGGGGCAGCGGCTTTGAAAACGGATCTTGCACCGTCTGAGGCTGCGGGGCCGTGGCATGGGGCACCGTGAGGGTCACCTGGTAGCTGGCGGCGGTTTCGAGCAGATCCACCAGGTGCAGGTAGTGGGCCCAGGTTTCGGCCCAGTCCTCCCAGGGGTGTGCGGCGGCGTAGGCGCTTACATGCTGTGCCTGCCAGTTCGTGCCACCCATGCCTCGGGTGTAGTGGGCGCGCAGGGCTGCGGCGTAATCCTGGCGTTCGTCACCGAACAGGGCGCGGAAGGCGCTGAGCGCGGGGGAATCCTGCACGAGCTGGTCCCAAAAGAAATGCCCCGATTCGTGCCGCAGATGGCCGATCAGCGTGCGGTAGGGCTCGTGCAGCGCGAGGCGCCGGCGCGCGCGCTCGTCGTCATCGGCCTCGGCCACGTTCAGCGTGATCGTGCCCGCGCGGTGCCCCGTCAGCACGGGGGCGCCAGGCAGGTCGGCCAGCAGCTCGAACCTCGGCGCCGCGTGGCTGCCTGCGGGCTCCAGGCCCAGCCGGGCCAGCGTGTAGTAGAGCTGGCGCTTGGCCTGCTCGATCTGGCGCCAGCGCCGCTGATGGTCGGGGTCGGAAAGGTCGGGCAGCCACTGGGTCTGGCGGCACGAGGCGCACAGCGGTTCGGCATCGGCGACGGGCACCGCGAAGTTGCAGCCACCCTGCTGCGCATGGCCGCACAGCCGGTAGCGGCCGGGTTGCCCGCCACTGGCAGCCCGGCGCCACAGGTCCGGGGCTTCGGCAGGGACGAGCGCGGCCAGGGTCAGCTGGTCGGGCAGGAAGGCGAGCGTGCTGCCGCAATGCAGGCACTGCACGCTGTCGAAGAACACCAGGTGCCCACAGTGGTCGCAGAGAAAGACGCGCATGGAGAAGGAGAGGGTGCCAACAAAAACAGGTGCCCGCGAGGGCACCTGCATGGTGGCATGACCTGGCGGCGGTGTCAGTTCCCGCAGGCCTGGTCAGGGACGCACGACGATACTGTTGCGCACTTCGCGCACGTGCTTGGTGTTGCGTGCGATGGTTTCGGCCTGGTTTTTCTCGGCCTGGGACTTGGCGAAGCCCGAGAGCTGCACGGTGCCGTTGAGCGTTTCCACGCTGATGGCCGTGGCCGACACCAGCTTGTCTTCCGCCATCTTGGCCTTGACAGCGGTGGTGATGGCAGCGTCATCGACGTAGGCGCCCACGGTTTGCTGGTCGCGTGCGACGGCACAGCCCGTGGCGGTGACGATGGTGGCGCCGGCAAGGGCGGCGAAGGCAAGGGCGCGTGCGTATTTCATGGTTTGTTCCTCTATTGATTGAAAACGCGGGTGCTGGATGCTGGCCTGCCAGTCTGTTGCACCCCCCGGACTGGCAAGCTTCCAAGTCATGATGCCTGCGGTGCGCATGGCATGGTAGCCGTGCGGATCGCGCGAACGCAAGCAATTGTCAACGCTGCTTTCAGCGCCGATGCGCGCGCGACGCGTAGACCGCGGCCACGGCAGCCCCTGCGGCGGCGGCGATCAGCAGCGACTTACCGGGCTGCTCGGCCACGTAGCGGCTCGTGGCCTCTGCGGCCTGGTTGAGCTGGCGGCGCGCGCGGTCCGCGGCGTCCGCGCAATAGTTGATGCTGCGTGTGGCCAGTTCCTGGGCGCGGGCAGCGAGATCGCTGACGGCGGGGTCGGCGTCGCGGCGCAGCTGGTGCACGCGGCGCTCGGCTTTGTCGAGCGATGCATTGGTCAGGTCGCGCGTGGCCTGCACGGCGTTCTCGGCGCCTTCGAGCGTGTCCTGGGCGAGGTGGCGGGCGGTGTCGGCGGCTTTTTCGGTAGCGGTGCGGTGCATGGGCTCTCCTTGTGAATAGTGGGCGGATAACGACCGGGTGGGTCAGCCTTTCTTGATGAGGCCGATCACGAAGGTCACGACGGCCATGATCACGAACACGAAGAACAGGATCTTGGCGATCTCCACGGCGCCAGCGGCGATGCCGCCAAAGCCAAAGAGCGCGGCCACCAGAGCGATGACCAGAAAGACGACTGCGTAATGCAACATGCGTTCATCTCCTTGCGTTCGGCCGGCAGCGCCGGCGGGCGAAACAGCACTGGGGGCCAGCGCATGGGATGACTGTAGGCCGCCACGGACGCCGCGCGTGCCGGTGGCGTGCGGTTCGGGCCGTCGGCCAAGGAGGAGCAGTGATGTAGGACGGGGCCGACGCGCAGGGCCCCGCTCGGGCTACTGGCCCGAGGGAATCACGGCGGAAACCACCGTGCCCTGACCGGGCTGCGAGCGCACCGTGAAGCGGCCGCCGGCCGCCTCCACGCGGTGGCGCATGCCCGCGAGACCATGCGACTTGATCTGCACGCTGCCGGGCGTGAAGCCCACGCCGTCGTCACGGATCTCCACGGCAACATGCGTGGGATGGCGCACCACGCTCACTTCAGCGCGCCGTGCCTGCGCGTATTTGCCGATGTTGGTGAGCGACTCCTGCACGATGCGGTACACGGTGAGTTGCATGGCGGGCGATAGGTCCACGTTCTCGAGCTGCGCGTCCACCGCGATGCTGCTGCGCTGTGCGAATTCGCGCGTGAGGATCTCGAGGGAGGCCGTGAGCCCGAGGTTGGCGAGCGATGAGGGGCGCAGGTCCTCAATGATGCGCCGCTTGAGTGCGATCACGCTGTTGAGCGTGTCGGTCAGGTGCCGCAGCCGCTCGGACACCTCGGGCGGCGTGGTATCGATGCGCGACTTGAGCCGCGCCACGTCGAGCTTGGCCGCCGTGAGCAGGGCCCCGAGCTCGTCGTGCAGCTCGCGCGCGAGGTGGCCGCGCTCGTCCTCGCGCACCTGCTGCAGGTGGGTGGCCAGCTCGGCCAGCGAGGCCGTGCGTTCGCGCACCAAGCCCTCAAGCCGGTCGCGCTCGCGTTCGAGGCTTTCCTGTTCGCGCTGTAGCGCGATCTGCAGCGCAGTGGCCTGGCGCAGGTACATGTAGAACGCGAGCAGGCCGATGGCCGCCACGGTGGCGATGCCCAGGCGCGAGAGCATCAGCGAGCGCAGGATGTCGGCCTGGCGCAGGGCCGTGCGCTCGGAGCTGCGCTGGATCAGCGCGAGCGCGTGCGTGCGGATCGCATCCATGTTCTCCTTGCCCACGTCGGTGAAGATGACGAAGCGCCATGCATCCTCATTGCCCTGGCGGCGCAAGCGCAGGCTCAGGTCCATCTCGGAGAGCTTGCGCGAGATCTGCTGCGAGAGCTGGGTGAAGTCGTCGAGGTCCTCGGGCGAGTGCGCGAGAATGTCGCGCAGCTCATTGACGTTGGTTTGCAGCGTGGCCACGGCGCCCTCGTAGGGTTGCAGGTAGCGCTCCTCGCCCGTGAGCAGGAAGCCGCGCAGGCCGGTCTCGGCATCAAGCATGTTCTGCAGCAGGCGGTTGAGCGCGGCGCGCGTGTTCTGGGTCTGCGCCATCTCGTCCACGGCCTCGCGCGAGCGCTGGTAGCCGGTTTCGTTGATGCCGACCAGCACCAGGGCGGCGAGCAGGGCCATGGGCAGGCTGATGGCCATCTTGCGGATCTGGGTCCAGCGCATGTGGGGCTCCTTCGGCTGCGGGCGGTGGGTTATTCGGGATAATGCGGCCAGTGGGCCGTCAGGCCTTCGGGCGGGCTGGCAGAAGCTGCGGCGCAACCCGGGGGGCGAGGCCGTGAAAGAACATTTTCATGATCAATATCGGCATTGTGGATGACCACGCCATCGTGCGTTCCGGGTTGCGCCAGTTCTTCTCCGAGCACGTCGATCTGCGCGTGGTGGGCGAGGCGGCCAACGGCCGCGAGGCCATCGATCTCGTGCGCGCGCACGAGATCGATGTGCTCGTGATGGACCTGTCCATGCCCGGCCAGAGCGGGCTGGACGCGCTGGCCATGCTGCGCGCCAAGGCGCCCGACATGGGCATCCTGATCCTGAGCGGCTATCCCGAAGAGCATTACGCGATCAACCTCATCCGCCAGGGCGCCAGCGGCTACCTCAACAAGGAGTGCGATCCGTCGGAGATCGTCGAGGCCATCCGCACCATCGCGCTGGGCCGCCGCTATCTCACGCCCGCCGTGGCGGAGCTGCTCGCCCAGCAGCTGCACCGCAAGGACGACGCACCGCCGCACGAGCAACTGTCGGAGCGCGAGTTCCAGGTGTTCCTCAAGCTCGCGCGTGGGGAGACGGCGGGGGACATCGCCAAGTCGCTGTCGCTGAGCGTAAAGACGGTGAGCACCTACCGCACGCGCCTCATGGAAAAGATGGGGCTTTCGTCCAACAGCGACCTGACCTACTACGCGCTGAAAAATCGCCTCATTGACTGAGGTGGGTGCCGTTGCCGTGCTCGATGCAATAGTCCACAAGCGCATCGATCTCGTTGGACTTGTCGAACACGGCATCCACGCCCAGCTGGGCGCAGCGCATGCGCACCTCGGGCGTGGCGTAGTTGCTGAGCACCACGATCTTCTGGTGCGCCTGCCGCTCGCGGCAGGCCGCGAGCACGCCCAGGCCACTGCCCTGGCGCAGAAACAGATCCACGATGGCCAGATCCCATTGCCCGGGGTAATTGGTGAGCCAGGCCTTGCCCTCGTCCTCGGTCTCCGCGATGCCCACAGATTCGACCGACGCCAGCTCCTCCAGCGTACCGATGAGGTTTTCGCGGATGGTGGCGTTGTCTTCGACGAGGTAGGTGCGCAGTTTCACGGTGGGCCCAATCCAGGGCCGTGTGCGATGGCTGCAGCCCTGGCTCCACTATAGGAGTTGATGGCCGGCCATTCTGCCAGCGGCGGTTCGCCGTGGATGTAGGTGGCGTCCTACGCTGCGGTGGCCGCGCCGCATACGGGGCAGCCTGCATGGCGCTGGCTGCGCAGGCTGCTCCATTCCATGGAGCGCCCGTCGAGCATCAGCAGCCGTCCCGCCACGGACTGGCCCACGCCAGCAATGAGCTTGAGCGCCTCGGCGGCCTGCATGGCGCCCAGGATGCCGACCATGGGCGCGAAGACACCCATGGTGGAGCACTGCACCTCCTCGAACTCGGCGTCGGGGGGGAACAGGCAGGCGTAGCAGGGCGAGAGCGGATCGCGCGGATCGACCACCGTGAGCTGCCCATCGAAGCGGATCGCCGCGCCCGCTACGAGCGGCACGCCATGGCGCACGCAGGCAGCATTGATCGCGTGGCGCGTGGTGTAGTTGTCGGTGCAGTCGAGCACCACCGTGGCGGTGGGCACGAGGCGGTCCAGTAGGGCCGCATCGGCACGCGCCTGTACGGTATCCACCTGTACGCCGGGATTGATCGCGTGCACGGCCTCGGCGGCAGAGGTTACCTTGGGCTGGCCCACACGCGCCGTGGTGTGGGCGATCTGGCGCTGCAGGTTGGTGAGGTCCACCGTATCGTTGTCCACGAGCGTAAGACGGCCCACGCCAGCCGAGCCGAGCAGCAGGGCCGCGGGCGAACCCAATCCGCCTGCCCCGATCACGAGGGCATGCG
Organism: Acidovorax sp.; assembly: GCA_041913505.1. Taxonomy (GTDB): domain Bacteria; phylum Pseudomonadota; class Gammaproteobacteria; order Burkholderiales; family Burkholderiaceae_C; genus JAYSFC01. The sequence goes on from JAYSFC010000004.1 coordinate 33,562, forward strand.
CCGTGAGAATGCGCTCCTGACCCTCGATGCCGATCTCGTCGAGCAGGATGTGGCGGGAGTAGCGCAGGAGTTGGTCGTCGGTCATGGCAGTAAAAAAGCCGGGCCCGGGCCCGGCTTTGGCAGAGCGGGGAACCCCTCTCAGTTGTCCTTCTTCTCGTCCTTGCGCTCGGTCAGGGTCTTGCTCACGAGTACGGGCTGGCCCTTGAGGCGGTTGAGCGCCTGGGTGAGCTGGAAGTCCTTGTCCGTGCCGAACTCGGGCAGCTTGCGGTCGGCCGGGGATTTTTTGGCTTCCTCTTCGAGGCGCTTGCGGGCTTCCTCGCGGGCCTTTTCGCGCACCTGGTCCTTCTGCTCCTCGGTCTGGCCGTTGCCCAGGTGCTTGTCGAGGTCGGCCTCGCGCATGCGCAGCGCGGCGAACAGATCCCCCTCGGCAGTCTCGTCGAGCATCACATCGGGCACGATGCCCTTGGCCTGAATCGACTTGCCGCTGGGCGTGTAGTAGCGCGCCGTGGTCAGCTTGATGCCGGTGTCGGGGCCCAGTGGGCGTACGGTTTGCACGGAGCCCTTGCCGAAGGTCTGGCTGCCCATGAGCGTGGCGCGCTTGTGGTCCTGCAGCGCGCCGGCCACGATCTCGCTGGCCGAGGCCGAGCCTTCGTTGACCAGCACCACGAGCGGCACGGTCTTGAGCATGGCAGGCAGGCGCTTGAGCGGATCGCCATTGCCGCGGCGCACGTAGAACTCGGGTGCGGCCTTGTAGGTGGCCTTGCTTTCGGCGAGCTGGCCGTTGGTGGATACCACGGTGACGTTCTCTGGCAGGAAGGCCGCGGAGATGGCCACGGCCGCGTCAAGCAGGCCGCCGGGGTCGTTGCGCAGGTCGAGCACCAGGCCCTTGAGATTGGGCTCCTGCTTGTAGATTTCCTCGATCTTGCGCACGAAGTCGTCCACCGTGCGTTCCTGGAATTGCGACAGGCGGATCCATGCGTAGCCGGGTTCGATGACCTTGCCCTTGACGGACTGCGTCTTGATTTCCTCGCGCGTCACGGTCACGGGGAAGGTGCGGTTCTCGTCCTTGCGGAAGATGGTGAGCGTGACCTTGGTGTTGGGTTCGCCGCGCATCTTCTTGACGGCGTCGTTGAGCGCGAGGCCCCGCACGGCGGTGTCGTCGATCTTGGTGATCAGGTCATTCGTCTTGAGGCCCGCGCGGAATGCCGGGGACCCTTCGATGGGCGAGACGATCTTGATGAGCCCGTCTTCCTGCGTGATCTCGATGCCCACGCCGACGAAGCGGCCCGTGGTGCCCTCGCGGAATTCCTTGAACGACTTCTTGTCGAAGTACTGCGAGTGCGGATCCAGGCTCGACACCATGCCCGAGATGGCGTCGGTGATGAGCTTCTTGTCGTCCACCGGCTCCACGTAGTCGGTCTTGATGAGGCCGAACACGGCGGAGAGCTGCTGGATCTCCTCGAGCGGCAGCGGCGTCATGGCGCCGCGCGCCACGGTCTGCAGCGATACCGTGGTCAGCGCGCCGGCGATCACACCCACCGACACCCAACCCGCAATTTTCAATTTCTGGCCCATACAACACCTTTACCGCTTCAATATACACCTTGGAAGGGCTGCGCCCGCGGGGGTTCCGCGCGGGCGCTGGCTTTCCGCCGCTGTATAAGGGTTTTACCGGGGCTTTACGCCTTGCCTTGGGAGGCAACGGCCGCAGCCGCCCTGGCGGCCGCCTCGGCGTCGCCCAGGTAGTAGTGGCGAATGGGCTTGAGCTCGGCATCCAGTTCGTACACGAGCGGGATGCCGTTGGGGATGTTCAGGCCAACGATGTCGTTGTCGGAGATGTTGTCCAGGTACTTCACCAGGGCACGGATCGAGTTGCCATGGGCGGCCACCACCACGCGCTGGCCCGAGCGGATGGACGGGGCAATGGTGTCGTTCCAGAACGGCAGCACGCGCGCCACCGTGTCCTTGAGGCACTCGGTCAGCGGCACCTGCTCGGGGGGCAGGCCGGCGTAGCGGCGGTCGCTGCGCTCGCTGCGCGGATCGGTGGGTTCCAGCGCCGGCGGCGGCGTGTCGTAGCTGCGGCGCCAGACCAGCACCTGCGCGTCGCCGTACTGCTTGGCCATGTCGGCCTTGTTCAGGCCCTGCAGGGCGCCGTAGTGGCGCTCGTTCAGGCGCCAGCTCTTGTGCACCGGCAGCCAGGTGCGGTCCATCTCGTCCAGGCAGTACCACAGCGTGTGGATGGCGCGCTTGAGCACGCTGGTGTAGCACAGGTCAAATTCGTAACCCTCGGCCTTGAGCAGCTTGCCGGCGGACATGGCCTGCGACACGCCCGTGGGGGTCAGGTCGACGTCGGTCCAGCCCGTGAAGCGGTTTTCGAGGTTCCAGGTGGATTCGCCGTGGCGGATGAGGACGAGCTTGTACATGGATTCCATAGAGCGTTTATGCACTTTTACGTGCCCGCGAAAGCCGGGGAGAGGCCCGGCAACTGGGCGCAGGACGCGCCACGGTATGGGTACCGCAAGCGGACTGCAACGACGTGGCCGGGCCTCTCCCCGGCTTTCCCCAAAGGGTTGGTCCCAGAAGCTGGCACTCGCCGCGTTGCAGCGCTTGCCAAGGCGGCAGCCTTGGCTGCGCACGGCGTCTTGCGATCACTTGCTTCTGGGGCCAACGCGGGCACGCAAAAGTGCATAAAACGCTCTGGGATAACAGGTCAAAACCCTGCATTCTAAAATTGCGGGGTTTGCCAACCCAAGGACTGACGTGAAATTCATCATCGAGAACTGGTATTTGTTCTTCATCGCCCTCGCATCGGGCGCCATGCTGCTGCTGCCGGTGCTCAAGGGCGCGGCGGGCGGTGCGCTCACGGCGGCCAACGCGGTGCAGCTCATCAACCGCGAGAAGGCCGTGGTCATCGACGTGTGCGAGCCCGAGGAATTCGCGGCGGGCCATGTGAACGGCGCCAAGAACGTGCCGCTCGCCCAACTGGAAGAGCGCCTGCCCGGCGTCGTCAAGAACAAGGCGCTGCCGCTGGTGCTGGTCTGCGCCAAGGGCGCGCGCGCGCAGCGTGCCGTGGCGGTGGCCAAGAAGCTCGGCTACGACAACGCCCAAGCCCTGGCCGGGGGCCTGAGCGCCTGGCGCGAGGCCAACCTGCCGGTTGAGAAAAGCTGACCTGCCCCCATCTATCCCAGGAGGCGCCGTGGCCGGCGCCTTCGTTTTTCCCCCAGGAAAGTCCACCATGCAACCCGTCAAGATGTACACCACCGCGGTCTGCCCCTATTGCATTCGGGCCAAGCAGATCCTCAAGTCCAAGGGCGTGGAGCAGATCGAGGAGATCCGCATCGACACCGACCCTGCCGCGCGCAACCACATGATGGAAATCACGGGCCGGCGCACCGTGCCGCAGATCTTCATCGGCGACACGCATGTGGGCGGCCACGACGACCTCGTGGCCCTTGACGGGCGCGGCGGTCTCATGCCCCTGCTGGGAGCCTGACGCCTGCGTTCGTGGCGGCATAATGCAGCCCCAAGTGCCCGCTGCGGGAGCGATTCCCGGGCGGGCTTTGTTTTGTCAGAACTTTCGTTCTGTCGCCGCTTAGATTGCATTGAGAGATTGACACCATGGCCGATCAAGAAAACCCCGTGTTCCAGATCCAGCGCGTGTACCTGAAGGACCTGTCGCTCGAGCAGCCCAACTCGCCTGCGATCCTGCTGGAGCAGGAGCAGCCCAGCGTGGACATCCAACTCGGCGTGGAAGCGACCCCCGTGGCCGACGGTATCTTCGAAGTGGCCGTGACGGCCACCGTGCAGACCAAGATCAAGGACAAGACGGTGTTCCTGGTCGAGGCCAAGCAGGCCGGCATCTTCGAGATCCGCAACGTGCCTGAAGACCAGATGGGCGCCATCATCGGCATCGCTTGCCCGCAGATCGTCTACCCCTACCTGCGCGGCAACGTGGCCGACACCGTGACGCGCGCCGGCTTCCCGCCCGTGCACCTGGCCGAGATCAACTTCCAGGCCATGTACGAGCAGCAGCAGGCCGCCAACTCCGGCGCACCCGCAGTCGCCCAGTAAGGTGATGGCATTGGAGGCTTTTTAGGCCTCTGGTGCTTGGTGGCTGGGTGCAAGTTGCTATGAATATCGTAGTAATCGGGGCCGGCGCCTGGGGCACGGCCCTGGCCATGAGCGCGGCGGCCCACCCTGCGGGGCATGCCGTGACGCTGTGGGCCCGCGATGCCGCCCAGGCTGCAGCCATGCAGCAGGCGCGGCAGAACCAGCGCTACCTGCCGGGGCTCGCGTTCCCGGCGGGCCTGCATGTGGCGTCGGGCAGCGCGCAGGCGCTTGCGTCCCTGCAGGCCGATCTGTTCATCGTTGCCACGCCCATGGCGGCCCTGCGCGAAATGCTGGGGCTGCTGCGCGGCTGCGCCGCACCCGTGGCCTGGCTGTGCAAGGGCTTCGAGTCCGGCACGGGCCTCATGGCCCACGAGGTCTGCGCCGAAGTGGCGCCTGCGTTGCGCAGTGGCGTGCTGAGCGGGCCGAGCTTTGCGCAGGAGGTGGCGTGCGGCCAGCCCACCGCGCTGGTGGCGGCGAGCGGGCATGCCGAGGTGCGCCAGGCGCTGGTGGCGGCCTTTCACGGCGCGTCGCTGCGCGTCTATGCCAGCGATGACATCGTCGGCGTGGAGGTGGGCGGGGCGGTGAAGAATGTGCTGGCCATTGCCACGGGGCTTTGCGACGGACTGCGGCTGGGGCTGAACGCGCGGGCTGCGCTGATCACGCGCGGCCTGGCCGAGATGACGCGCCTGGGCCTCGCGCTGGGCGCACGGGCCGAAACCTTCATGGGGCTGTCGGGCCTGGGCGACCTCGTGCTCACGGCTACGGGCGATCTGTCGCGCAATCGCCGTGTCGGTCTGCTGCTCGCCGAAGGCAAGACGCAGCAGCAGGCCGTGGATTCGCTGGGCCATGTGGCCGAGGGTGTGTACAGCGCCCGCACCGTGGTGCAGCGGGCACGGGAACTGGGCGTGGAAATGCCCATTGCCGAATGCGTGGTGGCGCTGCTGGACGGCCGCCTGCACGCCGCGGACGGCGTGGCGGCGCTGATGGAGCGCGAGCCCACGGTCGAGCAGCACTGACGGCGCCCTGGGCCGCCCCGCACCGCGGGAGGCTTGAAACGCGGCCTGCATTGTCGTAGCCTGCGCTCCTCGCCACACCCTCCGTGGATTCGGGAGAAATGCCATGCCTTTTCGCGCCCCGCAGATCCTGCTGTCCGCTACCGTCGCCGTGCTCGCGGCCTGCGGGGCCCCGCCGCCCGCCCAGGAGGCTCCCGCGTCCTCCGCCATGGGGTTTTTCGTGACCAGCGGAAACCCCGGCCGGGGCGCGGATCTGGGCGGACTGAACGGTGCCGACCGGTACTGCCAGGCGCTCGCGGGTGGTGCCGGGGCCGGGGGGCGCACCTGGCGGGCCTACCTGAGCACGACGGCAACCCCGTCCAGCCCGGCGGTCAACGCCCGAGACCGCATCGGTGCCGGCCCCTGGTACAACGCCCGTGGCGCGCTGATCGCGCGCAATGTGGAAGAACTGCATGGCGCCAACCAGATCACCAAGCAGACGGCGCTTACCGAAACGGGCGAACCGGTCAGTGGCCGTGGCGATGCCGTCAACATGCACGACATCCTGACGGGCTCGCTGCCCGATGGGCGGGCCTCCAAGGCCGCTGAAGACACCACATGCAGCAACTGGACCAGCAGCGGCTCGGGGGCGGCCCTGGTGGGTCACCACGATCGCTCCGGGCTGGACGACAGCGATGCCGCCAAGTCGTGGAACTCGTCGCACGCCACGCGGGGCTGCGGTGCGGCGGCCCTGCAGTCGACCGGGGGCGCGGGGCGGCTGTACTGTTTTGCGGCCGATGCGCCGCAGGGCGTGCGCACGCGGGAACGCGGCTACTGAGGCCCGCAGGGTGCCGGCGGGCGCCGGGCCGTCAGAACTCCAGGTTGTCGATGAGCCGCGTCGTGCCCAGCCGGGCCGCACCCAGGGCTACCAGCGTGCCGGGCCGGGGGGGCGTGCCAGCGGGCGGCGGCTGCAAGTCGTGCCGTTGGCGCACGGTGAGGTAGTCGGGTGTCCAGCCCTGGTGGGCGAGCGCCTGCAGGGCCTGCTGTTCCAGTTCTGCCAGGGGCGGCGCGGCCGGAGCCAATGCGGCCTGGGCCAGCGCGCGCAGCGCGTGGGCGAGCTCGATCGACTGCACGCGCTGCGCCGCGTCGAGGTAGCCATTGCGCGAGCTCAGCGCCAGGCCGTCAGCGGCGCGCTGCGTGTCCCCGGCAACCACCTGCAGCGGCAGCGCGAACTGCTGCACCATGCGGCGGATCACCATCAGCTGCTGGTAGTCCTTCTTGCCGAACACGGCAGTGCCGCCCGCGTCGGCACCGAAGAACACCGCGGAGAACAGCTTCATCACCACCGTGCAGACGCCCGTGAAAAAGCCGGGGCGGAAATGCCCTTCGAGGATGTCGGCGAGCTGCGGATCAGGCTGGACCTTGAAGGTCTGCGGCTCGGGGTAGAGGTCGCTCTCGCGCGGCGCGAACAGCACGTCGCAGCCCGCGGCCTCGAGCCTGGCGCAGTCGGCTTCCCAGGTGCGCGGGTAGCTGTCGAAGTCCTCGTGCGGCAGAAACTGCAGCCGGTTCACGAAGATGCTGGCGACCATGACGTCGCCCAGGGGCTTGGCCTGGCGCACGAGCGCGATGTGGCCGTCGTGCAGGTTGCCCATGGTGGGCACGAAGGCGGGGCGGCCGCGCCCGGCCAGGGCGGCGCGCAGGTCGGGGATGGAGTGGGCGATGAGCATGGGATTCACCAGGCGTGGAGCGTGTCGTCGGGAAAGCGGCCGTCCTTCACGGCGCGCACATAGGCTTCGAACGCGCCGCGCACGCTGCCTGCGTCCTGCATGAAGTTGTGCACGAACTTCGGGTTCTTGCCCAGGTTGACGCCGAGCATGTCGTGCATCACCAGCACCTGGCCCGCTGTGCCGCTGCCCGCGCCAATGCCGATGGTGTGGCAGCGGGGCAGGGCGGCCGTCAGCTCGCGCGCGAGCGGCGCGGGCACCATTTCGAGCACCAGCATCGCGGCGCCGGCATCCTGCAGCTCGGCCGCCTCCTTGCGCAGCTGGTGCGCGGCGGCCTCGTCCTTGCCCTGGACGCGGTAGCCGCCCAGGGCGTGCACGGTCTGCGGCGTGAGGCCCAGGTGCGCGCACACGGGCACACCGCGCTCGACGAGGAACTGCACCGTCGGTGCGGTCCAGCCGCCGCCTTCGAGCTTGACCATGTGGGCCCCCGCCTGCATCAGCGTGCAGGCGCTGCGCAGGGCCTGCTCTCGGCTCTCGGCGTAGCTGCCATAGGGCAGATCGGCAATGAGCCAGGCCGTGCCCTGCACGCGGTGCAGGCCGCGCGCCACGCTGGCCGTGTGGTAGGCCATGGTGTCCAGCGTCACGCCCACGGTGCTGGGCAGGCCCTGGCAGACCATGCCGAGCGAGTCGCCCACGAGGATGCATTCCACACCCGCCGCGTCGGCCACGGCGGCGAAGGTGGCGTCGTAGGCCGTGAGCATGGTGATTTTCTCGCCCGCCTCGCGCATCTGCGCCAGGCGCGGCAGGCTCACGGGGCGGCGCTGCGGCAGCGGCGACGCGGGGGGCAGCGTGCCGTAGGGAGTGCCGGCGGTGGCCGGTGCGGAAGCTTGGGGTGCGGTCATGGTGCGGGTCCCTGCGTGAAGTGCCGCGAGTCTATGCGATACCGCTATGCTTGCCGCCCATGACACATTCGAATGACCTCCCTATGACGCCCGAGGCCATCGCGGCCCTGGCCCGCGAGGACGTGGCCCGCGCGCTGCAGGAAGACGTGGGCACCGGCGACCTCACGGCCGGTTTGATCGACCCCGCGCGGCGTGCGCGTGCCCGTGTGCTGGTGCGCGAGGCCGCCGTGCTCTGCGGTACCCCCTGGGCCGAGGCCGCGCTGCGTGCGCTCGACCCCGGCGTGCGGCTGACCTGGCATGTGGCCGAGGGCCAGCGCTGTGCGCCGGACCAGGTGGTGCTCGAGATCGAGGGCAACGCACGCGCGCTGCTCAGCGCCGAACGCACGGCGCTCAACTTCCTGCAGCTGCTCTCGGCCGTGGCCACCAAGACCCGTACCTACGTGGACGCCGTGGCGGGCACGCGCGCCCATATCGTGGACACGCGCAAGACCCTGCCGGGCCTGCGCCTGGCGCAGAAGTACGCCGTGCGCATGGGCGGCGGCACCAACCACCGCATCGGGCTGCACGACGCCGTGCTCATCAAGGAGAACCACATCGCCGCCGCGGGCGGCGTCACGGCCGTGCTGCGTGCCGCGCAGGCCGTGGCCGCGCAGGCGAAGTTCATCGAGATCGAGGTGGAGACCCTGGAGCAACTGGCCGAGGCCCTGGCCGCCGGCGCGAAGATGGTGCTGCTCGATAACATGCCGCTGCCCCTGCTGCGCGAAGCCGTCGCACTCAATGCCGCGCATCCTGAAGGCGGGGCCATCCTCGAAATCTCGGGCGGCGTCACCCTCGAAGGCCTGCGCGCGCTTGCCGAGACGGGCGTGGACCGCATCTCCATCGGCACGCTGACCAAGGACGTGAAGGCCACCGATTTCTCCATGCGCCTTCAAGAGATTGCCTGAGGCGAGACAATAGAAACCCCGCGATGCCGCCGCAGTCCGGCGGCGAGAGCCTTGCCATGAACACGATTGCCATCAAGGATGTGGAGTACGAGCAGCCGCTCGCCGGCACCGAGGGTGCCGCTTGCTCCACCAAGCACGCCTGGGCCCGCGTGCCCGCCGAGCCCGGCCCCGCCGAGCGCGCCGCGCTCAAGGACCGCATCCGCCGCCTGCTGAAGGAAAAGAACGCCGTCATGGTGTCGCACTACTACGTGCACCCGGACCTGCAGGACCTGGCCGAGGAAACCGGCGGCATCGTGAGCGATTCGCTCGAAATGGCGCGCTTCGGCCGCGACCACGCCGCGCAGACCCTGGTGGTCTCCGGCGTGCGCTTCATGGGCGAGACGGCCAAGATCCTCAGCCCGGAAAAAACCGTGCTCATGCCCGACCTGGACGCGACCTGCTCGCTCGACCTGGGCTGCCCCATCGACCAGTTCAGTGCCTTCTGCGACCAGCACCCGGACCGCACCGTGGTGGTCTACGCCAACACCAGTGCCGCCGTGAAGGCGCGTGCGGACTGGCTCGTCACGTCGAGCTGCGCGCTTGACATCGTGCGCGCGCTGAAAGAGGCCGGCCACAAGATTCTCTGGGCCCCTGACCGGCACCTGGGCGCCTACATCCAGCAGCAGACGGGCGCCGACATGGTGTTCTGGAACGGCGCCTGCATCGTGCACGACGAGTTCAAGGCGCTGGAGCTGGAGCTGCTGAAAAAAGAGCACCCGCAAGCCAAGATCCTCGTGCATCCCGAAAGCCCGCCCGAGGTCGTCGCCCTGGCCGATGCCGTGGGCTCGACCTCCGCGATCCTCAAGGCCGCGCGCGAGATGGAGGCGCAGGAGTTCATCGTCGCCACCGACAACGGCATGATGCACAAGCTGCGCACGCTCAACCCCGGCAAGACCTTCTACGAAGCGCCCACGGCCGGCAACAGCGCCACCTGCAAAAGCTGCGCGCACTGCCCCTGGATGGCGATGAACGGCCTGGCCGACGTCGCGCGCGTGCTGGAAACGGGCGCCAATGCCATCCACGTGGACCCCGCATTGATTCCGCGCGCGCGCCAGCCGATCGACCGCATGCTTGCCTTTACCGCTGCGCTCAAGAGCGGGCAGCCGGCCGGTACGCTGGTGCCGCACCTGGGTGCGGTTTGATGTGTTTGCTCCTTATTTAATAGCTTAAAAAGTCCGATGTAATTGGACTTACCGGCGATTTGACCGATATTTGCCTGATCGACTTCGCCGACCCGCGTGATCCCGCCGGGCCGCGCCTGCGCCATGCCTTCGGGCCAGCGCACGCCACGCTCGTGGCCCAGGCACCGCACGAGGTACGCGGCGTGCTCGACGCCGTGGAGTCCGCCGCGCGCGCGGGCGCCTGGGTGGTGGGCCAGCTGCGCTACGAGGCCGCGCCCGCGTTCGACGCGGCCCTGCACACCCATGCGGCCGACGGCCCGCTGGCCTGGTTCGCGGTGTTCGATGCCCCGCGGCCCTGGGACGGCAGCTCGGAGCCCGGCGAGGCCGCAGTGCAATGGCAGGGCGAGATCGCGCGGCCCGCGTTCGACGCGGCCATCGCGCGCATCCGCGGCGCCATCGGCGCGGGCGAGTGCTACCAGGTCAACTTCACGGCGCCGCGCACGGGCGCTTGGCAGGGCGACGCACGGGCCCTGTTCGCGGCGCTGCGCCGCGCGCAGCCGGGCGGCTACGCGGCGTTCCTCGACATGGGGCTGGAGCAGACGCTCTCCGTGTCGCCCGAGCTGTTCTTCGACTGGCGCGGCGGCAGCCTGCTCGCGCGCCCCATGAAGGGCACGGCCCCGCGCGGCGCCACGCCCGCGCAGGATGCGGCCCAGGCTGCGCAGCTGCGTGCCAGCCCCAAGGAGCGGGCCGAGAACGTGATGATCGTGGACCTGCTGCGCAACGATCTCTCGCGCGTGGCCGAGCCGCACAGCGTGCGCGTGCCGCGCCTCTTTCACACCGAGCAACTGCCCACTGTGTGGCAGATGACTTCCGACGTCGTGGCGCGCACGCGGGCGGGCACCCGCCTGGCCGACGTGTTCGGCGCGCTGTTCCCGTGCGGTTCGGTCACGGGCGCCCCCAAGGTGCGCGCCATGCAGCTCATCCAGGAACTGGAAGGCGCACCGCGTGGCGTGTACTGCGGCGCCGTGGGCGTGGTACGGCCCGACGGCCAAGGCGGCGTGGCCGCCACTTTCAACGTGCCGATCCGCACCGTGGCGCTGCGCGGCGCGCAGGCCGTATGCGGCATCGGCAGCGGCATCACCTGGGGGTCGGAGGCCGGGGCCGAGTGGCGTGAGTGGGCTGCCAAGCGTGCCTTCGTGGAGCGCGCGAGTGCGCCGTTCGAGCTGCTCGAAACCCTGGCGCTCGAGGCGGGCGTGCTGCTCCACCGTGCCGAGCACCTGGAGCGCATGCGGGCGGGCGCCACGCACTTTGGCTATCCCTGGAGCGGGCCGCGCGTGGAGGCCTGCCTGGACGTGCTGGCCGCAGCCCACCCGCAGGGTGCATGGCGCGCGCGCCTGCTGCTTGATGCGCACGGCGTGCCGCGTGCCGAAGCCTTCGCACTGCAGCCCACGCCCACGCCCGTGCGCCTGGCGCTGGCGGACCGGCCTTTTGCCGAGGCCCATGGCGAGTTCGTGCGCCACAAGACCACGCGCCGCGCGCACTATGCCGCCTTCGCGCCCCGACCGGGCAGTGGCGTGTTCGACACGGTGCTCTACAACGAGCAGGGCGAGATCACCGAGACCACCTTCGGCAACCTGGCCATGCAGATCGAAGGCCAATGGGTCACGCCACCGCTCTCCTGCGGTCTGCTGCCGGGCGTAGGCCGGGCCATGGCGCTGCGCGAAGGGCGGGTGCGCGAGGCGGTGGTTCACCTGCAGGACCTGCCGCGCGTGCAGGGCTGGGCCTTCGTCAACAGCCTGCGCGGCTGGCTGGCGGCCGAACTCGCGCCCGCCGCAGCCTGAAGGACTGGCCCCCGTTCCTCACATCGCCGGCTGGTCGCTGCGGGCCTTGAGGTTGGCCTTGAGCTGCGCCCCCATGGGCATGTTCAGCACCACGCCCTTGGGCGGGATGGGGGATTCGAACCACTTCTTGTAGAGCCGGGTGAATTCACCGGTGCGCATGAGCCGGGCCAGGGTGCCGTCGACGAGCTTCTTGAACTCGGGGTCGTTCTTGCGCACCATGCAGGCATACGGCTCGACCTGCAGCGTCTCGCCCACGACTTCGAGCGCCGCAGGGTTGCTGGAGTTGGCCCGCAGGCCGAACAGCAGCACATCGTCCATCGCAAAGGCCACGGCCTGGTCGCTTTCGACCATGCCCAGCGCGTCACCGTAGTCCTTGCCCAGCATGATCTTCATGTTCAGGCGGTGATCGGCGCTGTACTGGCGGATCAGCTTTTCATTGGTGCTGCCGGCGGTGGTGGCCACGGTCTTGCCAGCCAGGTCGGCATAGCCCTGGATACCGGAGGTTTTCTTGGCCAGCAGGCGCGTACCGGTATAGAAATGGTTGATGGCAAAGGAAACTTCCTTGCCGCGCGCCGAGGTGTTGGTGGTGGAGCCGCACTCCAGGTCGTAGGTGCCATCGACCAGCAGCGGGATGCGGTTTTGCGCCGTCACGGGCAAGTACTCCACCCGCAGGAACGGCCTGTGCAGCCGCAGGCGCACGTCGTCGACGATGGCTTCGGTCAGATCCACCGCGAAGCCCACCGCTTTGTGCGTTCCGATCACGTAGCTGAAGGGTACAGCCGTTTCGCGGTAAGACACGGTGATCTTGTCGCTGGCGGCGATCTTCTGGAGCGTCTGCGCCTGGGCCGCCGGCATGGCAGCCGACAGGGCCGCAGCAAACAATGCAATGCTGAGGTTTTTCATGGCAGGCTTTCGGCAAGTTCAATGGATGAAAGAGCGGCCCTGCGGCAAACCCGCAGCAGGGGCGCTGATTCAGTATGAGCCTGCCATTCCCGCTCTCATTGACCTCGATCAACTGCCGGAGCGGCGCCGGTGGCGTGGCCTCAGAGCCGTTCTTTGACGTAGCTCGGCCGGTCCATGTCCACGATTTCCACGCTGAGCTGCACCAGCACCCCTGGGGGGCGCGGCGTGAGGCGGCGCAGCACCTCGGCCACGCGGCCGGACAGGTCCTTCTTGGCTTCAGGTGTGCGGCCCGAGAGCAGGCGCAGCTGCGCATGCACGAAGGCACGGTGGGCCGGTGCGGTGCCCACCTCGAACTGCTGCACGGGAGCGATGCGGCTCTTGAGGTCGGCCTCGTCGGCCACTTCGGGGCTCGCGCAGACGGCGGCATTGAGTTCGGCGAGCGCCTGGGCCTCGGGGAAGCCGGCGAGGTTGCGGGAGTATTCGACGATCAGGTGGGGCATGTCGGGCCTCTGGTGGGGTGAAAAAGTTCAGAACAGGTCGAGCGTACAGCCATCGCCGAGCGCGTCGCGCCACACGCGCACGCGGCTGGGCGGGGGCTGCATGTCGGACAGGGCCTCGGCGATGAAGCGGCAGAGGTTCTCGAGCGTGGGTGCGCCCAGGCCCGGCACCTCGTCGAGCAGGTGGTGGTCGAGCCGCTCGCGCAGCACGGCCAGGCGCTGGCGCAGGTAGCCCAGGTCTTGCACCATGCCGGTGGCGGGGTCGAGCGGCCCGGTAAGCGAGACCTCGGCGTGGTAGGTATGGCCGTGGATGCGGCGGCTGCCCTCGGCCTCGATCTCGCGGCGCAGGGTGTGGGCCGCGTCGAAGAAGATGCGCTGGTGGACGGTGTATTGCTGCGGCATGGCGGGGTGGGGCATCGTCAGCGGATGCCGGTGAGCTTGTGGGTCTGCAGGCTCAGTCGCCACGCCGGGCGCTGCATGCAGAGATCGATGCACAGCGCGATGTGGGCCGCCTGGTCGGGGCCGTCCATGGGCTGCAGGAAACGGTGGCTGAACTGGCCCGTGGTTTCGAGCGTGTCGAGGTTCAGGCCGCTCTGGGGCCAGACCAGCTTGAGCTCCTGGCCCTCGCGCTGCACCCACTCGGCGCCAGCCTTGGGGCTGATGCACAGCCAGTCGATCCCGGGCGGCGCGGCGATGGTGCCGTTGCTCTCGACGGCGACGCGAAAGCCCTCGGCATGCAGCGCATCAATGAGCGGCCCATCCACCTGCAGCAGCGGCTCGCCGCCCGTGAGCACCACGAGGCGGTGCGCGCGGTCCTGCGCGGGCCATTGCGCCGCGATCTGGCGTGCCAGGGCGCCCGCGTCGGCGAACTTGCCGCCCAGCGTGCCGTCGGTGCCTACGAAGTCGGTGTCGCAGAAGCGGCAGATGGCACTCGCGCGGTCCTGCTCGCGGCCGCTCCAGAGGTTGCAGCCCGCGAAGCGGCAGAACACGGCAGGCATGCCGGCCTGGCCGCCTTCGCCCTGCAGGGTGTAGAAGATTTCCTTGACGCTGTAGCTCATGCCGCCTTCCCTGCGCGCGGGGCCAGTTCGGCCAGCGCGCCCAGCAATTGGGCCACATCGGCCTCGGTGTGGGCCGCCGACAGCGCGATGCGCAGCCGCGCCGTGCCTTCGGGCACCGTGGGCGGGCGGATGGCGGGCACCCACAGGCCGCGCGCGCGCAGGCCGTCCATGGCGGCCAGGGCCTCGTCGTTGGCGCCGATGACCAGCGCCTGCACGGCGGTGCGCGAGTCGCCCAGCTGCCAGTGCGTGCCCTGCAGCAGCGGCGCCAGGCCATCGCGCAGCTGGGTGATGCGCTGCGTGAGGTGCTCGCGCCGCCAGCCCTCGGTGGCGATCACCCGCAGGCTGGCCTGCAGTGCGCGCGCCAGCAGCGCGGGCGCGGCGGTGGCGAAGATGTAGCTGCGCGTCTTTTGCACCAGCCACTCGATGAGCGCCTCGGGCCCGGCGACGAAGGCGCCCGCCGCGCCCGCGGCCTTGCTCAGCGTGGCCATGTAGAGCACGCGCGACGAGGCGCCGGCGCCGGTGAGGCCCGCCTCGGCCAGCGTGCCGCGCCCCTCGGGCCCCAGCACGCCGAAGCCGTGGGCGTCGTCGATGAGCAGCAGCGCATCGTGGCGCTCGCACAGCGCCAGCAGCGCGCGCAGGTCGGCCACGTCGCCGTCCATGCTGAAGATGGCATCGGTGATCACCAGCTTGCGCCGTGCGGGGCTGGCCGCCAGCAGCGCATCGAGCGCGGCCAGGTCGGCATGCGGATAGCGGTGCACCGTGGCGCGCGACAGGCGCGCGCCGTCGATCAGGCAGGCATGGTTGAGCTCGTCGGAAAACAGCGCGTCGCCTGCGCCCACCAAGGCGGGAATGATGCCCACATTGGTCGCAAAGCCCGCATAGAAGTAGAGCGCGCGCGGCAGCTGCACGAAGCGCGCAAGGTCGTCCTCCAGCTCGGCGTTGGCCAGGCTGTGGCCGCTGACCAGGGGCGAGCCGCCCGAGCCCACGCCGAACTCGCGCGTGCCTGCGCAGGCCGCCTCTGCCAGGGCCGGATGGGCCGCGAGGCCCAGGTAGTCGTTGCTGCAAAACGCCAGCATGGGGGTGCCGTCCACCAGCAGATGGGCGCCCTCGGTGGGCACCACGGCACGGCGCCGGCGGCGCAGGTGGGCGGCGTCCAGCGCGGCGATGCGCGTGGGAAATTCATCGATCCAGGAAGCAGTGGTCATGTCCTATCCGTCAGCCATGCTGGCAATTGGTAGCGCGAAGCCAGGGCGCGCGCATCAGGCTGAGGCTGGTGGGGCAGCTCGGCCAGCAGCGGCGCGCGCAGGTGCTGGCGCAACCAGGCGATGTTGTCCTCGGGCGCCAGCATGTGCGGGTCCACGCGGTTGACCACCCAGCCCGCGAGCGTGAGGCCGCGCGCGCGGATGGCATCCAAGGTGAGCGCGGCATGGCTCAGGCAGCCCAGGCGCAAGCCCACCACCAGCACCACGGGCAGGTCCAGGGCCTGGGCCAGGTCGGCGCCGGTCTCGGTGTCCGACAGCGGCACGTGGAAGCCTCCCGCGCCTTCGACCACCACGGCATCGGCGCGCTCGGCGAGCTGGCGGTAGCTTTGCACGATGGCGGGGATGTGAATGCGCACCCCAGCACGCGCAGCGGCTATATGGGGCGAAAGCGGGTCGGGCAGCAGCACGGGGTTGTCGAGCGCGGGCGGCACGGCCACGGTGGAGGCGGCGCGCAGCAGCACGGCGTCTTCATTGGCGAGTTGGCCGCCGTGCGGTTCAGCGCCGGCAGCCACGGGTTTCATGCCCACCACGCGCGTGTGATGGCGCGCCAGCGCGTGCAAGAGCGCGGCCGATGCCAGGCTCTTGCCCACGCCCGTGTCGGTGCCGGTGACGAACAGGCCCAGGGTCATGGCAGGCGCTCCTCGGTGGGTGCCGGGGCGGTGGCTTCCTCGGCCAGTGTGGCGTCCAGCGCGGCCAGGGCGTTGGTTGCGAGGTGCTGCACGGCCTCGTCGTCCAGCACGTAGGGCGGCATGGCGTAGAGGGTGCGGCCGATGGGGCGCAGCAGCAGGCCACGCGCCATGGCGTGGCGGTGGTAGCGGCGTGCGAAGTCGGGCAGCGGCGTGTCCACGTCCCAGGCCCAGATCATTCCCTGGCGGCGCGCGTGGCGCACGCGCGGGTGCGCGGCCAGCGGCGCGCAGGCGGTGTCGATGGCCTGGGCCAGCACGGTGTTGCGCGCGAGCGCATCGGTCTGCTCGAACAGCTCCAGCGTGGCCAGCGCCGCACGGCAGGCCAGCGGGTTGCCGGTGTAGGAGTGCGAGTGCAGGAAGCCGCGCGCCACGTCGTCGTCGTAGAAGGCGGCGTAGACCGTGTCCGTGGTCAGCACGGCGGACAGCGCCAGCGTGCCACCCGTGAGGCCCTTGGACAGGCACAGGAAGTCGGGCCTGATGCCCGCCTGCTGGTGCGCGAACATCGTGCTCGTGCGGCCGAAGCCCACGGCGATCTCATCCGCCACCAGATGCACGTTGTAACGGTCGCACAGCGCGCGCGCCTGGCGCAGGTACTCGGCATCGTGCATGGCCATGCCGGCGGCGCACTGCACCAGGGGCTCCAGGATCAGCGCGGCGGTGGTGGCGTGGTGCTCGGCCAGCCAGGCTTCCAGAGCGGCGGCGGCGCGCAGGGCCACATCACGCGGGGTCTCGCGTGCCGATTCGCCAGGCTGCGCGGCGCGCGCGTCGGGGCTGGGCACGGTGCCCGCCAGGCGCACCAGCGGGCCGTAAGCCTCGCGGAACAGGGGGATGTCGGTCACGGCCAGCGCGCCCACGGTCTCGCCGTGGTAGCCGCCGGCCAGGCCCACGAAGCGGTTCTTGGCGTTCTGGCCCTGGTTGCGCCAGTAGTGCGCGCTCATCTTGAGCGCGATCTCGGTGGCCGATGCGCCGTCGCTGCCGTAGAACGCATGGCCCAGGCCGGTGAGGGCGGCCAGGCGCTCCGACAGCTCCACCACCGGCGCGTGGGTGAAGCCAGCCAGCATCACGTGGTCCAGCCGGGCCAGCTGGTCGGCGAGGGCCGCCTGGATGTGTGGATGGCCGTGGCCGAACAGGTTGACCCACCAGGAGCTGATGCCGTCCAGGTAACGCCGGCCGTCGGTGCCGTGCAGCCACGGGCCCTGGGCGCGTGCGATGGCCACGGGCGGCTCGGCCTCGTGGCGCTTCATCTGCGTGCAGGGGTGCCAGACGCTGGCGAGGCTGCGGTGGGCGAGCGTGTCTGGCGCCGACATCACAGCGCCTGCGTGGGTACGTGGTGGCGCAGTTCCACCTGGCGGTTATTGCCGTCCACGAAGACGAGTTGGGGCTGGTGGCTGGCCACCTCTTTTTCTTCGACCTGGGCGAAGGCGGCAATGATGAGCAGGTCGCCCACGCAGGCGCGGCGCGCGGCCGAGCCGTTCACCGAGATCATGCCGCTGCCGCGCTGGCCCTTGATGGCGTAGGTGACGAAGCGCTCGCCGTTGTCCACGTTCCAGATGTGGACCTGCTCGTTCTCGGCGATGTTGGCGGCCTCCAGCAGGTCTTCGTCGATGGCGCAGGAGCCTTCGTAGTGCAGTTCGCAGTGCGTGGTCTTCACGCGGTGGATCTTGGACTTGAGCAGGGTGCGGTACATGCGGAAAAATCCTTGCGATAGTGGGTGTTCGGCTCAGCGCGGCACGAGGATGGTGGGCGCGGCGGGGGCGGCCAGCTCGGGGTAGTCGCGGCTGAAGTGCAGCCCGCGGCTTTCGCGGCGCATTTGCGCGCTTTGCACGATGAGGTCGGCCACCTGCACGAGGTTGCGCAGCTCCAGCAAATCGCGCGTGACGTGGAAGTGGGCGTAGAACTCGTGGATCTCGCCTTGCAGCAGCGCGATGCGGTGGGCGGCGCGCTCCAGGCGCTTGTTGGTGCGCACGATGCCCACGTAGTCCCACATGAAGCGGCGCAGCTCGTCCCAGTTGTGCGAGATGACGACCGATTCGTCCGCATCGGTCACGCGGCTGTCGTCCCACGCGGGCACGGCGGGCAGAGCGGCCGTGGGGGCGGCGGCAATGGCCTGGGCGGCCGCGCGCGCGAACACCATGCATTCGAGCAGGGAGTTGCTGGCCAGGCGGTTGGCGCCGTGCAGGCCGGTGCAGGCCACTTCGCCCACGGCAAACAGCCCGGGTAGGTCGGTGCGGCCGGCCAGGTCGGTCAGCACGCCGCCGCAGGTGAAGTGCGCGGTGGGCACCACGGGGATGGGCTCCCTGGTGATGTCGATGCCCAGCGACGCGCAGTGCGCGAGGATGTTGGGGAAATGCTCCTGCAGGAACGCGGGGCTCTGGTGCGAGATGTCGAGGTGCACGCAATCGAGGCCGTGCTTCTTCATCTCGAAGTCGATGGCGCGGGCCACCACGTCGCGCGGGGCCAGCTCGGCGCGCGGATCATGTTCGAGCATGAAGCGCGTGCCACCGGCCGAGGGCGGCAGCAGTAGCTTGCCACCTTCGCCGCGCACGGCCTCGCTGATGAGGAAGGACTTTTCGTGCGGGTGGTACAGGCCCGTGGGGTGGAACTGGATGAACTCCATGTTGGCCACGCGGCAGCCCGCGCGCCAGGCAGCGGCAATGCCGTCGCCGGTGGCGGTGTCGGGGTTGGTGGTGTAGAGGTACACCTTGCCCGCGCCGCCCGTAGCCAGGATGGTTTGCGGTGCGCGGAAGGTCACGACCTCATCGGTGTCGCTGTCGAGCGCGTACAGGCCCAGACAGCGGTTGCCGGGCAAGCCCAGCTTGCGCGTGGTGATCAGGTCCACCAGCGTGTGCTGCTCGAATAGCGTGATGCCGGGCGTGCTGCGCACCACGTCGATGAGGGTGCGCTGCACGGCGGCGCCGGTGGCATCGGTCACGTGCGCGATGCGGCGCGCGCTGTGGCCGCCTTCGCGCGTGAGGTGCAAGTGGTCACCCTCGAGGGTGAAGGGCACGCCCAGCTGGCGCAACCAGGCGATCGAAGCGGGGGCGTTCTCCACCACGAAGCGCGTGGTGGCCAGGTCGCACAGGCCGGCGCCTGCCACCAGCGTGTCTTCGATGTGCGCGGCAAAGCTGTCGTCGTCGGCCAGCACGGCGGCAATGCCGCCCTGGGCCCAGCCGCTGGAGCCGTCCTGCAGCGTGCGCTTGGTGATCACGGCCACGCGGTGCGTGGGCGCCAGGTGCAGGGCCGCCGAGAGGCCGGCGAGGCCGCTGCCTACGATGAGTACGTCGAAGTCTTGGGATTGCATGCTAGTTTTCCAGGGCCTGCGCAACTGGCGCCGCCTCAGGCCGGTGCCACCGGTGGAACTGGCTTCGCCAGGCCACGGGTGGCGTTCCCCTCCCGCAGGAGAGGGGGAAGGCGCCGCAGGCGACTCAGGGGGGTCATGCCGGGGTATAGGCCAGCCGCACGTAGATGGGCGCGAAGGCCTCGGCCTGGGTGATCTCGATGAGCGTCTCCTTGGCCAGCTCCAGGAGCGCAATGAAGGTGACCACGAGCACCGTGCCGCCCTTTTCGGGGTCGAACAGGTCCTCGAACGGTACGAAGCGCCGGCCCTGCAGCGCCTTGAGCACCATGCTCATGTACTCGCGCACGCTGAGCTCCTCGCGCGTGATGCGGTGGTGCTGCACGAGCTTGGCGCGCTTGAGGATGTCGCGCCAGGCTTCCTGCAGGTCGGCGATGTGCACGTCGGGAAAGCGCGGCTGCAGGCTTTGCTCGATGGTGATCTGGGCCTTGAGGAAGTCGCGCCCGTACTGCGGCAGATGGCCCAGGCGCATGGCCGCGAGCTTGATCTGCTCGTATTCGAGCAGGCGGCGCACGAGTTCGGCGCGCGGGTCCTCGGCCTCCTCGCCGCCTTCCTGCTTCTTGGGCGGCAGCAGCATGCGCGACTTGATCTCGATGAGCATGGCCGCCATGAGCAGGTATTCGGCCGCCAGTTCCAGGTTGCGGCTGCGGATCTCGTCCACGTAGGCCAGGTACTGGCGCGTGACACCCACCATGGGGATGTCGAGGATGTTGAAATTCTGCTTGCGGATCAGGTACAGCAGCAGGTCCAGGGGGCCCTCGAAGGCCTCAAGGAAGATCTCCAGCGCGTCGGGCGGGATGTACAGGTCCTGCGGCAGCGCGAACAGCGGCTCGCCGTACAGGCGCGCCAGCGCCACCTGGTCCACGACCGCGGGCAGGCCGTTGGCGTCCAGCGCAGCAGCTTCGTCGATCGCGCTGCTCATGGATTGCTATCTATTTGGTAGCGTAATGCCAAGAGGGTGCAAGCGCCCGCGTGCTGCAGAGGCTTCAGTTGTTGGTCTGGTAGACGTAGGGCTTCTGGGCCACGCGGCCCGCGCGGTAGTCCTGCCAGACCTCGCGGTCCACCTGCTTGTCCCACAGCAGCGCGCGGCCGGCCTGTTGCTGCGCGTCGAGCTCGGGCTTTTGCGTCTTGAGCTGGTTGATGAACTGCGTGGCGTCGGACTGGTAGTCGGGGCGGCGGAAAATGGACATGGCCTGTTAACCTTGGAAGAGAACCGTCGATTTTACCGGGACACCGTCCATGACCCCTATTTCCCGCATGGCCGCAGCGGCCGCCGCTGTTCTCGGACTGGTGGCGCTCGTGGGTTGCGACCCCCAGCGCATCAGCGAGCTCGAGGAGGATGTCTCCACCGAAGCGGATGTGCGCGACCGCTTCGGCGTGCCCGACAACGTCTGGCAGGAGCCCGACGGCTCGCACACCCTCGAATACAACCGCCAGCCTGCCGGGCACCAGAACTACATGATCACCATCGGGCCCGGCGGCAAGATGACGGCATTGCGCCAGGTGCTGGCGCCGCAGAATTTCGAGAAAGTGCTGCCCGGGATGGACGAAGCTGCCGTGCGCCGCATGCTGGGCAAGCCGGCCCGGCGCACGCCCTATCCGCTCAAGCAGGAAACCGACTGGGACTGGAACTGGGTCGACCCGCCGAACCGCGAGATGGTGTTCACGGCCACGTTCGGGCCCGACGGGCGGGTCAAGCGCGCGGGCAGTGCAGACAAGCCGGCCGACGGGCGCTGAGCCGGCACGGCACCCTCAGGGCGCGATCTTGCGCTTGAGCGCGCGCGCCACGGGCTGCGGCAGGCTGGGCAGGGAGCGCAGGATCCAGGGCAGCAGCTTGCGCTTGGCGCCGCTGAGCGACTCCGGCACCATCGCCTCGATGAGGTGCGGCCCCGGGTGCGCCAGCGCGTATTCCAGCGCCTGGCAGAAGTCCTCGGCCGTGCTGGCGCGCACCGCGTGCACGCCCATGCCCTGCGCGAGCTGGGCGAAATTGAGCACCGGGCCCTGCAGGTCGAGCTGGGACCTGGCCTTGGGCCCGGCCTCGTTGGCGCCCACGCGCTCCAGCTCCACGTTCAGCACCGAGTAGCTGGCGTTGTTGAAGATGATGGACACCACGTGCAGCTTTTCGCGCGCCATGGTCCACAGCGCCTGGACGGTGTACATGGCCGTGCCGTCGCCGATCAGCGCGAGCACCGGGCGGCCGGGGCAGGCAATGGCCGCGCCCACCGCATTGGGCAGGCCCTGGCCGATGGCGCCGCCCGTGAGTGTGATGAGGTCGTGGCGCGGGCAGCCCGCCGTCATCGTGCCCAGCATCAGGCCGGAGGTGATGGCCTCGTCGATGAGGATGGCGTTCTCTGGCAGCAGGTGGCCCACGGCCTTGCAGACCTTGGGCGCGGTGAGCACGCCGCGCGGGCGCTCCGGGCGCCGGGCGGGGGCCAGGTGGAGAGACGGCGGTTCGGCATGGGCGCCCAGTGCGGCGGCGAGCTTGTCCAGGCTGGCCGCAGCGTCCTGCGCGGGGCCGCAGAGGGGGTGCACCGTGCAGCCCTCGGGCACCAGGTCGCTGGCCTTGCCGGGGTAGGCGAAGAACGAGACGGGCGACTTGGCATCGACCAGCACCAGGTGCCGCGCGCCCGCCAGCTGCACGCCCGCCAGCTCCGCCAGGTAGGCCACGCGCTCCACGGCGGGCAGGCCCGCGCCGCGCTCCATGCGGGTGGGAAAGACCTCGGCGAGCAACTGAGCCCCGCTGTGCGCGGCGATGCGGGCGGCCGTGCGCAGCGCGCCCTCGCGCAGCGCGTAGCCGCCGAGCAAGATGATGGTTTTTTCGCCCGAGCGGATGGCTTGCACGACCGCCCGCACCGCCTCGTCGCTTGCGGCGGCGGGCGCAGGTGCCGCCGGGGGCGGGCAGGGCTGGCCACCTTCACCCCATGACACGTCGGCGGGCAGGATCAGCGTGGCCACCTGGCACGGCAGGCCGCGCGCGGCGGCGATGGCGTCCACCGCGTCCTGGCCCAGCGTGGCGGTGCTCTGTGCGGTGCGCACGAAGCCGGGCGACACGTTGCGCGCCACGGTCTCGATGTCGGACTGCAGCTGTGCGTCGTACCGCGTGTGGTACGTGGCGTGGTCGCCCACGATGTTGACCACCGGCACCTTGCCTTTGCGCGCGTTGTGCAGGTTGGCCAGGCCGTTGCCCAGGCCGCAGCCCAGGTGCAGGAGCGTGGCGGCGGGCTTGCCCGCCATGCGCGCGTAGCCGTCGGCCGCGCCGGTGGCCACGCCCTCGAACAGCGCCAGCACGGCGCGCATGCGCGGCTCGCTGTCGAGCGCGGCGACGAAGTGCATCTCGCTGGTGCCCGGGTTGGTGAAGCAGACCTCGACGCCGGCGTCGGCCAGGGTCTTGAGCAGGGCTTGTGCGCCGTTCATGGGAATCTCCTTGCTTCTAAATAGATAGCTGCTCGTGTCGAATAGATAAGCACTTGCGCCGTTTTTCTTTATGAATTTGCGTTGAGCTGCGCCCAGCGGGCCAGCAGGGGCGCACGCCCGCTCTTCATGCGTCGCCCCTTCCGGTGATGGCGCGCGCCGCCGCGCGCGCGGTGAGGATGCAGCCCGGCAAAAAGGTGCCTTCCAGCGAGCGCTTGCCGTTCGCCCCCCCGCCGCCAAAGCCGGCCGCCTCGCCCACGCAGTACAGGCCGTCGATGGGCTGGCCCGTGCCGTCGAGCACGCGGCTTTGCAAATCCGTTTGCAGCCCGCCCAGGCTCTTGCGTGTAATGAGCTGCATCTGGATGGCGATGAACGGGCCCGCGCCGGGCTTTTGCAGCGGTGCGGGCGCGCAGGTGCGCAGCCGGTCGGGGCCCCATTGGCGGGCGTGCAGGATGCGGCGGATCTGGTCGTCGTTGTGCAGCTTGGCGCCAAGCGCGAAGTTGGCGTCGAAGGCGTCGGCCGTGGCCTGCAGCACCTCGGGGCGCACGTCGAGCGAGGCGGTGAGTGCGTTCATCTTCGCCGCCAGTTCGGCGAGGGTGTCTGCCACGAGGAAATGCGGGCTTTGCCGCTGCATCTGCCGCACCAGGCGGTGGTTGCCCAGCAGGGTCTCCTTAAGGAACTGCGGGAACTGCATGTCGCGGATGCGCTGGTTGTGCTCCGCGCCCGAGATGGCGAACTCCTTGGCGGCGATGCGCCAGTTGAGCAAATGCCAGGTCCAGGGTTTGTCCTGCGCGGCCACGCGCTGGCACAGCCAGTGGGTGTCAAAGCCCGTCACCAGCGGCGCGGGGCCAATGCGCTCGCCCCGGTGGTTGAGCCACAGGGCCGACTTGCACGGAATGGCCGACAGGCCATGCCCCTCGAAATGCGGGAAGGGGTGGGGAAAGCCGGCCGCGTAGTTCCACATCTCGCCCGCGTGCGTGATCTGCGCGCCCAGGCGGGCGGCGTGGCGGTGCAGCTTGCCGTCAGCGAACGGGTGCGCCCCGTTGAGCATGGTGGCGGGGCAGGGCCGGTCGGAGGGCCAGTTGGCGCGCGCTTCTTCATGGCGGCCGTTGATGCCCCCCATGGCCAGCACCACCACGGGCGCTTGCAGGCGCACCTCTTCACCCGTGGCTTCGTGGGTGACGATGGCGCCTGCGATCCGGCCGCCCTGGTGGTCCAGCGCCGTGACGCGGTGGCCGTGCAGCAGCGTGAGCCTGCCACCTTCGCCCGCACGCCGCAGCGCCGCGATCAGGCGCCGCGTGAGCTCGCGCGAAGTGCCCCAGACCACGTGGTAGCGCGGCAGGCTGTTGCCGTCGCCATGCAGGCCGCGCTCCACCCAGTTCACCGCGGGCATGAACTTCACGCCCTCCTGCAGCAGCCAGTCGTGCACCTGGGCGCGCGAATGCTCCACGTAATGGCGTGCCCAGGCGCGGGGCCAATGGTCGTCCGGGCCCAGCTCGCCAAAACGCAGCCAGTCGGCCAGCGCGCGCTCGGGCGTGTCGGGGATCTTCATCTTCGCCTGCAGCGGCGTGCCCACCAAGGCCATGCCGCCGAAGGCCCACAGGGCCAGGCCGCCCAGGCGTTCGGGCGTGTCGCGGTCCACCAGCGTGACGCGCTGGCCCGCGCGCAGCAGCTCCAGCGCGGTCACGATGCCGGCCAGGCCGCCGCCGATGACGACGGTGTCGGAATGTTGGGTTGCCATGCGGCTGTCTCCTTGCGCGCTCTGTGCGTGGGGCGCGCTGGCACCCAAGATAGCGGCATGCCATGATGTGGCATTGACTTTAGAGGCCACTGAACGTGACCCTGCAGGCCAGCGTTTCGATGAGTTGGGTGAACACCGTGCTGGCCGCCGCCGAGCGCGCGGGCGTGGCGCGCGAGCGCCTGCTCACGCAGGCGGGCATTCCTGTGGCCGAGCTGGCGCGCGAGCGCTGGCCCATCGACCACATCACGCGGCTGTGGCGCGCGGCGGCGCATTGCACGCAGGACGCGGGCTTCGGTCTCAAGGCGGGCGCACAGGTGGGGCCGGGCAGCTTCAACGTGGTCAGCTACCTGCTGCAGTCCGCGCCCAGCCTGCGCGGGGCGATCGCCCTGGTGCAGCAGTACCAGCGCCTCATCAGCGATGGCGGGCGCTTCCAGTTCATCGCGGGCGAGCACGCGAGCTGGGTGGTCTACCACCCGCGCCAGGGCGCGCTGGCCTTCAGTCCGCACCAGATCGAGGCGGTGCTGGCGGCCGTGGTGGCGTTCTCGCGCTGGGTCACGGGCCGCGCGCTGAAGCCACGGCAGGTGCAGTTCAGCCAGGCCCGCGTCGGGCCGCTGGCGGGCTACCGCGAGGCCTTCGGCTGCGCCGTGGAATTCGAGCAGGCCTTCAGCGGCGTGCTGCTGGACAACGCACTGCTCGATGCACCGCTGCCCCAGGCCGATGCGCAACTGGCGCAACTGCACCACCAGCACGCGGCCGCGCGGCTGGCGGCTTTGTCGGCGCCGGCGGACTTGGCGCAGGCGCTGCGCGCCTGGATGACCGGCCAGCTGCAGCAGCCGCTGCCGGGCAGGGCGCTGGCGCGTGCCCAGGCCGCCGCCGCCCTGGGGCTGAGCGAGCGCACGCTGGCGCGGCGCATGCAGGCCCTGGGCTTGAGTTTCAGCGCTCTGCTGGATGAGGCGCGGCACCAGGCCGCACTGCAGGCGCTGGCGCAGACGCAGCGCCCGCTGGCCGAGATCGGCCAGGCGCTGGGCTTTGCCGAGCCCAGCGTGTTCCACCGGGCCTTCCGGCGCTGGACGGGCCGCACGCCGGGCCAGTGGCGGCAGGCGGCGGGCCAGCAGACCCCGCCACCGCTATAGAGCCAGGCAGCTTCCGGCCCATGCCGGCCAGGGCTTCAGTGGATGCGCATGCCTGGCTGCGCGCCGGGGAAGGGCTCCAGCACGAAGATGCCGGGGTGGGCCTTCTCGTCGGCGTGGCTGGCGGCCAGCACCATGCCTTCGCTGATGCCAAACTTCATCTTGCGCGGCGCGAGGTTGGCCACCATCACGGTGAGCTTGCCCTGCAGCTGCTCGGGCCGGTACATGCTGGCGATGCCCGAAAAGACATTGCGGGTCTTGCCCTCGCCCACGTCCAGCGTCAGCTGCAGCAGCTTGGTGGAGCCCTCGACGGGCTTGCACTCCACGATTTTTGCGATGCGCAGGTCGATCTTGGCGAAATCGTCAATGCCGATGGTGGGCGCGATCTCTTCGCCACCGGGCTTGACGGCTTCCGCCACCGGCGCGGCCGGGGGCTCGAACAGGGCGTCGAGCTGCTCGGGTACCACGCGCTGCATCAGGTGCTGGTACGGGCCGATGGCGTGGCCGGCGCCCAGCAGGGTCTGCGCGTCGGCAAATGCGAGCGGCGGCACGCTCAGGAAGCCTTCCACCTGCGCGGCCACGGCCGGCAGCATGGGCTTGAGGTAGATCGTGAGCAGGCGGAAGGCTTCGATGCAGGTGCTGCACACATCCTGCAGGCGCGCGTCCTGGCCTTCCTGCTTGGCAAGTTCCCAGGGCTTGTTGGCGTCCACGTAGGCGTTCACGTGGTCGCACAGCAGCATGATCTCGCGTGCGGCGCGGGCCGTGTCGCGGTTTTCATAGGCCTGCACGATGGCTTCGGCCTGCCCGCGCAACTGGGCCAGCAGGGCCTGGCCGTCGGCGCCCACGCTGCTGAGCTGGCCGCCAAAGCGCTTGGCGATGAAGCCCGCGGCGCGGCTGGCGATGTTCACGTACTTGCCGATCAGGTCGGCATTCACGCGGGCCATGAAGTCCTCGGGGTTGAAGTCGATGTCTTCGTTCTTGCCGTTGAGCTTGGCTCCCAGGTAGTAACGCAGCCACTCGGGGTTCATGTTCAGCGCCAGGTACTTGAGCGGATCGAGGCCCGTGCCGCGGCTCTTGCTCATCTTTTCGCCGTTGTTCACGGTCATGAAGCCGTGCACGCAGATCTTGGTGGGCGTCTTGCGGCCGCTGAACTTCAGCATGGCGGGCCAGAACAGCGTGTGGAAAGTGATGATGTCCTTGCCGATGAAGTGGTACTGCTCCAGGGCGGGGTCGGCCATGTAGGCGTCGTAGCTTTCGCCGCGGCGGTTGAGCAGGTTCTTGAGCGAGGCCAGGTAGCCCACGGGCGCATCCAGCCACACATAGAAGTACTTGCCCGGCGCGTCGGGGATCTCGATGCCGAAGT